>JASLAP010000755.1 GCA_030147065.1 Pseudonocardia sp. | reverse complement strand
CGCTCAACCCACCACCGCCACGCTCGTCGAACGGATGGCGAACCCCGGCCGGCGCCAGTTCCTCCGCACCCGGGCAGCCACCGTGCTCGCCATGGACTTCTTCCACGTCGACTGCGCGATCACCCCGCAACGGGTCCAGGTGGTCGAGCAGAGCGGACAGCTGTCGACGAATGAGCGGGCATGCATGTTCCTTGGATGCGCTGCGGCTGCATTGTCGACGCAGGAAAGGGCGCCACGGCGAACGCGGGAGACCCTTCCCGCAACCGTGCAGTCCAGATGAGGATCCCGGGCACCCCGCCCGCCGCATTGCTCGTCGACGGCGGCGGTTCTGCCAGATCTCGAGGTACTCGAAGATCGCATCGGCCGGCTCGATCCGAGTGGAATCGTTCCGGTAGTAGATTGGCCGGGCAGCACCACGACCGAGGGGGGCAGCACGTGGCACTGACTCGTTGGGGCTTCCTCTACACCGCCGGCGGGGCCGACCCCGAGCGCGATGTCACGGTGGTCGACACCGGATCCTGCCGCACCGTTCTCGTCGGCATGGAACGCCCCGACCAGGGCGTCGACGCGGCGAGGAAGCTCGTGGAGCAGTACGACGTCCAGCTGATCGAGCTGTGCGGGGGCTTCGGCCCGACCTGGACCGGCAAGATCCTCGAAGCGATCGAGTACCGGATCCCGGTCGGAGCTGTCGGCTACGGCCCCGAGTCGGTCGACGGGGTACACGCGATCTTCTCCTGAACGCTCTGCGGCGAGGTCCAGCCGGACGATCTTGTACCGGATGGGGTCGCTCTTGTAGGGCCTTCTTGTCGCGCGGCTCGGTCCGCCTTCGACCCGGGCCGCGGCCGGTTCCGCCGGCGTCTCAGCCCACGGTTCGCGCAGCATCGCCCATCCGCTGCAGAGCCTGACGCAGGATGACCGTCGAGGTGGCGAAGTTGATCCGCGCGAAGCCCTCTCCGCCCGTCCCGTAGACGTGGCCGGAGCTGAGGGCGACGCGCGCCCGGGTCAGGAACATCTCGGCCGGTCCGGACAGCTCGGTCACCACGCCGGGTCCCGGTCGCGGGGTCGACGCGGGCAGTCCGAACCCTCGGCAGTCCAACCAGGCGAGAAAGGTGGCTTCGGGGCGGATCAGCTCGACCTGCGGGAGGTGTTCGGCGATGAGGTCGGTGAGCAGGCTGCGCTTGTGGTCGAGTCCGTCCAGTAGGGCGTCCAGCCACGCTCGGCCGTGGTCGAAGGCGGCCGTGTGGGCGAGGACGCCGAGGTGGCTCGGTCCGTGGCTGACCTCCTCGGGCAGCCGCGCGAGGTCGTCGACGGCGCCGGGGCCGGCGACGAGCAGGGCGGCCTTGAGGCCGGCGAGGTTCCAGCCCTTCGAGGCGGAGAACAGGGCGAAGGCGTTCTCCGCACCGGGCACGCTGAGGTAGGGGACGAACCGCGCGCCGGCGAGGACGAGGGGCGCGTGGATCTCGTCGGAGACGACCCGCACGCCGTGCCGGCGCGCGAGGGCGGCGACCGCGGTCAGCTCGGCCCGGGTGTGCACGGTGCCGGTGGGGTTGTGCGGGTTGCACAGCAGCAGCACGGGCCGGTTCGACGAGCGGCGGGCGGCGCGGAAGGCATCGGCAAGGGCGTCGAGGTCCAGGCGCCGGTCCGGGCCGAGCGGCGCCTCGAGCACCCGGCGGTGGGCATGGGTCACGAAGGCGTAGAACGGCGGGTAGACCGGGGAGCACACGATCACGGTGTCGCCGGGCCCGGTGAGCAGACCGAGCACCTCGACGATGCCCAGCATCACATCCGGGACGATGGCCGTCCGGTCGATGTCGATCCCGTCCCAGCCCCACCGGTCACCGGCGAAGGAGCGCAGGGCACGGGCGTAGGCCGTGCCGCTGGGGTAGCCGGTGTCCCCGGACGCGATCGCGCGGTGGAGCGCGTCGGCCACCGGCGGCGCGAGGAGGACGTCCATCTCGGCCACCCACAGCGGCAGCACGTCCGCCGGGTGGGTCGTCCACTTGATGCTGGTGCGAGCGCGGAGCTGCTCCAGCGTCAGCTGCTCGAGGGGGTCGGGGACCGGGTGATCGGGGTGGGGGATCACCCGGGCGACGCTAGGGAGGACGTGCTGCTCCGGCAACCCGCTGTCGGCCCACCGCGCGCTGCAGCGCCGGGCCGGTGGTCAGGTGTCCGGGGTCAGACGCGCCCGTCGGGTCTCCAGGAACGTCCGTTCCGCGTCGTTGGTGGCCAGGGTGATCGCCTCGTCGTAGGCGGCGACGGCATCGGCGGTGCGGCCGAGGCGGGCGAGCAGGTCCGCCCGGGTGGCGGGCAGGAGGTGGTAGCCCGGGAGGTCCAGCTCGTCGACGGCGGCCAGGGCCGGCGCCGGTCCGTGCACCTCGGCGAGGGCGACCGCGCGGTTGAGCGCGACGATCGGGGTGGGGGTGTGGCTCAGCAGCTGGTCGTAGAGCGCCAGCACCTGCGTCCAGTCGGTCGCCGGGCCGTCGGTGTGCACGGCGTTGATCGCGGCCTGCAGCTGGTACGGCCCCGGCTGAGCACGGTGCAGGCACCAACGCACCAGCGCGTGCCCCTCGGCGATCAGCTCCCGGTTCCACAGCGACCGGTCCTGCTCCGCGAGCACCACCAGCTCACCCGAAGGCCCCACCCGCGCGGGCCGCCGGGCCTCGGTGAGCAGGAGCAGCGCCAGCAGCCCGATCACCTCCGGCTCGTCGGGCATCAGCTCGGCGAGCGCCCTCGCCAGGCGGACGGCCTCCAGGCACAGGTCCGTGCGCAGCAGCGCTCCCGACGTGCCCGTGTATCCCTCGTTGAAGATCAGGTAGACCACGGTGAGCACGGTGGCCAGCCGACCGGGGAGTTCGCCCGCATCGGGCACCCGGTAGGGGATGCCGGCGTCGCGGATCTTCCTCTTCGCGCGGACGATCCGCTGGGCGACGGTCGCCTCCGGCACCAGGTGGGCCCGCGCGATCTCCGCCACCTCCAGCCCGCCGATCAGGCGCAGCGTGAGCGCGGTCTGCGCGAGCGGCGACAGCGCCGGGTGGCAGCAGGTGAAGATCATGCGGAGCTGGTCGTCGCGCACCGGCCCCACCTCCTGCGGCCCGTCGCGCCGGTGCAGCAGCAGCGCCTGCGCCTGACGGGCCTCCCGGGTGGATTCCCGGCGCAGGCGGTCGATCGCCCGGTTGCGCGCGGTGGTCACGATCCACGCGCCGGGGTTGGGCGGCCACGCCCCGTCCCACTTCTGGACGGCCACCGCGAACGCGTCCTGGACGGCCTCCTCGGCGAGCCCGATGTCACCGAGCAGGCGCGTCAGCGTGGCCACGCACCGGGCGTACTCCTGCCGATAGACGCCGTCCAGATCCATCCGCGCTCAGTCCCCCGATCCGGCGTCGAACGGGCGCACCTCGATCGGGCACCGGCAGGCCAGCGCGCACTTCTCGGCCCAGGACAGCGCCTGGTCGAGGTCGTCGCACCGGATCACCCAGAACCCGCCGAGCTGCTCCTTCGTCTCGGCGAACGGGCCGTCGGTCATCGTGGTCGCTCCGTTGCCGGGGCGAACGACCGTGCTGGCGTGCGAGGGCCGCAGGCCGCCGACGAACACCCACGAGCCGGCGGACTTCATCTCGGCGGTGACCTCGGCCGTCCGCGCCAGCTGCTCGCGCAGCTCGGCTCCGGACTCCGGCGCGCTCTCGTCGAGCTGGACGGCGAGCAGGTACTGCTTCACGGCGAACTCCTTCGAGGGATCGGGCGGACCGGCGGCGGGGACCCGCGGTCGCCGCTGCCGCTGCCGGGGTCGACATCGGCAGGATCCTCCCGGTGGCGACCGCGACGTCGGCGGGCACGTCGGCCACGACCGGACAGCACGGACGCCGGGACCGCTGTGCCGCAACGGAGTCAGCCGTGCGGCGTGGGCCGGTAGACGAGCTCCTGGATGCTGCCGTCGAGCGTTCGGCTCTCGATCAGCTCGAGGTCGAAGTCGGCCGCACCTCCGAAGATCGGTCGCACTCCGGTCCGCCCGGTGATCACGGGGAAGACCGTCACCTGGACGCGGTCTACCAGGCCGGCGGCCATCAGCGACCAGTTCAGCGACAGGCTGCCGTGCGAGCGCAGCGGCACCTGCGACTCCTCCTTGAGCCGGGCGACGACGTCGGCGGCGTCACCGCTCGCGACGGTCGCGTTGGGCCAGTCCAGGGGTCCTTCCAGCGTGGACGACACGACCGTGGCCGGCATGCTCCGCATCCGGCTGTTCGAGGGGTCACCCACCCCGGACCCGTCGGTGCTCGCGGCCCACAGGTCCACGAGCTGCCGGAAGGTGCTGGCCCCGAAGACCATCCGCTGCTGGGTGTCGAACAGGGCGAGGCGGCGGTCGAGCAGCTCGGGGCCCTGCTTGCCCCAGTAGCCGCCCCAGTCGCCGCGGTCGTCGTAGGAGCCGTAGCCGTCGAGGCTGCAGAAGACGTCGAAGGTGTAGGTGGCGGTCATGGTGTCTCCTCGGGTGCGGGTGTGGTGGTTCCGGCATCACCGCCGTGCGCGTTCCGCACGTGCCGGAACGCCCGCACGGCGAGGACGGCCAGGCCGGCGTACAGGAGGGCACTGACGATGCCCACCACGTGGATGCCGGAGGTGAACGCGTCGCGGGCCGCGGCCAGCAGGTCGCCGCCCTGCTCCGCGGGTAGGTGAGCGGCCACGGCGACCGCGCGGTCGATGCTCTCCCGGGCGGCGTCCGCCGCGTCGGGCGGTACCGCGCCGAGCGCGCCCTCCACCTCGCTCCGGTACACCGCGGTCCCGAGCGTGGCGAGCGTGGCGACGCCGAGCCCCAGCCCGAGCTCGGTGATCGTCTGCACGATCGATGCCCCGGAGCCGGCCCTGTCGGGTGGCACGGCGCCCATGGCGAGGTGGTTGCAGAGCGCGGCCAGCGGCGCGGTGCCGAGCATGACGACGCACATCGCGATGAAGATCGGCCCGGGGCCGGACGCCGCGTCGACCAGGGTGAAGATCAGGTAGCCGGCACCGGCGACCGCCAGTCCGCCCGCGATCAGGTACGCCGGACGGATGCGGTCGGCCAGCGGTGGGGTGGCCAGGTTGCCGATGATCATCAGCACGTTGGGCACCAGCAGCAGCAGCCCGGCCGCCAGCGGCGTGAGGCCGGCGACGTTCTGCAGGTACACCGTGACCAACAGGATGGTGCCGGTGCCCACCAGGGCGGTCAGGAAGAACAGGGTCAGCGCGGAGCTGAACGTGCGGTTGCCGAACAGGCGCAGATCGAGCAACGGACCGGTCAGGTGTCGCTGCCGGTGGACGAACACCACGCCCAGCACGATGCCGAGCACGAGTGCCGCGGCGGGCAACGGTTCGACGCCGTGGCGGGCCAGCTCCTTGAGCCCGTAGACGAACAGCAGGATCGCCGTGAGGGACAGCACGACGCTGACCGGATCGATCCGTCCGGGATGCGGGGCCTTCTGGTCGGGGAGCAGGGCGGGACCGAGAACCAGCAGCAGCACGATCCCCGGGATCGCCACCAGGAACACCGAACCCCACCAGAAGTACTCCAGCAGCACGCCCCCGACGAGCGGGCCCAGCGTCGCTCCGCCCATGAAACAGGTCAGGTAGATGGCGAGCGCGCGGCTGCGCTGGGCCTGGACGGTGAACATGGCGGTGACCAGCGCCAGCACCGACGGCATCACGGCCGCGCCCGCCAGGCCGAGCAGCGCCCGGGCGGCGATGAGCATCTCGGGGCTGGTGGAGTACGCCGCCACCAGCGAGGCGGTGCCGAACGCGGCGCCGCCGACCAGCAGCAGCTTCTTGCGGCCGACCCGGTCACCGACGGTGCCCATGGTGACCAGGAAGCCGGCGACGAGGAAGCCGTAGATGTCCACGATCCACAGCTGCTGGACCCCGCTCGGGGCGAGGTCGGCGCTCAGCTGCGGGACGGCCAGGTACAGCACGGAGAAGTCCATGGAGACGAGGAACGTGGGCAGGCCGAGCAGGGCCAGCCCCAGCCATTCCCGCCGGCCGGCCGCCGGCCTGGTGTTCGCGGTGGTCACGATCTGATCCGTCGTCGGCGTGTCAGCCGTGGTGGGCAGCGGTGGCTCTGGACACAGCGGCGGCTCTGGGCACGGGGACCTCCGGTGGATGCGGGGACCGGCGCGACTGCCGGTCTCTCACCATGGCCACGAACGGGACCACTGCGGTTCGACATCGCCGCGGAATCTCCTCCACGATCTTCTTCGCGGCGGCGGATCTGCTCACCCCGATGTCGGGCGGCTCCCGGAGACCGCGACCGACGACGTCCTGACCGCCGGGGCCGATGCCCGGTGGCCCCACACGACCCGGCCGGCGGCACCCCGCTACTGCGCGAGCACCACACGGTCTGCGACGTCCACCCGGGCACGCCGCAGGCCCGGCGGCCCGAGATGTCCGATCGCGGTTGTTGCAGCACGTAGGGCGTCGCGCAGCACGTGGAGTGTCGTCGCAGGGCGCCGACGCGCTGCGAGGGCACCACTGGGGCTGCGCGACGCCTCGGGTGCTGCGACGAGACCCCCGCGGGCGACGGGACCTCGAGGAAAGCGGTCACGCGGCGATCTCCTCGGGCCCGGGGGGCGGCGGCCCGGAAGGCCGCGTGCACCTTCTCCGGGTCCGGCTCGTCGGGACCTGGCACGACTTCACGCTGACCGCCGAGGTCGCCCGTCCCGCTACGACATCCCCGCGTCCGCGGCCCGGGCAGGCAGGGCGGGGCGGGGCGGCAGCTTCCTCGGCAAGATGACGGACGCCGGCTCCGCGTGGCGGCCAGAGCGGTCGGTCGGAAGCGGCTTCGGGCGGACCTTGATCGTCGAAGCTCCGCTGGCGCTTGGGGTGGGGGCTGTCGGCGAAGCTGCTGAAGCAGAATGATGCGGAGGTCCGCTGGAGTCGCTGGTCAGTGAGTGTGCTCCCCGCGCTCGCGGGGGTGGCGTGTCCCGCGTCCGACCGAGCCCCGTCGCCGGCGACGGTCAGGCGGGACGGCGGGCGGTGCGGTGCCGGGGCCGGGGTTGTGCCTCGGTCGCGGCGATGAATCCGTGCAGCGCGGCGAGGGCGTCCTGCTCGGCGGCGAGTCGCTCGTCGGTGGTGGCATCCGGGCGTGGGGCCCAGCGCCAGGCGCAGGCGGGGTCGAAGCTGTCGAACCGGCCGTCGTCGAGGTTGTGGGTGGCCTGGAGGTGGGGGCGGTCGAGGGTGCTGCTGCCGCGCAGGACGAGTCGGGTGCCGTCGGTGAGGTGGGCAGCAGGCCGCGCGGCACATCACCCCCGGCAGTGATCACTACCGGCTCGCCTTCGACCCCGACTCGGCCGATATCTGGGGCGTGGCACTCGCGGTCGAACGGCTCGACGGCACCGAAGCGGTCAAACGCGCCCAGGGCGTGAAACTCCAACCCACGACCCCAAAGGAGCGTGCCGCACACCACTGGATCGACCTCGCCCGTGGCTATCAACTCCACGGCGATCGCGACCGCGCGCTCGTAACGCTGCAACTCGCCCGTCGGACCTCGCCCGCAGCAGACCCGCTACTCCGCGCAGGTCCACGAGACTGTCGTAACGCTGGCCGAGCACGACCGCCGCCGTTCCGACACCCTCGCCGGGTTCGCGCGCTGGGCAGGAATCCAGCTTGATCTGCTCGTGCGACTGTCAGGGCGCACCCCGTCGCGCCGACACCATTCCAGCTGAGGAGCAGCACGGTACTTCGGCGTTGGTTACACGCGACTGAGGTCGACCTCAAGGCTGAACGGCGCGGTCACCTTCACCACACCGGTGAGGACGTCACCGTCGCGGTATCGGCCGGTGCCCGGGTCGAGGACGTAGGTGTAGATCAGCGGCAGGCCGGTTGCCGCCTGCTCGACCCGCCAGTAGAAGGCGATGCCGGCCTTGGCGTACTGGTCGGCCTTCACGACCCGGTCGGTGGTCTCCGAGCCGGGCGAGACGACCTCGACGATGAGCAGCACGTGCTCGGGACGGGTCGGGGTGACGTCGATGGTCTCGGCGCGATAGACGATGACGTCCGGCCGACGGTTGTTCAGCGGAGCGTCCTGCAACCGGACGTCGAAATCGGTGTCCGCGTTCCATTCGGGTCCGGCGGCCGCGTCGAGGGCGTTGGCCAGGAGCCGGGCCAGGCGGTTGTGACGCTTGGACGCGCTTGGACTCACGACGACCATCCCGTCCACGATCTCGATACCCGCGCACTGCTCCTCGGTCCATCCCGCGTACTGCTCGGCGGTGACCTGCTCGTGCATCCAGGCGGGCGCCACCCAGTCGGTGGTCATGAGCAACCCCCTGAGCTCGCGACGTGGGCTGAGCTGACACGTCCAGCCTATCGCGGCTTGACGTGCGCTCTGGCGTCGTCGGCCGGTCCCTCTACGCACAGTAACGAAGTGATGGCGAGACCCGACTCCCTGCCCGAACGCGACCGATCGGGGGATGGACGTGGCCGACGCTGGCTGAGCGCATGGGCGAAGACGGGACAGGATCCGGACGACCACAGGCTGACGGCTCCTGGCTCCCCGCTGCACCAGCACCTGGCCGACACCGCCGGGGTCGCGGAACTGCTGGTCGAGCAATGGTGCGGGACCGGGACCGGCCGCGCGCGGCACGAGGTGGTGGGACTGCTTGCGGTGCGCGGCTTCCTGGTTAGGACGGTCGCGCAACGCACTGGGTGGCGCGGGCCGGCCCTGCGCGCTGTAACCGGTCGACAGGCTTCCTCGTCGACGACACCGTGGCGGGGTGAACGACCACCCCCCGACCCGCGTCCCGCTGTTCTGCGGCACCGCCCTCGCCGAGCGCATCGAACGGGCCGAGTCCGACCTCATGTCCGCCAGCGCCACTGCAGCCCGCGACCACCGCGGCGAGCGGACCGCGTTCGCGATCCCACTCGCCGGCGGCACCGCCGCCTACGCCGGGCCGGGCTCACCGTTCAACAAGATCGCCGGCCTCGGTTTCGCCGGCGCGCCCGACGTCGCCAGCCTCACCGAGGTCGAGCGCGCCTTCGCCGAGCGCGGCGCGCCCGTCCAGGTCGAGCTGTCCAGCCTCGCCGATCCCGAGACCGGCGCCCAGCTGGCCACTCGCGGCTACCACCTGGTGTCGTTCGAGAACGTCCTGGGCCGTGAGCTCACCGGCGGCCTCGACCGCGCCGCGACACCGGGGATCGAGGTCGACCGCAGCTCCGACGCCGAGTCCGAGACGTGGCTCGACATCGTCGTGGACGCCTTCGCCCACCCGGACACCGAGGGCGTCGCCTCCCACGAGGAGTTCCCGCGCCAAGCCGTCGCCGACGCCATGCGCGACTTCGCCGCCGCCGGCGTCCTGCGCTACCTGGCCCGCCGGGACGGCCTCGTCGCCGGCGGCGCCAGCGCCCGCGCCGCCAGCGGCATCGCCCAGCTCACCGGCGCCGCCACCACCCCGGCACACCGCCGCCACGGCGTGCAGACCGCCCTGCTCTCCGCCCGGCTGGCCGACCTCGCCGCCGTCGGTTGCGACGTCGCCGTGGTCACCACGCAACCCGGCTCCAGGTCGCAGCGCAACGTGCAGCGCACCGGCTTCGACCTGCTCTACACCCGCGCGGTGTTGATCCGCGAACCATGAGCGACCAGCGGTGGCGCCGCGGGGCGTGGGGCGGCCCTGATCGGATGACGTCGACGTCAGTCCCGACGACGGAGGAGCAACGACATGACGAACGTCGCGGCGGTGCCGCTCACACCGCAGACCTGGGCGGACTTCGAGGAGGTCATGGGATCGAACGGCGGAGCCCGCGATTGCTGGTGCATGCACTGGCGGCTGTCCTTCGCCGAGTGGGAGGCCGGCCGCAACGGCGGGAACAGGAGCGCACTGCGGGCGCGTGCCGAGCAGCAGCCGCCGCCCGGCCTGGTCTGCTACGTCGACGACGAGCCGGTCGGCTGGGTCGGTATCGGTGACCGCTCCGAGTACCCCCGCCTGCAGCGCTCGCCGGTGACCAAGGCGCTCGACGACACGCCGGTCTGGGTGATCACCTGCCTGTACGTGCGGCGCAGCCACCGCCGGCAGGGCCTGCAAGCCGGGATGATCGAGGCGGCGTGTTCCTTCGCCGCCGAGAACGGTCAGCAGACGGTCGAGGGCTTCCCCGTCGAACCGGCACCGGGTACCAAGGCCGGCGCGGACAACGCCATGACCGGCATGGCATCCGCGTTCCTCGCGGCCGGGTTCACCGAGGTTGCCCGCCGGAAGAAGGACCGGCCGGCGATGCGCCGCGACGTCGGCCGCAAGTAGGGCCGAGGCCCTGCGGACGGTGCAGGCCTGGCGGGAGGCGAACGAGATCACGGGCCGCACGCTCATGCGCGACGGCAGGTGGCCGGTGTAGCCGACCCCCCGTCGAGGACGAAGACGCCGGAGCACCTCCGGGTTGCCGCTGACCCGGAACCACTCCCGCCGGCGTGCGCGCCGGCCGTCGGTGGGGTCAGTTCTCCGGCGGCGCGTCCGGTCCACCGCCGTGGGGCGAGCTGAACCGGTGGGGGCGGCAATTCGTGAGTTCGCCGACCGGGCCACCGTCGATGATCTCATCGGCGACCAGCCGTCCGACCGTCGGAACCAGGGTGACCGCGGAGTGCACCACCGCGACGTAGACCGCGTCGTCCGGGGTGGGGCGGCCGATGACCGGCGCTCCGTGGACGGGCATCGGTCGCAGCCCAATCCGGGCGCTGTCGAACCGGACCCGGTCGCCGCCGACGACGTGCTCGGCGACGGAGCGGGTGGTTCCGAGAGCGAGGTCCGTGAGGTCGTGCGGTGTCTCGTGGCCGGTGACCGGGGCCGTCATCACCAGTCGGCCCGGCCGGATCTCCCGGGCTTCCCACCCGGGCGTGACGACGATGTCCGACAGCAGACCGGGAGGAGCCCAGGCCCGGATGAGCAGAGCGGGCGACGGGTGAACGGGTAGCGGCGGGCAGAACTGGTCCACGGCAGCACCGACGGCGAGCACCACCGTGGATGCCGGGATGAACCCGGCTCGGCAGTCCACCCCGGTGACCCGTCCGCCGCGACGGCGGAGGGACGTCACCGCCGAGTCCAGGAGGACACGGGCTCCGAGCGCCCGGGCGGCGTGCACAAGCGCCGTGGTCATGGCGACCGGGTCGACGCCGCCCGTCGCTCGGCGTGTGCACGGCGCTGGGCGGGAGCGCGTGCAGGTTCGGCTCCAGCTCCGCGATCTCGGCCCGGCCGACGACGCGCTGCCCGGGCCCGGCAGCCGGCGGCGGGCCGGCCGACGTCGTGGCGGACCAGGCCAGCGAGCCGGTCCAGCGGACCGCGAAGCCGGGGAGCTCGGCTTCGCGGCGACGATGGTCCCCGAGCACCGAGCCCCACCGACGTCGGGTTGCGGGTTGTGTGGATCATGCCGTCCTCCGTTCGGTGGGGTTCTCGGGTCAGTTGCCGGTGTGCTGGCCGTTGACGGGCTCGGACCCGGCGGTCACGGCGGTGCGCGGCCGGATGCCGTCGATGTCGGAAGCGTCGGCGACGGCCTTCGCCGCGGAGTCGGCGGCCTGCGCGGCATCCGCCGCGGCCTGCGCCGTCAACCCCTCGGTCGGGCTGTGCTGGGTGGGCTCGACCCCGGGCAGGTTCTCGGTGAAGGCGCGGGAGACCCCCTGCAGCGCGGAGGTGACCTCGCTGGGGATCACCCAGAACGTGTTGTTCTCCCCCCGGGCGAGCTCCGGCAGGACCTGCAGGTACTGGTAGGCCAGCAGCTTCGGGTCCGGGTCGTTGCGGTGCACCGCCTGGAACACCTGGTCGATGGCCCGCGACTCGCCCTCGGCCTTGAGGACCGCCGCGGTCCGGTCGCCCTCGGCGCGCAGGATCGCCCCCTGCTTGTCGCCCTCGGCGGTGAGGATCTGGGACTGGCGCTGGCCCTCGGCCGACAGGATCGCGGCGCGCTTGTCCCGCTCGGCGCGCATCTGCTTCTCCATCGCGTCCTTGATGCTGCGCGGCGGGTCGATCGCCTTGATCTCCACCCGGTTCACCCGCAGCCCCCACTTGCCGGTGGCCGCGTCGAGCACCCCGCGGAGCCGGTCGTTGATGTCGTCGCGGGAGGTCAGGGTCTGCTCCAGGTCCATCGACCCCACGACGTTGCGCAGCGTGGTCACCGTGAGCTGTTCGACCGCCTGGAGGTAGCTGGCGATCTCGTAGGCCGCCGCGCGCGGGTCGGTCACCTGGAAGTACAGCACGGTGTCGATCTCGACGACCAGGTTGTCCTCGGTGATGACCGGCTGCGG
>JASLAP010000490.1 GCA_030147065.1 Pseudonocardia sp. | reverse complement strand
GTGGCGGGCACGGCGGTGGCCGGGGTGCGGTCGGGCGGGGGTTCGGCGGGCCGGGCCCACCGCGGCTCGTCGACCCGGGCGGGCTCGACCGGGCCGCGCCAGCGCGGCAGCCGCAGCCGGCCCTGCGCGGTGAACCCGGTGAACTCGACCAGCCCGACCAGCCGCGGCCGGACCCAGATCGCGTCCCGGGCGTGCCCGGGCGGCACCCCGGTGCCGTCCGGTGCGACGAACGGCGGCTCCGGGCGGCGCAGGGTGCGCAGCGCGGCGACCCGGCGGCGCTCCTCCCCCGCGACCCCGACCCGGCCGACGTAGCGCAGCCCGCCGTCCTCGGGCACGCCGAGCAGCAGGCTGGCGATGGTGTGCGGGTCCCGTGGATCGGTCGGCGTCCACCCGCCCACCACCACCTGGCGCACCCGCGGTACCGGCACCTTCAGCCACAGCGGGGACCGCCCACCGGGCTTGTACCGCGACCCCAGGTGGCGGGCGTGCAGCGCGTCGACGCCCTTCGCGTCGGCGATCCGCAGCATCCCGGCCAGCTCGGAGACCGGCATCGGCGAGGTCGTCCACACCGGGGCGGCGTCGAAGCCCAGCCCCTCCAGCAGCCCGCGCCGGTCGCGGTAGGCGAGGTCGACGGTGCTGTGCCCGTCCAGCCACAGCAGGTCGGCGACCTGCAGGTCGACCGGGACGGCCCGGATGTGCTGCTCGGACGGGCGGAACCGGGCGCTGCGCCGGGCGAGCAGCCGGGCCCGCGGGGCGTGCTCCTCGCCGCGGGCGACCAGCGTGGCGTCGAGCACCATGCCACCGCGCGGCGAGCGGGCCTCCAGCGGCGCGGCCAGCTCCGGGTAGGCCGCGGTCATCGACACACCGTTGGCGCTGAGCAGCCGCGTCCGCCGGCCCGGCTCGACGTGGACCAGGCAGCGGTGCCCGGTCCAGGCCAGTTCCACCACCCAGTCCGGCCCGGTGGGCGGCTGGCCGGATCCGGTGGAGGGCTGCATCGGGGCGATGAGCTCGGGCGGGCGGGGCCGCTCGACCCGCGCCCGCTGCCCGCCCACGGCGTCCACGGTAGTCGCCCGGACCGACGCCGGCTCCGCGCAGCCGCCACACCGGCCCCGTGCCGGCACGGGCCGGGCGCGGTGGGGCACGATCGACCCATCATGACGCTCACCGAACGCCTCCCACCCGGCACCGACGACGCCGCGGACGACCCCGACGCCCTGGTCGAGGCGTTCACCGACTGGGCGTACGAGGAGCAGGGCCTGTCGCTGTACCCGGCGCAGGAGGAGGCCGTGCTGGAGCTGGTGACCGGCGCGAACGTGATCCTGTCCACCCCGACCGGGTCGGGGAAGTCGCTGGTCGCGGTGGGCGCGCACGCCGCCGCGCTGGCCGCCGGCAAGCGCACCTTCTACACCGCGCCGATCAAGGCCCTGGTCAGCGAGAAGTTCTTCGCGCTGATCGAGGTGTTCGGCGCGGACAAGGTCGGCATGCTCACCGGCGACGCCGCGGTCAACGACACCGCGCCGATCATCTGCTGCACCGCGGAGATCCTGGCCAACATCGCGCTGCGCTCCGGGGCGGGCGCCGACGTGGGCAGCGTGGTGATGGATGAGTTCCACTTCTACGCCGACCCGGACCGCGGCTGGGCCTGGCAGGTCCCGCTGATCGAGCTGTCGCAGGCGCAGTTCCTGCTGATGAGCGCCACCCTCGGGGACGTGTCGTTCTTCCGCGACGACCTGACCCGGCGCACCGGCCGGGACACCGCGGTGATCACCTCGGTGGAGCGGCCGGTGCCCCTGCTCTACCAGTACGTGCTCAGCCCGCTGCACGAGACGATCGCGGAGCTGCTGCAGACCCAGCAGGCCCCGGTGTACGTGGTGCACTTCACCCAGCAGGCCGCCGTGGAGCGGGCCCAGGCGCTGATGAGCGTCAACGTCACCAGCAAGGACGACAAGCAGGCCATCGCCGACCTGATCGGCAGCTTCCGGTTCACCGCAGGCTTCGGCCGGACCCTGTCCCGGCTGGTCCGCCACGGCATCGGCGTGCACCACGCCGGGATGCTGCCCCGCTACCGGCGACTGGTGGAGACCCTGGCCCAGGCCGGCCTGCTGCGGGTCATCTGCGGCACCGACACCCTCGGCGTCGGCATCAACGTGCCGATCCGCACCGTGCTGTTCACCGCGCTGAGCAAGTACGACGGCCAGCGCACCCGACCGCTCAAGGCGCGGGAGTTCCACCAGATCGCCGGGCGGGCCGGGCGCGCCGGCTACGACACCGTCGGCACGGTGGTCGCCGAGGCGCCCGACCACGAGGTGGAGAACGCCCGGTTGCTCGCCCGCGCGGGCGACGACGTCAAGAAGCGCAAGCGGATCGTGCGCAAGCAGCCCCCGGAGGGCTTCGTCGGCTGGTCCCAGACCAGCTTCGAGCGCCTGCAGAACGCCCAGCCCGAGCCGTTGACCAGCCACTTCGTCGTCACCCACGCGATGCTGCTGAACGTCATCGCCCGCCCCGGCGACGCCTTCGCCGCCATGCGCCACCTGCTGGAGGACAACCACGAGCCGCGCAACCGCCAGCGCAAGCACATCCTGCGGGCCATCGCGATCTACCGGGCGCTGCGCGCCGCTGGCGTGGTCGAGCAGCTTGACGAACCCGACGCGGAGGGCCGCCGGGTGCGGCTGGTCGGCGACCTGCAGCTGGACTTCGCGCTCAACCAGCCGCTGTCGCCGTTCGCCCTGGCCGCGTTCGAGCTGCTGGACCGGGAGTCCCCGAACTACCCGATGGACGTGCTGTCGGTCGTCGAGGCCACCCTCGACGACCCGCGCCAGGTGCTGCACGCCCAGCAGAACCGGGCCCGCGGCGAGGCGGTGGCCGCGATGAAGGCCGAGGGCATCGAGTACGAGCAGCGGATGGTGCTGCTGGAGGACATCAGCTACCCCAAGCCGCTCGACGAGCTGCTCACCGCGGCGCTGGAGACCTACCGGCAGGGGGCGCCGTGGGTGGCCGACGCCCGGCTCTCCCCCAAGTCGGTGGCCCGGGACATGTTCGAGCGGTCGATGACCTTCGTCGAGTACGTCGGGCACTACCAGCTGGCCCGCTCCGAGGGCCTGGTGCTGCGCTACCTCGCCGACGCCTACCGCGCGCTGCGCCAGACCGTGCCCGACGAGGCCAAGACCGAGGAGCTGACCGACGTCGTCGAGTGGCTCGGCGAGCTGGTCCGCCAGGTCGACTCCAGCCTGCTCGACGAGTGGGAGGCGCTCGCCGCCGGCGCCGGCACCGGCGAGGAGCCGGTCCCGCCCACCCGCGCCCAGCTCGACACCGGCCCGGCCGGGGTCACCCGCAACGTGCGGGCCTTCCGGGTGCTGGTGCGCAACGCGCTGTTCCGCCGGGTCGAGCTGGCCGCCCTGCGCCGCTGGGACCTGCTCGCGGAGCTCGACGCCGACGCCGGCTGGGACGCCGGGGCCTGGCGCGAGGCGCTGGAGCCCTACTACGCCGAGCACGCCGACATCGGCACCGGCCCGGACGCCCGCGGCCCCCAGCTCATCCAGATCACCGAGGAACCCGAGCGCTGGCTGGTCCGCCAGGTGCTCGACGACCCGGCCGGCGACCGCGACTGGGCGATCACCGCCGAGGTCGACCTGGCGGCCAGCGACGAGCAGGGCACCCCGGTCGTCTGGATCACCGACGTCGCTCCCCTCGGCGGGCCCTGACCGCGGCCCGCCGCACCGCCCGGCTCGGTGGACGGCCCTCAGGCGCCCTCCACCGAGCCCGCGGGCAGGAAGTCGACGTCGTGCTCGGCCGCGAGCCGGACCACCTCGGCCGGGTCGGTCAGGTCGTGCAGCGCGTCGAACAGCTCGGCCAGCCGACCGGCGGGGCTCACCCAGAACAGCGCGCGGGTGGGCGCGTCGCTGCGGTTGTAGTAGGCGTGCGGCAGGCCCATCGGCATCCGGACCGTCTCGCCGGGCCCGGCGGTCTCCCAGCTGCCGTCCAGGTAGAGGGTGAACACGCCGTCCAGGATGTAGATGTGCTCGTCCTGCTGCGGGTGCACGTGCGGCGGGACGCCGGTGCCGGGCGGGTCGAAGGTCTCGAACGCGAAGCTGGTCGGGCCGGCGGCCTTCATGTAGTAGGTGTGGCCGAGCACGTTCCACACCCTCTTCGCCATCCCCTCCCCGGCCCGGGTGATGCCCTTGGGGAGCGCGCCGAGCACGATCTCGTCGCCGGTCATGGGGACCTCCTCGATCGCCGTCGGATGCGATCCTGGCCCGCTCGCCGCCCGCGGACCAGCTCCGTCGCGCTCGGTGGGCGGCCGCGACACGCCGTGGTCAACGGATGATCGACCAGCTGCCGGCGTCAATCTATGGTTGACCCATGAAGTACGAGGAGGCCCAGCGGTGGCTGGAGCGGGCCGACCCGGCCATCGCCCGCAAGCGGCAGTCGATCACCGAGCAGCTCGACGACCTCAAGGAGAAGGCCCGGGCGGGCGACCTCACCTACGACGGCGCCGCCGCCTGGTACGCGCTGGTGCAGGAGATGCGCCGGTTGGCCGACTACTACGAGCGCGATCTCATCCGCAAGCTCCGCGCCGACGGCCTGACCTGGGCGAAGGTCGCCGACGCCGTGCAGGCCCAGCTGAGCAGCCGGCAGGCCGCGCAGGGCAAGTGGAAGCGGCTGATCGACCCGACCCGGCGCACCACCAACGGCAACATGCGCCGCGGTGGCCGGCCCCGGCAGGCCCCGGCCACCGGCGAGTAGCCGCTCGACGAGGGGGCTACAGCCGGCGCAGCCCGCCCAGCACCCGCTCCATCAGCGCGACGTCCGGGCCGGTGGCGGCGAAGGTGCGGTGCACGGCCAGCAGCCCGGCCGCGGCCAGGTCGGCGACCAGGACCTTGGCCACCCCGATCGGCACCCGGCGCAGCGCGGCGACCTCGGCCACCGACCGGGTCTGCTCGCGGCACAGGTCCAGCACCGCCGCCTCGTCGAAGGGCAGCTGGTAGGGCACGACCTTGTCCAGGGTGGACACCAGGGTCTCCAGCGACAGGTCCAACTGGGCCCGGGTGCGGCCGCGGGTCAGCACGTAGGGCCGCACGACCGCGGTGGCGCCGGTGTCCGGGCCGGCGGCGTCCGGGCCGGCGGGCTGCACCGGGATCGGGCCGGTGACCTCGCCGTCCGCCCCGGGCCGGTAGGTCGGCGCACCGCGCGGCGCGTCGACGGCGGGCGCCTCGTCGACGGGCTCACCGGAGCGCTGCGGCGGGACCGCGGCCCCGGCCGGGAACACCGGCAGCGCCTCCCCGTCCCACGGCCACGACGGGGAGTCGCCCGGCGCCGGCAGCGCCGTCAGGTCCGGCGGCGGGGCCGACGCGCCGTCCGAGCCGACGACCGGCTCCCGCCCGGACGGGCTGGTGCTGCGCGGGGCCGCACCGCCCGGACCGCGGTCCGGGCCGACGCTGTCTTCGGGACTCATCCAGCCGTGCTCCCTTGCCGTGCTCGACCGCCCACCCAGGCGCACGGTGGGGAGCCGTCGGTGACGCCAGGTCACCACGATACGTGGGGTCCCCGAGCTGCCGGCGTCCCCCTTGCGGTGCAGGATCGATGGTCATGGCCCACCCCATCCGGATCGCCGTCCAGTTGCAGCCCCAGCACGCCGACTACCGGCAGATCCGCCGGGCCGTCGCCGACGCCGAGGAGGCGGGGGTCGACGTGGTCTTCAACTGGGACCACTTCTTCCCGCTCTACGGCGAGCCGGAGGGCAAGCACTTCGAGTGCTGGACGATGCTCGGGGCCTGGGCGGAGGCCACCAGCCGGGTCGAGATCGGCGCCCTGGTCACCTGCAACAGCTACCGCAACCCCGAGCTGCTCGCCGACATGGCGCGCACCGTCGACCACATCGGCGACGGCCGGCTGATCCTCGGCCTGGGCGCGGGCTGGTTCCAGCGCGACTACGACGAGTACGGCTACGAGTTCGGCACCGCCGGCTCCCGGCTGGCCGACCTGGCGCAGGCGCTGCCGCGCATCCGCGAGCGCTGGTCCAGGCTGAACCCCGCCCCGACCCGCGACATCCCGGTGCTGATCGGCGGCGGTGGCGAGCGCAAGACGCTGCGCTACACCGCCGAGCACGCCGACATCTGGCACAGCTTCGGCGACGTCGACACGCTCGTGCGCAAGAACGGCGTGCTGGACGGGCACTGCGCCGACGTCGGCCGCGACCCGGCGCTGATCGAGCGCTCCATCGGTGTCGGCAAGCCGCCGGGCGAGGTGGCCCAGGCCCTGGTCGAGGCGGGCGCGACGCTGTTCACCGTGGGCGTCGGCGGCCCGGACTACGACCTCGGTCTGGTCAAGGAGTGGGTCTCCTGGCGCGACGAGCCGCGCGGCTGAGACGCGGCCGGGCGGCCGGGTGGCCCGCGCAGCCGTCCGACCGGTCTGGAATGCTCGTCCGGGTGGCGGTACTGAGCGCGGGTTTGCTGCTGTTCCGGCCCGGCCCGGACGGCGTGGAGGTGCTCCTCGGGCACATGGGCGGGCCGTTCTGGGCGCGCAAGGACGACGGCGCGTGGTCGATCCCCAAGGGCGAGCACGAGCCCGACGAGGACGCCCGCCGCGCCGCGGTCCGGGAGTTCACCGAGGAGCTCGGCTCGGCGCCGCCCGACGGCCCGCTGCTCGAGCTGGGCACCGTCGCCCAGCGCAACGGGCGCAAGCAGATCACCGTCTTCGCGCTGGCCGCCGACTTCGACGCCGACGACATCCGCCCCGGCACGTTCGACCTGGAGTGGCCGCCGCGTTCGGGAACCATGCGCAGCTTCCCGGAGATCGACCGGGCGGCCTGGTTCGACGCCGAGACCGCCCGGCGCAAGCTGGTGCCCGCGCAGGCCGAGTTCGTCGACCGTTTGCTCGCCGCGGACGTGGCGGGGGCGTCCGGGCCGGTGCACCAGTGAGCTCGATCGTGCAGGGCCTGCTGCGCGGGGCCGCGGCCGGGGCCGCCGGCGCCACCGCCCACAACGCGGCCGCCGGGCTGGTCGTCGTCCGGCGCGACGGCCTGCGCCGGCTGCGACCGGGAACCGGGCCGGGCACCGGCGGACCGCTCGCCCCGCTCGGACCGCTGGCCGGACCGGTCTCCGCGGTCGCCCTCGGCGGGCTGACCGGGGTGCTGCGCTCGGCCGGGGTCCGGGTGCCCACCGCCGCCGGCGGACCGCTGCTCGGCGCGGC
>JASLAP010000733.1 GCA_030147065.1 Pseudonocardia sp. | reverse complement strand
CCCGGTCCCATCCCGAACCCGGAAGCTAAGCCCTCCAGCGCCGATGGTACTGCACTCGTCAGGGTGTGGGAGAGTAGGTCGCCGCCGACATCAAATGTTCAGAAATGGGCCCCCGGTCATCCGGGGGCCCATTTCTGCGTTCCACGACGTGATCGACACGACGAGGGTGCCGGGGCGGGGTGGTCGTGCGGCAGGATCATCGGGGTGACCGATCGTCGTCCACCGGCCTCCCTCGCCCGCCTGGGCCTCACCGGCCCGTGGGCCGAGGCGACGCTGGCCGAGCTGGGCTGGTGGGACGGGGACCGGCCGGCGGCCGGTGCGGAGGCGGTGATGTGGGCACTGGCCCGCAGCCCCGACCCCGACCTGGCGCTGCGCTCGGTGGAGCGGTTGTTCGAGGTCGTCGACGACCGGGCCGAGCTGGATGCCGCCCTGCGCGCGGACGTCGGTCTGCGCGGGCGGCTGTTGGCCCTGCTGGGCGGCTCCACGGCGCTGGCCGATCACCTGGTGACCCATCCCGACCGGTGGCACCGGCTGGTCGATCGGCCCAAGGAGCCCCCGGCGGACCCCACCGCGGCCCTGTTGGCGGCGGTCGGCGCCGACCCCGACGGCCCGCCCGCCGGCGCCGCCGGCGGATCGGCTGCCACCGTCACCGGCGCAGCGGCCATCACCGCACTCCGCACCGCTTATCGCGACGAGATGTTGGTGCTGGCCGCGGCCGACCTGGCCGCGGTGGGCGAGCCGCAGCTGCCGGTGCTGGACGTGGCCGACGTCGCGGCCCGGCTCGCCGACCTGGCCGCGGCGGCGCTGCGCGCGGCGCTGGCGGTGGCCCTGGCGGAGACCAGCGGCGACGCCGGGCGGCTGGCCGTCATCGCGATGGGCAAGTGCGGCGGCTGCGAGCTGAACTACGTCAGCGACGTCGACGTGGTCTTCGTCGCCGAGCAGGCCGATCAGGCCACCACCCGGCTGGCCGGGCGGCTGATGCGGATCGCCGGGGAGGCCTGCTTCGAGGTCGACGCGAACCTGCGCCCGGAGGGCCGCCAGGGCGCGCTGGTCCGGACCCTGGACGGCTACATCGCCTACTACCAGCGGTGGGCCGACACCTGGGAGTTCCAGGCGCTGCTCAAGGCCAGGCCGGTCGCCGGCGACCCGGAGCTGGGCGCGGCCTACGCCGAGGCCGTCGCGCCGCTGGTGTGGAGCGCGGCGGGCCGCACCGACTTCGTCCCCGACGTCCAGGCGATGCGCCGCCGGGTGGTCGAGCACCTGCGCCCGGACCTGGCCGACCGGGAGCTCAAGCTCGGCCCGGGCGGGCTGCGCGACGTGGAGTTCGCCGTGCAGTTGCTGCAGCTGGTGCACGGCCGCGCCGACGAGTCGCTGCGCTCGCCGACCACGCTGGACGCCCTCGCCGCGCTCGCCGACGGCGGCTACGTCGGCCGCGACGACGCGGCCAACCTGGGCGCCTCCTACCGCTTCCTGCGCCTGCTGGAGCACCGGCTGCAGCTGCAGCGGATGCGCCGCACGCACCTGCTGCCCGCCCCCGACGACCAGGCCGCGCTGCGCTGGCTGGCCCGGGCCGCCCGGCTGCGCCCGGACGGGCGCCGCGACGCGGTCGGGGTGCTGACCGCCGAGTGGACCCGCAACGCCCGGCGGGTCCGCCGGCTGCACGAGAAGCTGTTCTACCGGCCGCTGCTGGCCGCGGTGTCCCGGCTCAGCCCGGACGCGGCACGGCTGTCGGAGTCCGCGGCCACCGCTCGCCTGCGCGCGCTGGGCTGGGCTTCGCCGGAGGGTGCCCTCGGGCACCTGCGCGCGCTCACCGCGGGGGTGTCCCGCGCGGCGTCGATCCAGCAGGCGCTGCTGCCGGTGCTGCTGGAGGAGCTGGCCGTCAGCCCGGACCCGGACCGCGGGCTGCTGGCCTACCGGCGGGTGTCCGAGGCACTGGCGACGACCCCCTGGTACCTGCGACTGCTGCGCGACGAGGGGCAGGTCGCGCAACGGCTGATGCGGTTGCTGGGCGTCTCGGCGCTGGTGCCGGACCTGCTCGTGCGCGCCCCGGAGGTGCTGCGGCTGCTCGCCGCGCCGAGCACCGGGCAGGCCGACGAGCTGGTGCGCGACCCGGCCGAGGCGGCCTCCTCGCTGCGGGCCACGGTGGCCCGCCAGCAGGATCCCAAGGTGGCCGCGCACACGGCCCGCTCGCTGCGCCGCCACGAGATGCTCCGGGTGGCCTGCGCGGACCTGCTCGGTCAGCTCGACGTCGAAGGCGTGTGCGCGGCGCTCAGCTCGGTGTGGGTGGCGGTGCTTCAGGCGACCCTGGACTCGGTGCAGCGGGCGCTGGGGCCCGGGCCGTCCCGGATCGCGGTGATCGGGATGGGCCGGCTGGGCGGCGCCGAGATCGGCTACTCCAGCGACGCCGACGTGCTGTTCGTGTGCGAGCCGATGGCCGGTGCGTCCGACCGGGACGCGGTCAAGCACGCGACGGCGGTGGCCGAGGAGCTGCGCCGCCGCCTCGGCGCGCCCAGCCCGGACCCCGCGCTGTCGGTCGACGCCGACCTGCGCCCGGAGGGGCGGCAGGGACCGCTGGTGCGCACGCTGAGCTCCTACCGCGGCTACTACGACCGCTGGTCGGAGAGCTGGGAGGCCCAGGCGCTGCTGCGGGCCCGGCCGGTGGCCGGGGACGCCGATCTGGGCCGCCGGTTCGTCGAGATGATCGACCCGATCCGCTACCCCGCCGACGGCATCGACGACACCGTGGTCACCGACATCCGTCGGATCAAGGCCCGGGTGGACGCCGAGCGGCTGCCCCGCGGGGCCGACCGCGGCACCCACACCAAGCTCGGCCTGGGCGGGCTCGCCGACGTCGAGTGGACCGTGCAGCTGCTGCAGATGCGCCGCGCCGGCGACATCCCCGAGCTGCGCACCACCAGCACGCTGGAAGGGCTGCGCGAGGCCGGGCAGGCGGGGCTCATCACCGAGGCCGACGCCGTGGCGCTGGCGGCGGGCTGGACCATGGCCACCCGGGCCCGCAACGCGGTGATGCTGGTCCGCGGCAAGCCCGGCGACCAGCTGCCGCGCTCCGGCCGCGAGCTGGCCGGGGTCGCGGTGGCGCTGGGCTACCCGCCCGGCGGTGATCCCGGGGTGTTCCTGGACGACTACCGCAAGGCGACGCGCCGGGCCCGGGCGGTCGTGGAGCGGGTCTTCTACGGCTGGTAGCCGGCACCGCGGGCGGACCCGGCCGGTAATCCGGTGGGCGGTGCAGCGGGGTGGGCATAGCGTGCGGGGGTGCCGAGCACCCAGAGCCTGCTGACCTTCACCCTGGCCGGGATCGTGCTGGTGCTGGTCCCCGGTCCGAGCGTGCTGTTCATCGTCGGCCGCGCGCTGGCGCACGGCCGCCGGGCCGCGCTGACCAGCGTCGCCGGCAACACCACCGGGGCGGCGCTGGTCGCGGTGGTGGTGGCGCTCGGGTTCGGGGCGATCGCCGCGCAGTCCCTCACGGTGTTCACCGTGATCAAGCTGGTGGGCGCGGCCTACCTCTGCTACCTCGGCTGGCAGACGTTCCGCCGGCGCGGTGAGCTGGCCGCGCTGGTCGGGCAGCCGGCCGGCCAGGTGGACCGGCGGTTGTACTGGCAGGGCGTCGTGGTCGGCGCCACCAACCCCAAGGTGCTGGTGTTCTTCTCCGCGGTGCTGCCGCAGGCCGTGGACCCGGCGGTGGGCGACCCGACCGTGCAGATGCTGGTGTTCGGACTGCTGTTCGCGCTGATCGCGGCCGTCCTGGACAGCGCATGGGGGCTGGCCGCCGGGAGTGCGCGCGCCTGGTTCGCGACGTCACCGGCCCGGCTGAGCCGGCTCGGCGGCACCGGCGGGCTGATGATCATCGGAATGGGAGTGGCGATGGCTGCGACCGGGCGCAAGGAGTGACGCCGGTCAGGCACCGGCCCGCAACGCCGCGACCACCCACTCGAAGGCCGGCACCGAGGCCGGCACCGGCTCCCAGCCGTTGAGCACCCCCAGCAGCTGCCAGTACCGCTCCACCCGGCGGTCGGAGAACGTGGCGATGGTGTCGGCCATCGCGGTGCGCCGAGCGGGGTCGAGGTCGGGTCCGGTGATCCGGGCCAGCACCCGCTGGCCCTGCGCCGACGCCGGGTCGACGCCCGCGGCGAGCGCGCCGCCGGCGTGCTCCACCACCGCCGCCGGGTCGAGCGGCGGGCCCTCGGTGCCGGACCGGGCGCCGGCCACCGCCATCTCCCGGGCCCGGGCCCGGAAGGCGGGGTCGGCGACCAGCTCGGCCAGCTCGATCCAGGCCTCCACCTGCTCGGTGGACGGGTCGTCGGGCAGCTCGGTGGGCAGGGTGCGCATGGCACCGGCGATGCCGGCCCCCGGCGCGTCCGGGTCGGTGCCGGCGAAGACCGCGTCGACGAACTCGTCGATCAGGCGCCGGCGGTCGGCGGCGGAGAGCCGCGCGAGGTCGTTCATCAGGGAGGCCTTCCGGGTCGTCCACTCCCCGCCGGCCAGCATCGTGCAGAGCGCGCGCTGGGTCCGCAGGGTGCGGATCTGGTCGTCGATGGCCCGCACGTGCGCGGCGGCCACCTCTTCGACGGTGCGCTGGCGCTCCAGCACCAGCCGCACGTCCTCCAGGCCCATCCCGAGCTCGCGCAGGGTGCGGACGAGGTCGAGGCGGGCCACCGCCCGGGCGTCGTAGCGGCGGTAGTTGCCGCGCGAGCGGTCGGTCTCGGGCAGCACGCCCTCGTCCGACCAGAAGCGGATCGTGCGGACCGGCACGCCCGACCGGCGGGCGAGCTGCCCGATGGTGAGCATCGTCGTCATGGCGCCCATCCTGGAGCCTCCAGCGGGTGGAGGGTCAAGCCCGCGGCGGGCTGGGCCAGACTGGACCGGTGCGGGAGACGATCGGGACGTGGACAGGCGGGGCGCTGCCCGGGATCGTCGACACCGCGGTGGGTGCGGCGCAGGTCGCGCTCGCCGAGCGGCCGGGTGTCCTGCTGGCCCTGCTGCTGGCCGTCGTCGCGGTCGCGTGGTCGGTGTCGTGGCGGTGGAGCCGCACCGTCGTGACCATCGCGCACGAGGGCGGCCACGCGCTGACGGCCGTGCTCGCCGGGCGCGGGCTCACCGGCATCCGGTTGCACCCCGACACCTCCGGGTTGACCGTGTCGACCGGGGCCCGGCGCGGGCCGGGGCTGGTGTTCACCTTCCTCGGCGGCTACCCCGCGCCCTCGCTGCTCGGGCTGGGCGGGGCGCTGCTGGTGGCCGCGGACCGGGCGGCGCTGATGCTGTGGATCGCGCTGGCGCTGCTGGCCGCGACGCTGATCCACGTCCGCAACCTGTTCGGGTGGATCTCGGTGCTCGGCACCGGTGCCGCGGTGGCGGCGGTCGCGGTGTGGGGGCAGCCGCGGCTGCAGGACGGGTTCGCCGCCGCGCTGTGCTGGTTCCTGCTGCTCGGCGGGTTGCGCGCGGTGCGCGAGCTGCAGCGCGGCCGGCGCCGCGAGCGCTGGACCGGCCGCGGCGGCGGGAGCTCGGACGTGGACATGCTGGCCGCGCTCACCCGGGTGCCCGGCGGAATGTGGGCGGGCCTGTTCTGGTTGCTGGCCGGTGTGGCCGTGGTGGTGGCCGGCTGGGTCCTGCTGGTCCCGTCCTAGCCCCGCAGGCGGCCCCGGACACCGGTTCGAACCCACACCGAGGAGCACCGTGAGCGACTGGAACGCGAAGATCATCGAGGAGTTCCGGGCCAACGAGGGGCGGGTGGGCGGCCCGTTCGAGGGCGCCCCGATGATCCTGATCCACCACATCGGCGCCCGCACCGGCACCGAGCGGGTGGCGCCGCTGGTCTACTTCCCGCAGGACGACGGCACGATGGTGATCATCGCCTCGAAGGCGGGCGCCCCGACGAACCCGGACTGGTACCACAACCTCAAGGCCAACCCGTCGATCGAGGTCGAGGTCGGCACCGAGACGTTCCGGGTGACCACCGAGGAGGTCCTCGGCGAGGAGCGCGACCAGGTCTGGGCCAAGGTCGTCGCCGAGCGCCCGGGGTTCGGCGAGTACCAGGAGAAGACCAGCCGGAAGATCCCGGTGCTGCGGCTGACCCGGCAGGACTGACCGGCAGCACCGCTCCGGCACGGCCGGTGGCGGCCCGCGGTGTGCGGCAGGATGGCCGGCATGACGATCACCCTCGAGCAGGCCCAGGCCATCGTGACCGCCGCCCTGGAGCACGGCACCGCGCAGGGTTTCAACCCGCTCACCGTCGCGGTGCTGGACCCGGGCGGCGCGCTCGTCGCGCTCGGCCGCCAGGACGGGTCGGGCAACCTGCGCCCGGACATCGCGGTGGCCAAGGCGTGGGGCGTGCTCGGGATGGGCATGACCAACCGGGCGATCGCGGCCCGCGCGGCGGACTCCCCGGAGTTCTTCACCTCGGTGGCCGCGCTGGCCGGTGGCCGGATCCTGTCGGTGCCGGGCGGAGTGTTCGTGCGGTCCGCCGACGGGGCGCTGCTCGGCGCGGTCGGGGTCACCGGCGACGCCTCGCTCAACGACGAGGCCGCGGCCCTGGCCGGCATCGCCGCGGTCGGCCTGGTCGGGCAGACCGGAGCCGAGGAGTGAGCACGCGCCGGCACCGGTAGCCCTGACCGGGCCGCCGGTCGGCCGCGGCGGTCAGCGGGCGCTCCACCACCAGCGTCGACGCCGCCGGTCGCCCGGCTCCGGATCCCCGGTGGCCGGCGCGGCCGGTCGCGAATCGGGCTGCTTCGCCGCCCGCTCCCGGGCCCATCGACGGACCGCCGCGTCCGGGTCGATCCGCCGGATCGGCACCCGCGGCCCGGAGGGCGCCAGCAGGAACTCCACGATCCGCAGGTCGAGCTCGGCGACCGCGTCGCGCACGGCCCGCTCGGTGGGCAGCGCCCGCAGCGTCTCGGGCAGCCGGTCGATCTCCTTGCGCAACTGCACCGACGGCGGCAGCAGCGCCTCGGTGGACAGGCCCTCGCGCCGCAGGTAACCGCGCACCCACCACAGGTCGTCGTCGGGCTCGTCGAGGGCGGGCAGCGGCTTGCCGGCCCCGGGCAGGGCGTCGAACGCGCCGCGCTCGGCGGCCAGCCGGATCTGCCGGTCGATCAGCGACTCGTACGGCTCGCTCGTCACCGCACCCCTCCTCGCGGGCCTGCTCCGGACGGTACCGGCGGCCCACGACGTGTGCACGGCCCTGGCGCGGGCACTTCCCGGGCGGCACACTCGTGCCGGGCGAGGAGCGACCATGGGCACAACGACGTCGGCCGGAGCGGGTCCGCGATCGGTGGGGCTGGTGCTCGCCGGTGCGCTCCTGGCGGCGTGCACGGCCGCCGGGCCGCCGGCTCCGGCGCCCGGCCCGATCGCCCCCGCGCCGTCCACGCGGGTACCGGTACCGCCGGCCCCGGTCCCGCCGGGCCCGCCGGCCGCCGGGCTGGCAGACCGGATCGACGCGTTCCTGGGGGCCAGCCGCTGGGGGCGGTACGACCGGGTGGCCGCGGTCCGCGTCGTCGTCGACGGGCAGGTGCTGGTGGACCGGCGCCGCCCGGACCTGCCCGAGCAGCGGCGGGAGATCAACGGGGTGACCGCGGTGGTCGTGGTGACCCTGGTCGGCATCCTGCTCGACCGGGGCGCGCTGGGCACCGAGGGGATCGGTGGCGTGCGGCGGCCGGTCGGCGAGTTGCTGCCCGGTCCGCTGCCCGGGCCGCTGGCGGCGGTCGCCGCCACCCCGCTGCACGACCTGCTGGTCGGCACGTCGGCCGGGCCAACCGACGAGCTGTCCGCCCTGCTCACCGCGGCCTCCGGGCGCCCGGTCCCGGAGTTGGCCCGCGAGCTGCTGTTCGGGCCGTTGGGTGTCGATCCCCCGTGGACGGCGACCGGCCCGGCGGTCACCGCGTCGGAGCTGACCGCCCTCGGCGCGCTGTGGCTGGACCGCGGTGCGGCCGGCGGCAGTCAGGTGGTGCCGGCCGCGTGGCTCGACCTGTCCGCGCGACCGCACGCCGACACCGGGCGGCGCCGGCTGCCGCACGCCGGGTACCGGCTGTGGCTGACCCGTGCCGGCGGGCACGCGGCCATCGTGCTGACCGGCGAGGACGGCCAACTGGTCGAGGTGGTGCCGGGGCTGGAGCTGGTGGTCGCGGTGGCCAGCGAACCGGACCCCGACCCGGCGGTCGCCCGACCGGCCGGCAGCGAGGCGTTCGTCGAGCTGGTGTCCAGCATCGTGGTGCCGACGCTGGAGTGATGCCAGTGGGTGGTCCGGGCCGGGCCGCGCTCAGCCCACGCCGTCGCGGGCCAGGCGGCCGCCCTGCGGGTACTGCCCGGCGGAGAACCGGGCCGCGTCCTCGCGCAGGGCGATCGCGTCGGGGTGCTGCGCGCCGAACGCCCGCTCCGCCGCCGACGCGGCCAGCGCGGCGGTGTCGGCCGCCGAATCGACCTGGCCGAGATCGGCCAGGCACCACGCGAGGTGCGCCCGGATCAGGATCGTCATGTGCGAGAGCGGCCCGTGCGCCTGCTCGGAGTCGATCATCGCGCTGCTCAGGTGGTCGACCGCGGCGGCGGGGTCGCCGCTGTCGGCGCGGGCGAGCGCGTGACCCAGCCGGGAGGCCAGGGTGTCGGGGTGGGCGGGGCCGAGCACCCTGACCCGCTGCGCGGCGACCCGGGCGGACAGCACGACGGCCTCGGCGAGCTGCCCGGACAGGCGTTGCGCGGTCGCCTGCGCCTCCCGCGCGGTGAGGGTGGCGGGGTGCTCGGCGCCGAACACCCGCTCCCGGGCGGCCAGGTTCGCGGCCAGCATCGACAGCCCGTCGGCCCAGCGGTCCAGCGCCAGGTAGACCGTGGCCAGGTTGCCCACCGTGACCAGGGTGTCGGGGTCTTCCGGGCCGAGCACCTGCTGGCACACCGCGGAGTTCTCCTCCAGCAGATCCAGCGCCTCGGCCCGGCGGCCCTCGGCCAGGTGGGACACCGCCAGCGCGTTGCGCGCGGAGAGCGACTGCCTGGTCTCGGCGGGCGGGCCGAGCTGACGCACGGGTCCGGAGTGCCCGGCCTGTCCGTTGCGCAACAGGGCGCTCTCCAGCAGGAACGGGGAGCCGTCGAGAATCCCGCCGGATCCATTCTGCCGAAAGCCGAACGGGGGTTCCGTCACGTGGCCTCCGGGGTCGGTCGGGAAGGGACGCAGTAAGTTAACACCTCCGGGGGAGGCGTAAATCGTCCGGGTGATCACGCTGCGCATTGGTCCGGGCGGCCCAGTCGCCGGAGGCCCCGGCGGGATGCGGTCAGCCGCCGTCGGCGGCCGCCCGCGCGCCGGCCAGCACCGCGTGCAGGTCGGCCGGGAGGTGCTCGTTGACCTGCCGGACCAGCTCGCGGGCCCCGGTCCGGTCGATCTCCGGATCGAGCACGCCCTCGGCGCCCAGCGTCCACAGCAGGCTGGCGGTGAACGCGCCGGGCAGGTCCAGCTCCTTCGGGCTGCGGATCATGCGCTCCAGCCGCATCCGCGGGCGGGCGGCGGTGAGCAGGTCCTCGGCCGGGAACCGGTCGGGCTTGCGGCGCACCAGCCCGCCGCCGCCCTCGCGGCGCACGATGCCCATGTCCTGCAGCCGCTGGGCGATCCGCTCGTAGAGCGGCTCGGCCAGCGAGTCGACCCAGGCGCGCACCGAGCGCACCGAGATGTGCCGCTGGACGGTGTCCAACACGTAGGCGTCGACCTCGTTGGGCTCGGGGGCGTAGTGGTCGGTCAGCACGACCCGGCTGTCGGACAGCGCGATCCGCCCGGCGATCAGCAACTGGGCGAGCTGGGCGGCGACCAGCCCGTGGCCGAGGCGGTCGCGGGCGACGCGCAGCTTGCCGCTGAACTCATCGTGGGCGATGAGGAAGAAGCCGGCGGCCAGCTCGTCTCGCTCCATCAGGTCCGGGTCCTCGTCCTCAGGTCCGCAGTGGTGTGCGGGAATCGTAGTGAGGGCCGTTGCGGACCGGATAGTGCGGCCGGATGGCCTAGCCGATCGCGCCACGACCACCTCCTGCGCGCAGTGTGCCCGGGTTTTCGCACCCGGCCGGGCCTGGCCGAATGGCGCGCACCGAACATCGGATGCTTGCGCCGGCAATTTCCTGGCCGGGAATGTCACGCGGACAATGCTGACCGTTTCGTTGCGTGTCCGGTCACGTGCGTTGCGGTGCGGGGAGCACGATGAATGGGGACGCGACGGGTCGCCGCGCACTAAAGGTCGGGCAGGAGCGGAACGCTCAGGTGCTGCTCGCGACCGAGCTGGGTGGCCCGGGTCAACGAGCGGGAACCGAAGCGCCCGCGCACCGAGTCGAGCGCGGCGTCCAGCGCCGGGCCGCTACCGGCGGTGAACGGCAGGGCCAGCTGGACCGCGGCGTCGTCCTGCAGGTTGGTCAGCGACAGCCCGAGCAGGGTGAGCCCCTTCTCCCGGATCATCGGCAGGGCCCCGACCAGCAGCCGGCGGGCGGTGCCCAGGATGGTGCCGGTGTGCTCGGTGGCCTCGGCCAGCGAGTGCGAGCGGGTGACCCGGCTGAAGTCGGCGAAGCGCAGCCGCAGCACCACCGTGCGGCAGACCCGGTGCCCGCCGCGGAGCCGCCGGGCCAGCCGGTCGACCGTGCCGGCCAGGATCGCGTCCAGCTCCTCGGGCGAGCGCGGCCGGCGGCCGAGGGCCTGCTGGGAGCCGATCGACCGGCGCCGGCGGCCGATCTCGACCGGGCGCGGGTCGCGGTTGTGGGCCAGCGCGTGCAGGTGCCGTCCGGAGGCCCGGCCGAGGATCGACACCAGGGCCGGCTCGCCGAGCGCGGCGACCTCGCCCACCGTGCGCACGCCGAGCCCGTGCAGGGTGGCCGCGGTGGCCGTGCCGACCCCCCACAGCCGTTCCACCGGCAGCGGGTGCAGGAAGGCGAGCTCGCCGTCCGGGGGGACCAGCAGCATGCCGTCGGGCTTGGCGACCCCGCTGGCGACCTTGGCCAGGAACTTGGTCCGCGCGATGCCGACGGTGATCGGCAGGCCCACCTGGTCGAGCACGTCGCGCCGCAACTGCGCCGCGATGTCCAGCGGCGGCCCGGCGATCCGCCACAGCCCCCCGACGTCGAGGAACGCCTCGTCGATCGAGATACCCTCGACCAGCGGGGTGGTCGAGGCGAACACCGCGAACACGGCCCGGCTGGCCTCGGCGTAGGCGTGCATCCGCGGCGGCACGACCACCGCCCCCGGGCAGAGCAGTCGCGCCTGGCGGCCGTTCATGGCCGTGCGCACGCCCCGGGCCTTGGCCTCGTAGCTGGCCGCCAGCACCACCCCGCCGCCGACGATCACCGGTCGTCCGCGCAGCCGGGGGTCGTCGCGCTGCTCCACCGAGGCGTAGAACGCGTCCAGGTCGGCGTGCAGGATGGTGGCGGCGGTCGACACGAACACATGTTCGCATCGCGGGGAGGCATCGCGCGCCCCCGCGCGGCGCCCGGTCGTCCGGCGCCGCGCCGCGCCGCCGCGACACGCCGCTGACCAGCGCGGAGTCCGGGCCGCCGGTAACGGACCCGCCCGCGCGGGCGAGCAGTTCACCGTGCGGAGGCTGCGTCGCGCCGCTGTCGCACCTCGGGTGACCGCCCGTACCCCTCCGTCGGGCGGTCACCTCGGTCCTCGCCGATCCCGGTTCCGCCGGGCCGCCCGGTCCTCCGGGACCGGCGCTCAGGCGTGCTGCGCGGGGCGGACCGGGGTCGCCGGTCCGGTGCGCAGCGCCTGGGAGATCGACCGGGACGCGTCGGTCAGCACCACGGCCAGCTCGCGCGGTCGGGCGTCGTCGGCCTCGACGACGACGCTGATCGCCGCCGTGACCTCGCCGCGGGTGCCGACCACCGGCACCGCCACCACCAGGTCGGGCAGCGTGATCTGGCCCCGGGCCACGGCGACGCCGGTCCGGCGCACCTGGGCCAGCCGGCGGCGCAGCTCGTCGGAGTCGACGATCGTCATCGCGGTGAACCGCTTGAGCGGGGCGGTGAGCACCTGCTCCTGGAACTCGCGGTCGGCGTTGGCCAGCAGCACCAGCCCGGTGCCGGTGGCGTGCAGCGGCCAGCGGTCGCCGACCCGGCTGCTGATCGGCGAGCGCATCCGGGCCCGCAGCGTCTCGACGTAGACCACCTCGCGCCCGTCGCGCACCCCGAGGTGGACGTTGCCCCCGGTGGTCTGGTGCAGGTCGTCCAGGTACGGGAACGCGGCCTCGCGCAGCTCCAGCCCGCGCGGGGCCAGCGCGGACAGCTCCAGCAGCCGCAGCCCGACCGTGTAGCGCCCGTTCCCGTCCCGCTCCAGCGCGCCCCAGTCGACCAGCTCGCGGACCAGCCGGTGGGCGGTCGGCAGGGTCAGTCCGCCACGCCGGGCGATGTCGCTGAGCGAGAGCGTCCGGTGCCGGGGGCCGAAGGCGTCGAGGACCGAGAGCAGCCGTCCCGCCGCGCTCTGCCGCCCGGACGGGCCGTCGCCGGCGCGGCCGGTCGTGGTGCCGGGCGGCAGGGTCGGGCCGCCGTCGCCGCGACCCGCCGTGGCGCGCGCCGCGGGGGACGCTGTGGGGGACGCCGTGGGTGACGCCGTGGATGACGCAGTGGGTGACGTGGACAAGTCGCACCTCCGCGATCGTCGACCGGCGGTGCGCCGCAACGCTCACGCGGCCACGTCGCCCGAACGGGGCCCAGTGTTGCTGCCTGTAGCGGCCGTCACAAGAGATCGCTCCGGCTCCCGCCGGGCGTCCCGGCGGCCGGGGTCCGAGCGGCGAACGCCCACGGCGACAAATGACGTAGCGGTGCTCCGGCGGTCCGCCGTACGGGTGCCAGCGGGCGGTCGGCCGGGCGGCCAAGTTGTCTTCCGCCCGGCGAAAGCGACCTGCTCCCGGTCCTCGCCCACTCGCAACCCTGTACCCCGCGGCGTGGTGAGCCCCGTCACCCCCAGGACGCCTGCAGCCGGCGTCGGCGGGGCCGCACCGCAACCGGCACGACGACGTGGTCACCGATCCGGGAGGTACCCGTGAGACACCGCAGAGCGCGCACGTCCCTCCTGCTCGCCGGGCTGCTCGCGCTGGCGGCCTGCGGCGGTGGCGGCGGGCAGGCGGCCCCGGCCCCGGCGCAGGCCGGCCCGCCCCAGCGCGGTGGCGAGATCACCGTCCTGGAGGACTCGGCGTTCTCCGGTTCCTGGCCGTCCGGGCTGGACCCGGCCACCAACACCACCGGCGGCGCGAACATCTCGCAGATGCAGGCGATCTTCGGCGGGCTGTTCCTGCTGCGCGCCGACGACGACGGCGCCAACGCCGAGGTGGTGCCCAACCAGGCCGAGGGCGCGGAGCTGCTCGACGAGGGCCGCACGGTGCGGATCACCCTGCGGGAGGGCATCGAGTTCACCGACGGCACGCCGATGGACGCCGAGGCGGTGGCGTCCAACTTCCGCCGGGCGCTGGAGTCGTCGTGCACCTGCCGGCCGACCTGGCCGCTGGCCGAGAACGGGATCACCGTCGCCGACCCCCGCACGGTCGAGCTGCAGTTCACCCGGCCGTACGCCGCGGTGATCAACTCCTTCCCGGTCTCCAACGTGAACTGGATCGCCTCGCCGACCGCGCTGGAGCAGCTCGGCGAGGAGCAGTTCAAGATCACACCGGTCGGCGCGGGGCCGTTCGTGGTGGAGTCCAACCAGCTCAGCTCGTCGCTGGTGCTGACCCGCAACCCCACCTACTTCAAGCCGGACCTGCCCTACCTCGACCGGCTCACCTTCACCGCGATCGGCGGCGACCAGCCCGCCTACCAGGCGCTGCAGGCCGGGCAGGCGCAGGCCTACGAGGGGCTCACCACCACCCCGCTGCTGGAGCAGGCGCGCACCGACGCCCGGCTGACCGTGACCGTGCAGCCCCCGACCTCGCCCTACGTCGTCCAGCTGAACACCCGGGCCGCGCCCTTCGACGACCAGCGCGCCCGGGAGGCGATCTACTACGCCACCGACTTCGACGCCATCGCCACCGGCCTGTTCCGCGACCTGTTCCCGGTCAGCCAGACCTTCACCGCCCCGGGCGGGCTGTTCCACCACGAGACGGTGCCCGGCTACCGCACCCACGACCCGGAGCGGGCCCGGCAGATCGTCACCGAGCTGGGCGGGCTGGAGGTGCGGATGGGCACGCTCAACAGCTACGTCGCCGAGCAGGTGATGACCGCGCTGCAGACCCAGTGGCAGGAGGTCGGCATCACGGTGACGATCGAGTCCTACCAGCTGTCCACGCTGATCCAGGAGTTCAACTCCGGGCAGTGGCAGGCCATGCTGCAGACCGCCGGGGCCTGGGACCCCGCGGCCGGGGTGGGCGTCGCGTTCCGGTTCTCCTCCACCACGCCGTTCAGCGGGGTGAGCGACCCGGAGCTCGACGAGCTGCTCAACCAGGCCGCCGCGACCATCGACCCGGCCGAGCGCGACGCGCTCTACCAGCAGGCCAGCGAGCGGATCAGCAACCAGGCGTACGCGCCGTTCGGGCTGGCCTTCGCCCCGGCCAACATCGCGGTGACCGGGGTGTACGGGCCGGGTCTGACCACCAGGATCCCGCCGATCGTGGTCAACTCCGGGATCAGCTGGGACGAGGTCTGGACGGCGAACCGGTGACCGCGGCGGTCCCGACGCGGCGGGGCGCCGCGTCCGGGCTGCTCACCTCGCCCGGGATGCGGCTGGTGGGCAAGCGGCTGCTGCTCGCGGTGCCGATCACCATCGGGGTCAGCATCCTGACCTTCTGGGTGCTCAACCTGATCCCCGGCAGCGCCGCCCAGCAGCTGCTCGGTCCCGAGGCCACCCCGGAGCAGGTGCGGGCGCTGGAGCTGGAACTGGGCCTGGACCGGCCGGCCCCCCTGCGCTACCTGGACTGGCTGGGCGGGGCGGTGACCGGCGACCTGGGCCAGTCGCTGGTCAGCCGGCAGGAGGTGACCGGCCTGCTGGCCGAGCGGCTGGCGGTGACCGGCGAGCTGGTGGCGCTGGCGTTCCTGTTCTCGCTCGGGCTGGCCGTGCCGGTGGCGCTGCTGGCCGCGCACCGGCCGGGCCGGCTGTTCGACCGGATCAGCATGATCACCAGCATCACCGGCCTGTCGGTGGCGAACTACGTGCTGGCCCTGCTGCTCGTGCTGGTGTTCGCGGTGGAGATGGCGGTGCTGCCGGCGATCGGGTTCGTCCCGCTGTCGGTGAGCGTGACCGAGAACCTGCGGTCGCTGCTGCTGCCGGCGGTGGCGATCGGGTTCCCGCTGTTCTGCTTCTACACCCGGTTCCTCCGCGGCGACCTGGTCGACCAGCTGCAGGGCGAGGACTACATCACCACCGCCCGGGCCAAGGGCATCGGGTCCTGGCAGGTGCTGCTGCGCCACGCCTTCCGCAACTCGGCGTTCGGGCTGATCACCGTGGTCGGGCTGAACCTGGGCACGCTGATCGGCGGCACGGTGATCATCGAGCAGATCTTCGCGCTGCCCGGGATGGGCCAGCTGCTGCTGCAGGCGATCAACACCCGGGACTTCGTCGTGGTGCAGGCCTGCGTCGTGGTGTTCGCCGTGGTGGCGGTGCTGGCCAACCTGGCCGCCGACGTGCTCTACGCCGT
>JASLAP010000729.1 GCA_030147065.1 Pseudonocardia sp. | reverse complement strand
AGCATGCCCGCCGGACGGGGCAACGACGAGGAGATCTTCGCCGCCGCCGTGGAACGGGGTTTCCCCCCGGTCTCCACCGGTGACGTCGAGCTGGAGCTCGTGGCCCGGCTGACCTCGATGCGCGCGGAGTACGCGCCGCTGCCCGAGGAGCGCGACCGGGCCAGGGCCGCCGCGATGGCGCGGTTCGCCGCCGCGCTCGGTGAACCGGCCGGCCGGGACCGCATCGACGTGCTCGAGCCGCCCCTGCTCGCCGGGTCGGGATCGGACACCGCACTGCTGCCCGACGCGCTGCCCGACCCGGTGCCCGCCGACCCCGGACCGGAACCCGCACCCCCGACCGACGAGCTCGGCGCCCGCCGGGCGCGCCGCGGCGGGCGGCACGCCATGCCCGCCGAGCCCGGCAGCGCACCGGTCCGCCGCCGCCCCCCGCTCGGCGGACGGGTGGTCACCGTGGCCGCGGCCGCGGTGCTCGCCACCGGCGTGCTCGGCGGGGCCGGGGTGCTGGCCAGTGGCAGCGCGCTGCCCGGCGACGGCCTCTACCCGGTCAAGCGGGTGGCCGAGTCGGCCGGCCTGGCGATGACCTTCGACGACTCCGCGCGCGCCCACCGGCACCTGGAGCTGGCCGGCACCCGGATCGACGAGGTCGAGCAGCTGCTCGCCGAGGACCCGGCGACCGGCACCGACCCCGAGGTGTTCCGCACCGCGCTGCGCGACTTCGACGAGCACGCCGACCAGGGCTCCCAGCTGCTGCTGGCCGCCGAGGACGCGCCCCGCGAGCAGGTGATGGACGACCTGCAGCAGTGGGCGGCCGGGCAGGCCGAGCGGCTGGCCGCGCTGCGGCAGACGCTGCCCGGCCCGGCCGCCTCGGACGCCGGCGGCTCGCTGCAGCGGCTGGAGCAACTGGTCGGTCCGGGCGCGTTCGACCTGCCGGCGTCCTGCGAGGCGGCGGTGCCGGGCACCCCGGGCGCCGAGAACTGCCCGGTCGAACCGGGCGCCGCCGTCCCGGGCGACCCCGGTGCCGGTGCCGGTGACCTCCCGCAGGGGTCGCCGACGCAGGCCGGGCGGGCCCCGGGCGCACCGGCCCCGTCCGGGCGGTCCGGGTCGCCGTCCGGGCCGACGTCCGGGTCGCCGTCCGGGCCGCAGCCGGACCAGCCCGAACCCGGGCTGCTGCCCCAGGTGCTGCCCGGCGACCCGCTCGGCGGGGTGCTCGGCGGCTCCGACGGGTCCGGCGACGGCTCGGCGCCCACCGACGGCGGGTCCGGCGACGCACCGTCCGGCGGGTTGCCGCCGGTCGAGGTGCCGCCGCTGCTGCCCGGGCTGCCGGGCGTGTCGATCGGCTGAGACCGGCGTCCGGGGCCGCCGCGGGAGCAGGTGCCGCGGCGGCCCCGCCGTCGTCCCGGGGACCGGAATCCGGCCCGGATCGGCGCGGGGTGCGCCAGTAGGCTGGACCGACCCGAGACCCTTCCGGAGGCCGCCGACGTGGTTGGAGATCCAGAGCCCGCAGCGCCGCTGTCGCCCACGCCGTCCGGCGAACCGAGCGGGGCCAGCGAGACGCCCGGGGTGCTCGAGGCCGCCGCGGGCGCCGTGGACTCCGCGGTCCGGGCCGGCGAGGCGGCCGCGGCGGCGGCGGTCGCGGCCGGTGACAGCGGGCCGGCCGACGCCCCGCACACCGACCTCACCGCGGCCGCGTTCTTCGACGTCGACAACACCATGATGATCGGCGCGTCGATCTTCCACTTCGCCCGCGGGCTGGCCGCGCGCAAGTTCTTCACCACCTCCGACCTGGCCGGGTTCGCCTGGCAGCAGCTCAAGTTCCGGATCGGTGGCCGGGAGACCGCCTACTCCACCACCACCGGCCGCGACACCGCGCTGTCGTTCGTGGCCGGGCGGACCGTCTCGGAGATCACCGAGCTCGGCGAGGAGATCTACGACGAGCTGATGGCCGACCGGATCTGGGCCGGCACCCGGGCCCTGGCCCAGATGCACGTCGACGCCGGGCAGCGGGTCTGGCTGGTCACCGCGACGCCGGTCGAGCTGGCGCTGATCATCGCCCGCCGGCTGGGCCTGACCGGGGCGCTGGGCACGGTGGCCGAGAGCATCGAGGGCCACTACACCGGCCGGCTGGTCGGGGAGATCCTGCACGGCCCGGCCAAGGCGCACGCAGTCCGCGCGCTGGCCGCCACCGAGGGTCTCGACCTGCGCCGCTGCACCGCCTACTCGGACTCGGTCAACGACGTGCCGATGCTGTCCGTGGTCGGCACCGCGGTCGCGATCAACCCGGACTCCCAGCTGCGCGACGTGGCCAAGGAGCGGGGCTGGCAGATCCGCGACTTCCGCACCGGGCGCCGGGCGGCCCGGATCGGGGTGCCCTCGGTGCTGGGCGCCGGGGCGATCGCCGGCGCGGTCGCCGCCGGCCTCGCCGCCCGCCGCCGCTGACCCCGTCGGACGGGAGCCGCTCTCGCCCGACCTGGTGGGACCAGCGCGGCTGTCGTCCCGCGCCGCCCGGGGTCAGCCGGTGAACGGGTTGCGGCGCTGGGACAGCAGCCGGTACAGCGTGTGCTGGATGGTCTCCCGGACCTGGTCGGTCAGGTTGAACACGGTCATCGGGTCGTCGGCCTCGGCCGCGCCGATGCCCGCGGTCTCGATCGGGGTGCCGAACTCGATGTACCACTTGGAGGGCAGCGGGATCAGCCCCAGCGGCCCGAACAGCGGGAACAGCGGCGTCACCGGGAAGTACGGGGCGCCGAACAGCCGGGCCAGCGGCTTGATGTCACCGATCTTGGGGTAGATCTCCTCGGCCCCGACGATCGAGCACGGGATGATCGGCACGCCGGTGCGCAGGGCCGCCGAGACGAACCCGCCGCGGCCGAACCGCTGCAGCTTGTAGCGGTCGTGGAACGGCTTGCCGATGCCCTTGAAGCCCTCCGGCCACACCCCGACCAGCTCGCCGGAGGCCATCAGCCGCTCGGCGTCGGGGCTGCAGGCCAGGGTGGCGCCCTGCTTGCGGGCCAGGGTGCCCACGCCGGGCAGCCGGAACATCAGGTCGGCGCCGAGCAGCCGCAGGTGCCGGTGGTCGGGGTGGTCGTCGTGCAGGGCCACCGCGGTCATCAGCGAGTCCAGCGGCAACGTGCCGGAGTGGTTGGCCACCACCAGCGCGCCGCCCTCGCCGGGGACGTTCTGCATGCCGATCGTCTCCACCCGGAACCACTTGCGGTAGAGCGGGCGCAGCGCGGGCAGCAGCAGGTTGTCGGTGAGGTCGGAGTCGAAGCCGAAGTCGTCGACGGTGTACTCGCCGGCCAGCCGGCGCTTGGCGAAGGCCAGCGCCTCCTCCCAGCCGGCCGGTTCGCCGGGCTCGGCCCGGGGCTCGTCCTCGGGCTCGGGCTCCGGCGCGGCGGCCCGTTCGGGTTCGGGCGGGGCCGGTCGCCCGGCGCGCGGGCCGTCGAGGCGCCACCGGCGCCGGCCACCGGCGTCGTCGGTGTGCAGCGGGATCACCCGGGCCTCGGACATCGCCGGCTCCTCTCGTGCGCTGGAGGTGGTGGACGGGCGCGGCCGGCGCCGCGTGCTCATCGCACGCCCTCGCAGAGCGAGCGCGGCGCTTCGCACGGGCGCTGTGTCGATGATTCGCTCGCACGCTCGCTCATCGCAACGCCCGGGCCACCGAGAGCACCCCGCGCTCGAGCGTGGCCACCTGCTCGGGGCCGAACACCGGGCGCAGCGCCCGGCCGCGGACGAAGTCGTCGAAGGCCTGCACGGTGGTCCAGCGGGGGGTGAACCCGAACTGCTCGCGCAGCCGCCGGTTGTCCACCACCCGGCCGAAGTTCAGCAGCCGCATCTGCTCCGGGGAGAAGTCGACCAACCGGGCCCCGCGGAACACCCGGCTGAGCGGGCCGACCGCCGGGCTGGGCACCGGCACCGGGATCCGCCCGGCCCGCCGGATGGCCTGGGACAGCAGGAGCACCCCGTCGGCGGCGACGTTGAACACCCCGGGCCGGTTCTCGCTGGCCGCCATCTCCAGCACGGCCAGGCCGTCCTCCTCGTGCAGCAACTGCACGCGGGCGTCGTAGCCGAGCACGGTGGGCACCACCGGCAGGGCGAAGTAGCGGGTGAACACGGTGTCGATGCGCGGACCGATGAAGTTGGCGAACCGCAGCACGGTCACCGAGACGTCCGGCCGGCGGCGGGCGAACCCGCGCAGGTAGCCCTCGATCTCGGCGGCGTCCTTGGCGTAGCCGCCCGAGGGCAGGTCCTTCGGCGTCATCGACTCGTCGAACAGCGCCGGGTCGCGCGGGCTGGACCCGTAGACCGCCGTGGTCGACTTGAGCACCACGCGCTGCACCGACGGCGCCTTCTGGCAGGCCGCGAGCAGCTGCATGGTGCCGATGACGTTCATCTCCTTCATCGCCGTGCGGCCGCCGGACGAACCGGGGTTGGCCGACACCGACGCGTGCACCACGGTGTCCACCGAGGCGTGCGAGATGACCTTGGAGATGAGCGGGTTGCGGATGTCGGCCCGGACGAACTCGGCCCGGCCCATCCGGCGCAGCAGGTCGCGCGGCGGCGGGACGGTGTCCACGCCGAGCACCCGCTCGATGTCGGGGTTGGCGGCCAGCCGCGCGGCCAGGTGCCCGCCGAGGAACCGGCTGACCCCGGTCACGAGGACGACGGAAGGCGGCACGGATTTACCTCGGAGACGCGGTCGGGTGCGACGAGTGACCGATGCTAGACCTCACGGCGCTCGGTCGACACCGTTCGGCGCACAACGTGAGCCGTCGCACCGGTGACCTGGGACGCGACGGAAACGGTCCGGCGCGCCGGCCCCGAGGGGGGTGGCGAACCGGACCGCGGTGCGGCCGGCGCGGGCGCCGGCCGCCGAGCTCACTTGCCGAGCTTGCGACGCTGGACGCGGGTCTTGCGCAGCAGCTTGCGGTGCTTCTTCTTGGACATCCGCTTGCGGCGCTTCTTGATGACTGAGCCCATGCGTCGGCCTTCCTGGTCGGGATGCGGCCCGCCAGGGCCGCCGTGCGGTTGGATACCCCGGCCGTGAGCGGCGCGACGCGCCAGGCCGGGTGATGACCGGTGGCCCAGTCTACCCGGGCCGTCCGGCGGCGAACCGGCCGCACCGGGCGGGCGGGTCGCGGCGGGCCCGGCCCGGCCGGCTCAGCCGGCGTCGAAGTAGGCGTTGCGCAGGTACTCCTCGACCGCGCTGCGCGGCACCCGGAACGAGCGCCCGACCCGCGCGGCCGGCAGCTCCCCGGCGTGCACCAGCCGGTACACGGTCATCTTGGAGACCCGCATCATCGCCGCGACCTCGGCCACCGTCAGGAACTGGACCTCGGCCAGCGGGATGTCGGGAGGCTCGGACGGCATCCGGCCACCGCCTTCCTGGGACGCACCGGCGGCGGCCCGGCCCGGCGGACCGCGCCCCCAGCCGGCGATGTTCCCGGTGAGCCTACCGGGGCCGGAGTGACGGCACCGACCCAGGACTAGTCCGGACTGTCCATTCGTACGGCGCGTCAGGGTGAAGCCATTACAACGATCGGCGCAAGGATCCGCTACGCCTGTCGGCCGAGATCGACCGAGCGGTCCCGCGCGGCCTCGATGGCGTCGATCAGCGCGGCCCGCACGCCGTGCCGCTCCAGCTCCCGGATGGCCGCGATGGTCGTCCCGGCCGGCGAGGTGACGGCCTCGCGCAGCAGCACCGGGTGGTCGCTGGACTCGCGCAGCATCCGGGCCGCGCCGAACGCCGACTGCACGATCAGGTCGGCGGCCACCTCGCGCGGCAGCCCGAGCAGGATCCCCGCGTCGATCATGGCTTCGACCAGGAAGAAGAAGTAGGCCGGGCCGGATCCGGAGAGCGCGGTGACGGCGTCCTGCTGGGACTCCGGCACCCGCACCACCCGGCCGACCGAGGTCAGCAGCTTCTCCACGGTGGCCAGCTGGTCCTCGGTGGCGTGGGTGCCGGGCGAGATCGCGCTCATCGCCTCACCGACCAGCATCGGGGTGTTCGGCATCACCCGGACCACCGGCGTACCGGCCGGCAGCGACCGCTCGAACAGCGCGGTCGGCAGGCCCGCGCACAGCGAGACCACCAGGGTGCCCGGCCGCAGCGCGGGCGCCAGCTCGGCCAGCACCGGGCCGATGTCCTGCGGTTTGACCGCCACCACGAGGATCTCCGACGCGGCCGCGGCGGCGGCCACGTCGACGCCCCGCACGCCGTGCCGCCCGGTCAGCTCGGCCGCCCGCTCCGGGTGCCGCTCGGTGAACAGCAGCTCGTCGGGCGACCGGCCGGCGGCCAGCAGCCCGGCCAGCAGCGCCTCCCCGATCTTCCCGGCCCCGAGCACCGCGATCGTCGTCATCCCCCGACCCTACGACCCACCCCGAGCCGTCGGTCAGGGTTGGGGGGCGAGGGCGAGCTGGCGGGACTGGCAGACCAGCCGGCCCGCGGAGTCGATCACCAGCACGTCCTCGTCGAACCACGGGCGGGTGACGCTGGCCGAGCGGGCCTCCAGGCGCAGCCAGCCGGGCGCGGGGTGGGCCCGCAGCAGGCCGGTGAGCTGGACGGTCGGGGCCCAGCCGATGCCCGCGCCGAGGTTGAACACCGTCGGCGGCAGGATGTCGCCGGCCAGCAGCGCGAACAGCGCGTCGGCCGGCTCACCGTGCGGGCGCACCCAGCCGCGCAGCACCGGCGGGCCCTGCTCGCCGCGGGTGAAGGCCATCGTCGGCGGGTCGAACCAGAGGTCGCACACCCCGGCCAGGCCGGCCGCCGAGCGGCCCAGCGCGGCGTTGCGGGCCGACTCCGGCGGCTCGGCGGGCATGTCCGGCAGGTCGGTCCAGGCCGGTTCGGCGTCGGGCAGCCGACCGGCCGTCACCGTGGCGGCCAGCATGAGCTTGTCGTCCTGCAGCAGCCGCACCGCGACCACCGACACCGTGCGGCCGGTCTTGAGCACCTCCGCGCGCAGCTCCACCGGCCCGAGGTCGGGGGCGCGCAGGAAGTCGGCGGCCACCGCGAGCGGGTCCGGGGCCGCCCCGGGCGCGGCCCGCTCCAGCTCGGCCAGCCCGGCCCGGGCCATCAGCACCATCAGCAGCCCGCCGTGCGCCTTCGGGCCCACCGTCCAGTGCCGGCCCAGGTCGGCGGCGTAGCGCCCGTCCCCCAGCGGCTCGACGCCGATCGAGTCCCGGAACGGGGTCGTGCTCAGCTCGTCCACCCGGGCGTCGGTGGTCATCGGCCCACCCCGACGATCGGCGGCACGACTCGGTTCTGCATGGACCATCGGTATCACCGCTGCGCCCGTCGGCGGAACCAGGTGTGATCCGGGTCGCCGACGGGCCGGTCAGACGTTGATCGCCGGAGCGGGCCGCGGCCGGTCCCGCGGCGCGGTGGGCTGCAGGTGCAGCCGGGCGAACAGCAGCGACTCGGCCAGCAACGCGGCCCGGTCGTAGCGGGTGCGGCAGCGCCGGGTGGAGATCTCGGCCACCACGATCCCGCCGGCCGCGGCGAAGCCGCTGTCGGCGATCCGCTCGCACACCTCCGCGCACGGCTGGGCCCCGCGCCCGGGCACCAGGTGCTCGTCGCGGGTGGATCCGCTGCCGTCGGTCAGGTGCAGGTGGCGCAGCCCGGAACCCATCCGGTCGAGCAGGGCCAGCGGGTCGGCGCCGGCGGCCGCGGTGTGCGAGAGGTCCAGCGTGTAGTGCTCGTGCCCGACCTCGGTCGGGTCCCAGCCGGGGCTGTAGGGCACGCTGCGCACCCCGGCCCTGGTCACCGGGAACATGTTCTCCACCGCCAGCGCCACCCCGGCGTGCTCGCCGGCCCGGGCCACCTCCTCGGCGAAGCGCGCGGCGTAGCGCCGCTGCCAGCGGAACGGCGGGTGCAGCACGACGGTCCGCGCGCCCCACTGCGACGCCGCCTGCACCGACCGCCGGATCCGGCCGATCGGGTCGCTGTCCCAGACCCGCTGGGTGACCGCCAGGCAGGGGGCGTGCACCGCGAGCACCGGCACGCCGAACCGGTCGACCAGCCGGGACACCGCGGCCAGGTCCTGGCTGACCGGGTCGTTCCAGACCATCAGCTCGACGCCGTCGTAGCCGAGCTCGGCGGCCAGCTCGAACCCCGCGGGCGTCGGCTCCGGGTAGACCGAGGCCGTCGACAGCGCGACGGGCGGCGCGACGGGGCTCATCTGCCCAGCAGGACGAGGACGGCGGGCGAGACGGTCAGCAGGACCCCGACCGCCACCGCGGCCAGCGTGGTGCGCAGGTCGCTGTTGCGCAGCAGGGTCCGCACCACGACCACCAGACCCACGGTCACCAGCACGGCGGCCGCGATGGCCACCACCAGCAGGTCGCTCCACAGGTACCGGAAGCCCACCCACAGCACCGCGCCGCCGACCGCCCCGATGATCCACTGGGCGAGCACCGGCAGCCAGGACCGCAGGCCCGACTCCGGCTCGTCGTCCGGGCCGGCCGGGCCGCCGTCCGGGCCGGCCGCGGACGACCCGGTGCGGACCGGGGGTCCGGGCTGCGGGTCGACGTCGCTGCGGTCCTCGTCGGGCGGGCCGAGGCCGGCCGGGTGCCGGTCGAAGTCCTCGAAGTCCATCGGCACGGCGGCTTCGGTGGGCGGCCCGCCGTCGGCCGGGTCCGGCTGCCCGGTGCGCGAGCGGTGCCAGTCCTCCGCGCCGGTGGGTGGGATGCCGACCGCGGTGGGCGGCCCGTCGTCCGGGTCGGCCGGGCGGGCGCGGCCCAGCGGGTCCTGCACGCGGCTGGTGGCCTCGGCCGCGCCGAGGGCCTCCAACCGGGTCTTGTCGATCGGACCGGTCAGGTTGGGATCGGCGACCCCGGGCCGGCCGAACGCCGGGGCCAGCCCGGTGGGCTGGTCGAACGGCGAGCGGCCGGGCAGCGCCGCGCCGGGCCCGCCGAACAGCGGTCCGGGCAGCGCCGCGCCGGGCAGCGGGGCCGAGCCGGCGTGCGGGGACTGCGCATGCGGCGGGGACGCCCGTCCGGGCTCCGGACCGGGTGGGAACGCCCGCGGCGGCTGGCCGCGGTCGGCCCGCTGCGGACCGGCGACCGGACCCCACTTGCCGGTGGGCTGGGCGTCCGGCGGGACGGCGTCGCGGGTCCGGGACGGGTCGGGTTCGGGCTCCCACGGCCGGGCCGGCGGCTCCGGGCGGCGGCCCTCCCACGCCGGGGTGGGCCGTTCGGGACCGGCCGGCCGGTCGCGGCGCTGGTCGGCGGGGGGTTCCGGGCGGATCGGGTCGGGACCGGCGGGCCGGGCGGCG
>JASLAP010000714.1 GCA_030147065.1 Pseudonocardia sp. | reverse complement strand
CGTCGGCAAGCGCTCCGGGCGCGACACCGCCAACGGGCTGGTGGCCGCCGAGGGCGGCACGATGGTCGAGCTGAACAGCGAGACCGACTTCGTCGCCAAGAGCGAGGACTTCCTGACCCTGGCCGACCGCATCCTGCGCGTCGCCGTCGACGAGAAGCCGGCCGACCTCGACGCGCTCAAGGCCGCCGAGCTCGACGACACCACCGTGCTCGACGCCGTCCAGGCGCTCTCCGCGCGGATCGGCGAGAAGCTCGAGCTCAAGCGCTACGTCCACGTCGACGGCCCGGTCGCGCTCTACCAGCACCGCCGCGCCTCGGACCTGCCGCCGGCCATCGGCGTCCTGGTCGCCTACGAGGGCGGCGACGCCGACGCGGCCAAGGGCGTCGCGATGCACATCGCCGCGGCCCGCCCGCAGTACCGCACCCGCGACGAGGTGCCCGGCGACGTGATCGAGAACGAGCGCCGGATCGCCGAGGCGACCGCCCGCGAGGAGGGCAAGCCCGAGCAGGTGCTGCCGCGCATCGTCGACGGCCGGATCAACGGCTTCTACAAGGACGTCGTGCTGCTCGAGCAGGCCTCCGTGCAGGACCCCAAGAAGACCGTGAAGGCGCTGCTCGACGACGCCGGCGTCACGGTCACCCGGTTCGCGCGCTTCGAGGTCGGCCAGGCCTGACGGCCACCGCGACCATGGGCGAGCCCACGAGCCAGTCACCGACACAGCGCCACGCGCCGACCGGGCGCTGACGAGGGAGAGCGAGTGAGCGACCTCAGGATCGGCCCCGGCGGCACCCGCTCCGGATTCCGCCGCGTGCTGCTCAAGCTCGGCGGTGAGATGTTCGGCGGCGGTGGCGTCGGGGTCGACCCGGTCGTCGTCGAGGCCGTCGCCCGGCAGATCGCCGACGTGGTGGCCGACGGCGCCCAGGTCGCCGTGGTCATCGGCGGCGGCAACTTCTTCCGCGGCTCCGAGCTGCAGCAGCGCGGCATGGACCGGGCCCGCGCCGACTACATCGGCATGCTCGGCACCGTGATGAACTGCCTGGCGCTGCAGGACTTCCTGGAGCGCGAGCACCACATCGACACCCGCGTGCAGACGGCGATCACCATGGGGCAGGTCGCCGAGGCCTACATCCCGCGCCGGGCCATCCGGCACCTGGAGAAGGGCCGCGTGGTGATCTTCGGGGCCGGGGTCGGCATGCCGTACTTCTCCACCGACACCGCCGGCGCCCAGCGCGCCCTGGAGATCGGTGCCGAGGTGCTGCTGCTGGCCAAGGGCGTCGACGGGGTGTTCACCGCCGACCCCAAGCTGCACGCGGACGCCAAGCTCTACGAGGAGATCTCCCACCGGGAGGTCCTCGAGCAGGGCCTCAAGGTCGCCGACGCCACCGCGTTCAGCCTCTGCATGGACAACCGGATGCCGATCATCGTGTTCAACCTGCTGATCGAGGGGAACATCGCCCGGGCGGTGCGGGGTGAGAGGATCGGCACGCTGGTCAGCACGCCCGACTGGGCCGAGGGCTCGGGGCAGGGCACCGGGCAGGAAGGCAGGACACAGCCGTGATCGACGAGACGCTCTTCGACGCCGAGGAGAAGATGGAGAAGGCGGTCTCGGTGGCCAAGGACGACCTGGCCAGCGTGCGCACCGGACGCGCGTCGCCGAACATGTTCTCCCGGGTGGTGGTCGAGTACTACGGGACCATGACGCCGATCAACCAGCTGGCCTCGATCAACGTCCCGGAGGCCCGGATGGCGGTGATCAAGCCCTACGACATCAGCCAGCTGCGCGCCCTGGAGAAGGCGATCCGGGACTCCGACCTGGGGCTCAACCCCAGCAACGACGGTCAGATCATCCGGGTGGTCATCCCGGCGCTGTCCGAGGAGCGCCGCCGGGAGATGGTCAAGGTCGCCCGCGGCAAGGGCGAGGACGCCCGGGTCACCGTGCGCAGCATCCGGCGCAAGGCGATGGACGAGCTGCACCGCATCGTCCGCGACGGCGAGGCCGGCGAGGACGAGGTCGCCAGGGCCGAGAAGGAACTGCAGGGCACCACCGACCGCTACGTGCACCAGATCGACGACCTGGTCAAGCACAAAGAAGCCGAGCTCCTCGAGGTATGAGGCGGCGCCGGTGACCGCTTCGTCGTCCGAGCACCTGCCCGCGGTGGTGCCCCCGGCGCGCCGCCAGTCGCGGGCCGGTCGGGACCTGCTCGCGGCGATCTCGGTCGGGCTCGCCCTCGGCGCCGTCATCCTCGGGTCGCTGCTGGTCGAGCGGCACGCGTTCGTCGGGGTGCTGGCGCTGTCGACGGTGGTCGCCACCTGGGAGCTTGCCGGGGCGCTGCGCCGTGGAGCGGGCATCGCGGTGCCGCTGCCGGTGCTGCTGGTCGGCGGGCAGGCGATGGTCTGGCTGGCGTGGCCGTTCGGGACCACGGGGCAGGCGCTGGCGTTCGCCGGCACCGCGCTCGCGGTGTTGCTGTGGCGGATGCGGGCCGGCTCCGCGTACTTCGTCCGGGACGTCACCGCCGGCATCTTCACCGCGGCCTACGTGCCGCTGTTCTGCTCGTTCGCCACGCTGATGGTGGTGGCCGAGGACGGCCTCGGCCGGGTGCTGACCTTCATGCTGTGCGTGATCGCCTCCGACATCGGCGGCTACGCGGCCGGCGTGATCGCCGGGCGGCACCCGATGGCGCCCACGATCAGCCCGAAGAAGTCCTGGGAGGGGTTCGCCGGCTCCCAGGTCGCCGGGATGGCCGCCGGCGCGCTGTGCGTCGCCCTGCTGCTGGGCGGGCCGTGGTGGGCCGGTGCGATCACCGGTTCCCTGCTGGTGGTCAGCGCCACCCTCGGCGACCTGGTCGAGTCGCTGATCAAGCGGGACCTGGGGATCAAGGACATGGGCACGCTGCTGCCCGGCCACGGCGGGCTGATGGACCGGATGGACTCGCTGCTGCCCACCGCCGTCGTGGCGTGGGCGGTGCTCAGCGTGGTCGTCCCCGTCGCCGGGTGAGGGTCGGGTCGAGGGCCGGGTCGGGTCCGGCGCGCGACCGGCCGATCCCCAGCCCGAACATCTGGCACTGGCCCGAGGTCTACGAGCGGGAGAACGCCGCCCAGGACCCGGACGGCGCGATCTGGTCCGCGCTGCGCGAGCTCGCCCCGTGGACCGGCCTCGACGTGCTCGACGTCGGCTGCGGGGACGGCTTCCACCTGCCGGTGTTCGCGGCGGAGGCAGCCTCGGTGACCGGGGTGGAGCCGCACCCCCCGCTCGTCGAACGGGCCCGCCGACGGGTCGGGGACCGGGCACGGGTGCTGCCGGGCGGCGCGGCTGCGCTGCCGCTGCCGGACGCCGCGGTCGACCTGGTGCACGCCCGCACCGCGTACTTCTTCGGGCCGGGCTGCGAACCCGGCCTCGCCGAGGCGAACCGGGTGCTGCGGCCCGGCGGGGCGATCGCCGTGGTCGACCTGGACGCCACCGTCGCGCCGTACGGGGTCTGGATGCGCGCCGACATCCCGCACTACGACCCGGTGGCGGTCGAGCGGTTCTTCGCCCGGCAGGGCTTCGGACTGCGGCGGGTGCTCACCCGGTGGGTGTTCCCCGACCGGGAGACCCTGGACGCGGTGCTGCGCATCGAGTTCTCCGCTCCCGTCGCCGCCCGGGCGGTCGCAGCGACCACCGGGACCACGCTGACCGTCGGCTACCGCGTGCACGTGCGCCGGTCCGGCCGCATCGACCTGGGCTGATCCGTCCGGCCGCGGGGTGCCGGCATCCGGACGGCCCGCCCGGATACCGTGGAGCCATGCGCCAGCCCGCTGTCCCGTATCTGGAGCCGGTCGTCGGAGCCGCCTGGTGGACCGTCGGTGCGGCCGCCCTGGACGGCGGGGTCGGCACCGTCGTGCTGGCCGCCGGGCTGGGCGTGACGGCCGGGCTCGTGGTCGCCCTGCACCGCCGGCACGGCCACGGCGCCCGGCTGCCCGGCGGCGAGCGCGGGCGGCTGCTGCGGGTCCTGGGCATCACCGCGGCGCTGGTGGCGGTGTCGGGCACGGTCCTCGGCTCGTTCGGCTTCGGCGAGCTGGTCGTCCCGGTGGCCTGCGTGCTGGTCGGGATCGCGGCGATGTCGCTGGCCTCGGTGCTGGACGCCCGCTCGCTGCTGGCCGTCGGGGCGGTGCTGCTGGTGCTCGGCGCCGGTGGGGCGCTGCTCGCGCTGGACTCGGCGGGCCGGCTGTACCCGCAGGGCATGGTCGGCCTGAGCGCCGGGGCGGTGCTGTGGCTGGCCGCGGCCGTACGCGGGGGGCTGTTCCGCGACCTGTTCAGCGGCACCCGGGGCCGCGGGCCGGGCAACACGCGCAAGCTCCCCCTGCCGGGGGAGTGGGATCCCACCCGCCGGGGACGGTAATCCGCCCGGATCGGCGCATCGTCGTCGTCATGACGACGACACCGACCCCGACCCCCGGCACGAGATCGACGGGCCGGCGCCCGGACACCCTGCTGCCCGCACTGGCCGGCACCTGGTCCGGCCTGGCCACCCTGCTCGGCCTGTGGTGGTGGGCGACCGGCGGCTACCCGTTCGGCCCGGCTGACCCGCGGGGGGAGGGCACCGCGCTCGGTGCCCTCCCGGCGGCCGCCGGCCCGCCGCTGCTGGTCGGGGTCGGGACGGCCGGCCTCCTGGTGGCGGCGTTCGCGTTCCGGCGGGTTCGCCGGGACCCGCAGCCGGCGGGCACCACGCTGGTGGTCGTCACCGGCGTGGTCCACGCCGTCGCCTTCCTGCTGCTGACGCCCGGCCTGGCGCTGCTGGTGCTGGCCGGATACCTGATGGCCGCCCTCGCGCCGGTCGTGCTGCTGGCGACCCTGCTGGCCGGAGCCCGGCGGTCGCGGTTGGCCGCGCTGGTGGCCGCAGCGCTGGCGCTCATCGGCGTGGCCGCCTGGGTGACCGGGGTGGCCGACGGGGAGGTGATGGTCGGTTGGGCGACCGGGTTCGCGGAGGGCCTGGCCGACCAGGGCCTGCGGATGCTGACCCTGCTGTTCCTCGCGGCCGGCGGCGCGGTCTGGGCCGCACTGGCCTGGACGGCCGCCCGGGGGAGTACGGCCGGTACCCCGGCCGCGGCCTGGACCCGGCCGGAGTCCGCGGCCCGCTGGGGCCGGGTGGCCACCGCGGTCGCGACGCTGTGCGCCCTGCCCTACGTGCTGGTCCGCGCGACCTGGCTGACCCCGTGGCCGCTGGGCGTCCCGACCGGCGCCGAGGACGCCGTGATCGGGGCGATGCGGCTGCAGGGCCTGCTGCTCGGCGGGGCCGCGCTGGCCGGTGCGGTGCTCACCACCGGACTGGTTGCCCGGTGGGGCGAGGTCTGGCCGCGGTGGATGCCCGTTCTGCGCGGGCGGCCGGTGCCGGTCGCGGCGGCGGTGGTGCCGGCCACGCTGGTCACCGTGCTGTTCTGCTCGGCGGCGGTGCCGATGGCCGTCCTGGCGGTCGAGCAGGGGCAGCCGCTGATGTTGCTGCTCTTCCCGCTGCCGATCTGGGGGCCGGCCCTCGGGATCGCCACGCTCGGCTACGCCCTGCGCCGGCGGGGCGAGCGGGAGCGGCCTGGCACAATCGAAGGGTCATGACAACCCTCCCGCTCGTCTTCGACGCCCCGCGGCGCACCCCGACCCCGCGCCACCTCGCCGACCTCGACCCGGCCGACCGCCGGGCCGAGGTCGGCGCGCTCGGCCTGCCCGGCTTCCGCGCCGACCAGTTGGCCCGGCACTACTTCGGCCGGTTCACCGCCGACCTCGACGCGATGACCGACCTGCCCGCGGCGGCCCGCGAGAAGCTCGGCGCGCTGCTGCCACCGCTGGTCGTCCCGGTCCTGGAGCAGTCCTGCGACGACGGCACCACCCGCAAGACGCTGTGGCGCGGGCACGACGGCGTCCGGGCCGAGTCGGTGCTGATGGGCTACCCCGACCGGGCCACCGTCTGCGTGTCCAGCCAGGCCGGCTGCGGCATGGCCTGCCCGTTCTGCGCCACCGGCCAGGGCGGGCTGCAGCGCAACCTGTCCACCGCGGAGATCGTCGAACAGGTGCGGCAGGCCGCCGCGGCGGCCCGCGACGGCGCGCTGGGCTCGCCGGCCCGGCTGTCGAACGTGGTGTTCATGGGGATGGGCGAGCCGCTGGCCAACTACAAGCGGGTGGTGGCCGCGGTGCGCCGGATCACCGAGCCCGCCCCGGACGGGCTGGGCATCTCCGCGCGCGGGGTCACCGTCTCCACGGTGGGGCTGGTCCCGGCCATCGACAAGCTCGCCGCCGAGGGCCTGCCGGTCACCCTCGCGGTGTCGCTGCACACCCCCGACGACGAGCTGCGCGACACCCTGGTGCCGGTCAACAGCCGGTGGAAGGTCGCCGAGGTGCTCGACGCGGCCCGCCGCTACGCCCAGGCCACCGGGCGCCGGGTGTCGATCGAGTACGCGCTGATCCGCGACGTCAACGACCACCCGTGGCGGGCCGAGCTGCTGGGCAAGCTGCTGCGCCAGCGGATCGGGACCAAGCGCGTGCACGTCAACCTGATCCCGCTCAACCCCACCCCGGGCAGCGAGTGGGACGCCTCGCCGCGTCAGGTGCAGGACGAGTTCGTCCGGCTGGTGCAGGCGGCCGGGGTGGCCTGCACGGTGCGCGACACCCGCGGCCGGGAGATCGCCGCGGCCTGCGGGCAGCTCGCCGCCCAGGGGTAGCGGCCGGCCCGGGTCGATCCGCGGCGCCGGAGGAAGATCAGGCCGCAGCACGCACCGGCCGGCGCTCCCAGTCCCGGGGCATCGCCGGGCCGATCCAGGACTTGGCGAACACCCGCCGGCGCAGCGCCGGCACCGCGCCGCACAGCCGGAAGAAGGCCCGCGTCACCGCCGTCTCCGCCGCTCCCGTCGCCAGCGCCTGGTCCTGCTGCTCCCGCGAGTAGCGGACGGCCGCCGGGCCGTACTCGCGCATGTCGGCCTCGTACTCGGCGACCGCCGGCAGCAGGTCGCGCTCGCCGCGGTGCGCCTCCGGCAGCAGCCGACCCAGCAGGTGCGCGTCCCGCAGCGCGGTGTTCCCGCCGAGCCCGCCGACCGGTGGCATCGCGTGGATCGCGTCGCCGAGAACGGTCACCGGGCCGGCCGGCCACGCCGTTGGCGGGAGCGTGCTGCGGAAGGCGGTCGCCGTGCGGCTCTGCGGATCGGCCTCGGCCAGCGCCCGGCGCAGTGCCGGGTGCCAGCCCGCGACCAGCACGTCCACCACGATGCGCAGGGCGTCGGCGTCGAGCTCGGCGAGGTCGAGCGGAAGCGCGTCGGTGCGGGCCACCAGCGCGCACAGCAGGTACGGCCGACCGCGCCCGCGCGGTGGCTCGAACACCGAGGTGAACAGGAAGAACGGGGCGTCGGCCGACACCACGTTCATGCCGGTGAGCAGCCGGGCCGGCAGGGCGGCACGCGTCTCGTCGGTGAGCCATATCTTGTTCGCGATACCCGCTGCTCCCGTCAGCTCCGGTCGCACGGCGGGCAGCAGCTGGCGGCGGACCCGCGAGCCGACCCCGTCGGCGCCGATCAGCAGGTCGGCCTCGGTCGTGCGCCCGTCGGCGAACCGCGCCCGCACCCGCCCGTCGGGCAGGAGGTCGTAGCCGACGAACTCCGCGCCGTACCGAACGACGTCGTCCAACCCGTCGGACAGGAGGCGGCGCAGCACGGCGCGGTCGGCGGCGTAGTGGTCCTCGGCGGGATCGGTCCCGCCGTCCGGATACATGATCGACTCCTCGACGACCACCAGCTCGTGGAGCTGCTCGGTCAGGAAGCCGAAGTCGCCGCCGGGCCCCGCGGTGTCCCGGAACTCCTGCCACGCCCGCGGCGGCAGGCAGGCGTGCAGGGCGCGGGCCCCGGTGGGGTTGATGTGGATGCGGTAGCCCTCCCAGCGGCTGCCCACCGCGGCGTCCCGCTCGTACACCTCGACGTCGACGCCGGCCCGGTGCAGGGCCTGGGTGAGCCCCAGCCCGCCGATGCCGCCCCCGACCACGACCACCTTCACGGCTTCCCCCCTCGGTTGTCGATCAGCATGGCTTCCAGCTGGGCGAAGACCGGCCCGGCCGTTGCCGGGTCCAGCCGGACCCCCTTCACCACCGCGATGACGAGCTCGGTGGCCTCCGCCACCTCGACCGGCCCGGCCCACGTTCCCCGCGTGTTCCCGGCGGCGAGCACGCCGGACAGCACCTCCCGCCACCCGGCCTGGTGGCGCTGCATCGCCTCGTCCACAGCGGGGTCGCGGCGGGCCCGCAGATCGAGCTCGACGGTGACGGCGAACAGCTCGGGCCGGTCGTCGAGCATCGTCCGCAGGCCGGCCAGGTGCTCCCGCAGGGCCTGCACCGGGTCCGCCGAGTCGGGGGCGAGCACCCAGAACTGGCGGGTGGCGTACTCCGCCACGGCGAGCACCAGGTCCTGCTTCGTCGCGAAGTGGTGGTGCAGCGTCGAGTGGTCGATGCCGACGTCCTCGGCGACCTGGCGCAGCCGCAGGCCCTCGAACCCCGCCTCGGCCACCCGCGCGAACGCCGCCAGGACCAGTTGCTCCCGGCGCTGCGTCGCCTCTCCACCAACCACTTGGTTGAGAGTAGCGGCCGGGATGGAGCGCGAGCAAGTCGGGTAGACCTGGACCGGTGCGCGAGATCGTGATGGACCTGGTGGCGGCACGGACGGGGCACTTCGAGCTGGAATCGGGGCACCACGGCGGGCTCTGGCTGGATCTCGACGGGATGTTCGCCGCCCCGACGGCGCTCGCCCCGGTGGTCGCGGACCTGGCCGCGCGGGTCGAGCTGTACGGGGTGGACGTGGTGTGCGGGCCGCTGGTCGGCGGGGCGCTGCTCGCGCAACCGGTGGCCGGGCTGCTCGGCACGGGGTTCGCCTACACCGAGCGCGTCTCCACGGGCACCGGCGAGCTGTACTCGGCGCAGTACCGGATGCCGGGTTCGCTGGCCGAGCGGTTGGCCGGGAGCCGGGTCGCGGTCGTCGACGACGCCATCAACGCCGCCTCGGCGACCCGGGCGACCGTGCGGGAGGTCGAGGCGGCGGGCGGCCGGGTGGCGGTGCTGGCCGCGATGCTCACCCTCGGCCCGACCCCCGCCCGCTACGCCGCCGAGGCCGGCCTGCCGCTGGAGGCCGTCGCCGCGCTCGACAACGCGATCTGGGCGCCGGCGGACTGCCCGCGCTGCGCCGCCGGAGAACCGCTGGTCAGCGGTCGTGAGTGAGAATCATGCCCAGAGCCATGATTCTCGCTCACGACCCCTGGACGCCCAGGACGTCGGCGAGGTCGAAGGAGACCGGGCGTTCGAGCTGGTCGTAGGTGCAGGACTCGGGGTCGCGGTCGGGGCGCCAGCGGACGAACTGGGCGGTGTGCCGGAAGCGGGTGCCCTCCATGTAGTCGTAGCGGACCTCGACCACCCGCTCCGGGCGCAGCGGCACGAACGACAGGTCCTTGCCGGCGTTCCAGCGGCTGGTCTCGTTCTTGCGCGGGGTGCGCTCGCCCTGCTCGTGCGCCGCCCAGTTCCACGGGTGCCCGTCGAAGCCGGTGACCAGCGGCTGCATCTCGGTGAACAGCTCTCGGCGCCGCGCCAGCGGGAACGCCCCGATCACCCCGACCGAGGCCAGCACGCCGCGCTCGTCGAACAGGCCCAGCAGCAGCGAGCCGATCGCGTCCGGGCCGGACTTGTGCACCCGGTAGCCGGCGACCACGCAGTCGCAGGTCCGCTCGTGCTTGATCTTGGCCATCACCCGCTTGTCGGGCTGGTAGGTCTGGTCCGGGGTCTTGGCGATCAGCCCGTCCAGCCCGGCGCCCTCGAACTGCTCGAACCACTGCCGGGCCTGCGCGTGGTCGTCGGTCAGCGGGGTGATGTGCACCGGTGGGGCGGCCTTGGCCAGCGCCTCCTCCAGGCGCGCCCGGCGTTCGGCGAACGGGCGCTCGGTGAGGTCCTCGTCGCCGACGGCCAGCAGGTCGAAGGCGACGAAGCTGGCCGGGGTCTGCTCGGCGAGCAGGGTGACCCGGGACGCGGCCGGGTGGATGCGCTGCTGCAGGGCCTCGAAGTCCAGGGTGTTGCGCCCGGTGTCGGCGACGATGATCTCACCGTCGATCACCGCCCGGTCCGGGAAGTTGGCCTGCACCGCCGCGACGACCTCGGGGAAGTAGCGGGTCATCGGCCGCTCGTTGCGGCTGCCGATCTCCACCTCGTCGCCGTCCCGGAAGATGATCGAGCGGAAGCCGTCCCACTTGGGCTCGTAGAGCCGGCCCTCGGGGATCGTCGCGACGGGCTTGGCCAGCATCGGCTTCACCGGCGGCATCACGGGCAGGTCCACGCAGGTCATCCTGCCCGCCGGGGGCCCCGCCCGGCCAGTGGGCACCCGATCGGGGCTGCTCTCCCGATCGTCACGGCCCGTCCAGTCCGGCCACGAACCGGGTCAGCAGGGCGGCGAACTCGGCCCGCTCCCGGGAGGTCCAGCCGGCCATCGCCGCGTCGAACCGGGACCGCCGGAAGGCGTGCACGGCGGCGAGCCGCTCGGCCCCGGCCGGGGTGAGGACGAGCCGGGACCGCCGCCCGTCGCGCTGGTCGGCCTCCCGGCGCAGCAGCCCCGCCGCGACGGTCGCGGCCACCAGCTTGCTCGCCCGCGGCTGGTCGATGCCGAGGGCGGCGGCCAGGTCGGTGACCCCGAGCGGTTCCGCGGCGGCCTCGACGGCGTCCAGCACCTCCTGGACGGCGGTGTCCCCGTCCAGCACCCCGGCGCTCCCGGCGAGCGCGCGGCGCGCCTGCCGGCGCCGGACGGCCACCATCGCCGACTCGACCGCCGCGACCGGATCGGTGTCCACGGCCCTCCCCGATATGCATAATCGACGACATGTACATGTCTGATGACAAGCCTATCGGCTGGTGGGTCAAGCAGCTCGACCGCACCCTGGAGCAGTCGCTGGACGCGGCACTGGCCGGTCAGGGACTGACCCGCCGCGAGTGGCAGCTGCTCTCCCTCGCCGCCAGAGGTGGCACGACCGCCGAGCTCGCGCCGTTCCTGGACCGCGCCGCCGCCGACGCCCTGGTGGACGTCCTGGCCGGTCGCGGGTGGGTGCGCACCGACGCTGGAGCGCTCGTGCTCACCGAGCAGGGAGCGGCGGTCCGCGACCGGGCGACGACCGAGGTGCAGGCGCAGCGGCGGCGCTCGATGACCGGCATCGAGCCGGCGGAGTACGCCGCCACCGTGGACGTGCTGCGCCGGATGGCGGCGAACCTCGCCCCGGCGGCGGGCTGACGGGCCCGGGGCAGGAGGCCAGGTCGAGCACGACCACCGGGGCCTCGCGCGACCGGACGGCTGGGCATGATGCGACCGTGCCCGCGTTCACCCCCGCCGAGCTCGCCGCCGCCCGCGACCGCACCATCGACGACGTCCTGCCCGGTGCGGGCGACCCACCGCTGCGGGTGCTGTTCTGCGGCATCAACCCGGGCCTGGTGTCGGCGGCCACCGGGCACCACTTCGCCCGGCCGGGCAACCGGTTCTGGCCGGCCCTGCACGCGTCGGGGTTCACCCCGCGCCGGCTGCTCCCCGCCGAGCAGGGCGAGCTGCGCGCGCTCGGCCTGGGCATCACCAACATGGCGCCGCGGGCCACGGCCCGGGCCGACGAGCTGTCGACCGCCGAGCTGGTCGCCGGCGGGCAGCGGCTGCGGGCCCTGGTCGCCGAGCACCGCCCGGGGTGGCTCGCCGTCGTGGGGATCACCGCTTACCGCACCGCGTTCGCCGAACCGCGGGCGTCCGTCGGCCCCCAGCCGGACGAGTGGGGCAGCACCCGGATCTGGGTGCTGCCCAACCCCAGCGGCCTGAACGCGCACTGGACCCCGGCCACCCTGGCCGCGGAGTTCGGCCGCCTCCGCGAGGCCGCGGATCGCCCCGCATGACCCGAGCGG
>JASLAP010000483.1 GCA_030147065.1 Pseudonocardia sp. | reverse complement strand
CCAGCGGGGTCGAGCGCGCCGGCGTGCATCTCGTCGCCTCGCACCCCTCCCGGGCGCTCCTGCCGTGGTCAGCGGCCGGGCGACGTCGCTCGTAGGGTCGGAGGGTGCGGGTCGCGCGGTGGTGGCTGGTGCTCGCGCTGGTCGGCGTAGGCGTCGGCGTCGGGGTGGCGTGGCAGGCCCGCCCCGAGCCGTCACCGTTGCGCTACACCGAGGACGCCCTGGACGTCCTGGAGGCGCAGGGCTACTACGTCGACCCCGCGACCTGGCCGCAGACCCGGGAGCGGAAGTGCGGCTCGAACCGCTGACCCCGCCGCTCACCCCCCCGTCGAGGTGCGCCCCTTCCGTCGCGCCGACCGCGACCAGCTCACCTCCCTGGCCAACGCGCACGTGCAGGCCGTCCTGCCGGCGGCGTCGCTGTCGGTGAACGCGGTGCTCAGCCAGCTGGAGCGGGAGCCGGGGGAGTTCATCGTGGACCCGTGGGTGGACGAGCGGGTCACCCTGGTCGCCGAGCAGCGCGGTCGGGTGTCGGCAGCGGCGCACGTGCTGCGGTACGGGTCCGGGGACGAGGTGGCGGCGGGCTTCCGCGGGGCCGGCGAGGTCCGCTGGCTGCTGTGCTGGCCCGATGCGCCGTTCTGGCCCGACGCCTCCGCGGCCGGCACCGCCGTCGTCGGCGGTGCCGTGGCCCTGCTGCGCCGGTGGCGGGTGGCCCGCGTGCTCGCCGACGGGACACTGCCCGCCCCCGGCGTCTACGGGCTGCCCGAGCAGTGGCCGCACGTCCGGGCGCTGCTGGAGGGGGTCGGGTTCGTGCCCGGCGACCGGGTCGAGCTGGTGTTCCTCGCCGACGTCGACCGCCTGCCCCGCCCGGCCGAGCGTCCCGACCTCGGCGTGGTGCGCACGCTCGGGGTCAGCGGCACGCGGTTCACCGCCCGCCGGGACGGCGCGGCGCTGGGCTTCGTCGAGGTCGACACCGGCATCGGCGGGCCCGGCCGGATCGCCGGGCACGAGGGCTGGGCCGACATCGGCAACCTCGAGGTGGCCGAGGCGCACCGGCGGCAGGGCGTGGGGACGTGGCTGCTCGGGCAGGCCGCGGAGTGGCTGCGGCTGGGCCGGGTGCCCCGGCTGCTCGCCTACGCCGATCCCGGGGAGACCGTCACCACCGCGTTCCTCCGCCGGACCGGCTTCGGCCTCCTCACCCGGACCAGCCGCGGCTGGCACCTCCCGGGCTGACCGGTCCACCGGCGCGGCCTGTCGCCGAACGAGCAGGCGGCGGCCGTCCGGCCCACGGCCACTAGCCACCTTGCACCTCCTGCGGCACGCCCGTACGCCGTATCCGCAGCTCCGCGGCCCGTGGACCGGACACCGGTGGCGAAGCGCCCGGCGTCGGCGTCGTAGGCTGCCCGCCACCGAGCGACGGAAGGCCCGGCTCGGCACGCCCCGGTGACCGAGGGAGACCGTCGCGTCATGAGCTCTGCGGAGAACCTGCCCGGCCTCGTCGCCCTCGCCACCGACGGCGACCTGAGCGCGCTGGACGAGATGGCGTCGGCACTGGCCGCCGACCCCCGCGTCGTCCGGGTGCTCCGGGCCCGCGACGTCGCCGAGGCGCTGACCCACCTGGTGGCCGAGCCGGTCGACATCGTCTTCGCCGAGACCCGGCTGGTCGGGCTCAGCGGGATGGAGCTGGCCCGCGTGCTGGAGGCGATGACGACGCCGCCGCCGCTGGTGTTCGTGGCCGCGCACGACGACCAGGCGGTCGACGCCTACGAGGTCGGCGCGCTGGACTACGTGCTCAAGCCCGTCCGCGCCGGACGGCTGTCGCGCAGCATCGACCGGCTGCTGGCCGAGCGCGGGCTGCGCCACGTCAACCGCACGCCGATCGAGGCGGGTCCGGGCCAGGTGCTGCTGAGCCACGCGGCGGGCGACGAGGAGGCCGTGCGCGAGCTGCACCGGCGGCTGGTCCGGGACGGGGTGCCGTGCTGGTGGGAGGGCGCCGACCTGCGGCCCGAGCAGGACCGGGACCGCGAGCTCACCGCCGCGGTCCAGCGCAGCCGCTTCGTCCTGGCGTGCCTGTCGCACCGGTCGATCACCGACCGGGGCTACCTGCAGCCGCAGCTCAAGGCCGCCGTCGACGCCGCCGACGAGCAGCCGGAGGGCGCGACGTTCCTGGTCCCGGTCCGGCTGGAGGCGTGCCCGATCCCGCAGCGGCTGGCCCGCTGGCTGTGGATCGACCTGTTCGGCGAGCACGGGTACGACCGGCTGCTCGCCGCCCTGCGGGTCACCCCGGCCTGAGGACGGCCTGGTCGCCACCGCGGTGGCTCGGCCGTCCTCACCACCGGGGCCGTGCCGAGCGCAGGCGTCGAGGCGCTCGCACGGCCACCGCACCGGCACCGTGCCGAGCGCCCGCGTCGAGCCGCCGCACGGTCCCACCGGCACCGGCCCCACAGCCGCGGGCGGCCCGGCTGGTGCGCCGGTGTCTGCGCCGGAGAGCGGCCCGCTCTCACCCCGTGCACACGGCCAGCAGGTGGGGGCTGGCGGCCGTCAGGCCCGGGTCGGACTCCATCGCGGCCAGCGTCCGCAGCACCAGCTCCCGACCCGCCGGGTCGGCCAGCCGCTCGGCGATGTCCGGCACCCAGTAGAGCATCCCCTCCACCGGCAGCAGCGCGGCCGGCCGCAGGCCGGCGTCGGCGATCTCGGCGGCGAGGCCGGCCGGGTCGTGGAAGTACGCCCTGGTGAAGAAGCGCGGGTCGTCGGGCGGTGGGCGGTGCTGGCCGGTGCCCAGACCGTCCTGCATCAGCGGCAGGAAGCCGGGCACGTCGACGTAGCCCCGGAAGAACCCGTCGAACGTGCTGGCGTACCGGGAGATCGCGGCCACCGCGACCAGCCCGCCGGGCCGCACCACCCGGGCCGCCTCGCGCAGCGCGAGCACCCGGTCCGTCCGCTCGGCCAGGTGGTAGAGCGGGCCGAGCAGGAGCACGACGTCCTGGGAGCGGTCGGGCTGGGTGAGGGCGCGGGCGTCGCCGACCTCGGTGCTGACGCCGTCCAGCTCGGCGGCCTGCTCGGCGTGCAGCGGCACCGGGTCGACCAGGTGGACGGCGTGGCCGAGCTCGGCCAGCCAGGCCGCGTGGGCCCCGGGGCCGCCGCCCACGTCCAGCACGCGGGCCGGGGCCGGCGGCAGGTGCCGCAGCAGGATCTCGCGGGTGCGGACCAGCTCCAGCGCCGACGGTCCGCCGGCCAGCCGGCTGCGCTCGTCGGTGCCGGAGTAGTGGTCGACGATCGTGGCCAGCTCGTCCATCCGCCGGACGTTAGCCCGGCGCCCGGTCCGGGTTCGACGGGTTTGCCAGGAGCTCGGTGAGGACGGCGGCGAGCACGTCCGGGGCGGCGTTGTGGTCCTGGCCGGGGAGTACCGCGAGCCGGGCACCCGGCACCGCGTCGACGATCGCGGCGGCGGTGTCGCGGAACCACTGCGGGCTGCCCTCCCCGACCACGACCAGCGTCGGGGCGGTGATCTGGGCGAACAGCTCGCGCGGGAGCCCGTCCTCGCCGACGATCGCGAAGTCGTACGGGAGG
>JASLAP010000664.1 GCA_030147065.1 Pseudonocardia sp. | reverse complement strand
GCCGCTCGCACTGCCCACCACACCGGGCTCGATGGCAGTCGCCGTCGCGGTGTTCGGCCTCGCCCTGGCCCCCTGGCTGGCCGTCTCCGACGAACTCGTCGGGCACGCCGGCCTGCCCGGCCGTGGCCAGCCAGCCGTAGGCCTCGCCGGCCCGGCCGGGCGGGGCGGCGTGCCCGACGAGCTCGTCGGAGACGGCCAGCCAGGGGGCCAGGGCGAGGCCGAACACCGCGACGGCGACTGCCATCGAGCCCGGTGTGGTGGGCAGTGCGAGCGGCAGCGAGGTGGCGAACAGCATCCCCAGCAGCGCCGGGTAGGCCGCCCCGAGGCGGACGCGCCGGCGCCGCACGGCCAGCACCAGCCCGCCCGCCAGGCTGCCGACCGACCAGACGGTCACCAGCAGGCCGGCGCGGTCGGGGTGGCCGCTGCCGGCGGCGAACGCGGGCAGCAGCACCCACATCGCGCCCATGCACACCCAGTAGGCCAGGTACGCCGCGGCCAGGGTGCGCACGCCCGGCGCGCGCAGCGGCGATCCCCCGGCCGGGCGGGCCGGGTCGTCCCCGGCGGAGTCGCGGCCCGGGACCAGGGTGGCGGCCAGGACCAGGCCGGCCATCCCGGTCAGGGCGCTGGCCAGCAGCGCGGCGCCGGGACCGCCGAACGCGACCCAGGCCGTCACCCAGAGCGGGCCGGCCACGTACACGACCTCGTGCGCCACGGCGTTGCCGGCGTAGCCGCGGGTGAGCGCCTCCGGCGCGACCAGCCGCGGCAGCAGCGCTCGCACGCTGCTGGCCACCGGCGGGGTCAGCAGCCCGCAGAGCCCGGCCACCAGCACGAACGCGGTCGGATCGGTGATCGCGGTGAGCGCCGCGGGCCGTGGCGTAGCTGCCGGTGTTGTGCTCGCCGAGCAGCACCACCAGCAGGGGGCGCATCGCCACCGGCAGCGCGGCCAGGCTGGTGGCCCCGATCAGCAGCCGCACTGATACATTCATAACTAATGAATTCCTCAGTGGACCCGTCGGCAAACCTGCTCGGCGCGCTCGCGCTCCTGGTCTCGGGGCGCATGCGGAACGCGGTGACCGGAGCGCTGGGCGCCGGCGGCGCCCCGGCCGAGGCGCTCGTCGCGATCAAGGACCAGCCCGGGTGCACCGCCGAGTGGCTGGTCGACGTCCTGGGGCTGACCCAGCCGGGGGTGGCGCACGTGGTGCGCCGGCTGGTCGAGGCGGGCTGGGTCGAACGCGCGCCGGGCCCCGACGCCCGCAGCCGCGCCCTGCGCCTCACCCCGCCCGGCCGCGCGGCCGCTGAGCGTGTGCTCGCCGCTCGGCAGGCCGTGCTGGCCGAGCTCGTCGACGGGTTGTCGGCGGCCGAGCGCCGGCAGCTGGCCGCGGTCGCCGATCGGCTGCTCCGCCCGCCCGCCCGCACCGACCGGGACCTGGCCCGGTTGTGCCGGCTGTGCGACCGCTCCCGGTGTGCGCCGTGCCCGGTGCACGCCGGTTACCTGGCCGCCGGCGCCGTGGCCGGACTCGAGAACGGTCACTCCTGACTGCCCGGTTCCGGGGACGTAGCATCGCGATCACCACGGTGGAAGGGGTGCGACGGTGCACGAGGAGCGGGTGCGGGTCACGACCGAGGACGGCGTCGCCGACGTCCGGCTGAACCGGCCGGACAAGCGCAACGCGCTGGACCCGGCCATGTTCGAGGCGCTGGTGCACACCGGGACCGCGCTGGCCGCGGACCCGTCGCTGCGCGCGGTGGTGCTCTCCGGCGAGGGCCCGGACTTCTGCGCCGGGCTGGACTTCGGCTCGTTCCGGGCGATGGCCACCGGCGAGCGGCTGTCGGCCTCGGCGAAGCTGCCCGAGCCCACCGGGCCGGCCCGGGCCACCGGGCAGCGCGCGGCCTTCGTGTGGGCCGAGATCCCGGTGCCGGTGATCGCGGCGGTGCGCGGCAACGCGCTGGGCGGCGGGCTGCAGGTCGCGCTGGGCGCGGACATCCGGATCGTCGCGCCGGACGCGGTGCTCTCGGTGCTGGAGGTGGCGTGGGGGTTGGTGCCGGACATGACCGGCACCCAGCTGCTGCCCGAGCTGGTCGGCCGGGACCGGGCCAAGGAGCTGGTCCTCACCGGACGCCGGGTGTCCGGCGCCGAGGCCGTGGCGCTGGGGCTGTGCACCCGCACCGCCGACGACCCGCTGGCCGCGGCGCTGGAGCTGGCCCGGCAGATCGCCGGGCAGAGCCCGCACGCCGTGCGCGGGGCCAAGCGGCTGCTCGACCTGGCCGGCCGGGTCGACCTGACCACCGGCTTCGCCGCCGAGCAGGACGAGATCGGGGCGCTGATCGGCAGCCCGAACCAGGTCGAGGCGGTCACCGCCCGGTTCGAGAAGCGCCCCCCGCGGTTCACCGACTGACCAGGTCGTGAGTGGAAATCGGGGCTATGGCCCTGGTTCCCACTCACGACCCCCGACCAGCAGCAGGTCGGGTGGGGGCGGGGTGGTGCGCAGCACCGCGGTGGCCCGCTCCCACACCCGCTCAGCGGCCATGAACGGCTCCTCCACGCGGTCCCAGTCGGCGGTGAACGCCCGGTTCTCCGGGGTGTCGCCGTCGCGGGCGAGCAGGCGCCGGGTGGCCTCCTCGTCGTCGGCCTGCACCCAGACCGTCGCGTCCAGCAACGGTTCCAGCGCGCGCCGGGCCGCGCCGCAGCCCTCCACCAGCAGCAGGCCGCACGGCGCCGGCACCTCGATCGCGCCCGGCCGCCCGCGCTCCCGCCAGGGCGGCGGCGTGTAGCGGACCGGGACGCCCGCCCGGGCCGGGACCAGGACGTGCTCGGCCAGCAGGTCCGCCCAGTCGAAGAAGTCCAGGTGCCAGGCGAGGTCGTCGGTGTGCACGACGGTGGTCGGCGGTCCGGCCGCGCCGGCCAGCAGCCGGGCGACGGTGGACTTGCCGCTGCCGCCGCGGCCGTCGATCCCGATCACCCAGGGCCGGTCCGGGGCGTCCGGACGGCCGGCGAGCAGGTGGGCGAGCACGTCGGCGACCGGCGTCGGCCGCCACGGCCCGCAGTCCGGCTCGCCCGCGGCGAGCGCCATCCCGGCCGGCTCAGCCGAACAGGCCGCGGCGGGCCAGCTCGTGCAGCTGCTCGGTGAGGACGGCCTCCCAGTTCTCGTGGTCGATCGCGTGGTACGGGATCGGCAGCCGGCGCACCCGGTCGCTGCCCTCGGTGAGCAACCCGGCCTTGCGGTCGCCCTCCAGGATCACCTCGAGCTCGTGCTCGCGGGCCAGGAAGGTCACCTCGACCTCGTTGAGCCGGCCGCTGAACTCCGGCGGCGGGGCGAACTCCAGCTCCTGGTAGAAGCCCATGGTGGCGCCGCGGACGCGGCCGCGCTCGACGTCGGAGCGGCGGAACCGGCAGCCGATCCGCTCCAGCGCGGCCAGGATGCGCTGCTGGGCGGGCAGCGGCTCGACCCGGATCGGGTCGTAGTCGCCCTTGTCGAAGGACTTGGCGATCTCCAGCTCGGTCCGCACGCCCAGCCGCACGCCCGGCAGGTCCTGGCCGCCGACGACGTTGAACGGGGTCTCCAGCGGCACGTGCACGGAGAACGGGACGGACTTCCGCTCGCCGGGGTGCAGGGTGAACGCGCCGTGCACGCGCTGCTCGGCGAAGTTCTCGTCGCTCTTGTGCTCGCCGTTGTCGGTCTCCACCTCGACCCGGCAGACCAGCGCCAGCGCCAGGTAGCTGATCTCCTGCTCGAACTCGCCGCCGACGATCTCGACGACGCCGTCGAGCGTCCCGCCCGGCCGGGTCACCGGGGTGTGCACGATCGTGTCGACCGTGGTGCCCCCGCCGAACCGCGCCTTGAGCCGCCTGAACACCATGTCCGCCCCCTTCTTCTCGGGTGCCGAGGCTAGCGGGCGGTCGATCACGCCGAGAACCACCTCAGCGCCCCGGCGGGGGCGCTCGGGTCGATCTCGCGGGTGATCAGCTCGCGGCGCCGGGGGCGTTGGTGACGGTGAGGACGCCGCCGATGTCGTGGCGCAGCCAGGCCAGCAGGACGTCGTCCTGCAAGGTCAGCGGCACCTGCGGTCCCGACCAGCTCAGCGATGCCGTCGGGCGGTGGGCCAGCGCGTCGCGCAGGCTCGCGGCCAGCTCCGGGGTGGCCAGCACGATGACCCCGTCGTGGCTGACCGCCTGGGCCCCGGGGGCGGCCTCGGCGGCGTCCGGGCCGGTGCTCAGCACGTACCCGCAGCCCTGCCGGTCGTCGAACCCGGTCACCACCATCAGCCCACCCCGCTACTGCGCGATCCCGGCGGCGACCCGGCCCAGCCGGTCGGCCTCGGCCGCCAGCGTGACGACGTTCGGGTCGTCGGCCGGGATGCCGTGGCGGACGGCGATCCGCCGGATGTCGGGGTACCCCACGACGGTGCGGTCCTGCTCGTCGAGCCAGATGACGAACCGCAGCGGCAGGTCCAGCCCGATGCTCGGGGCGGCCGCCAGCAGCGGGGCCTCCGCGGCCGGCCGGCTGACCAGCACCGTCGAGGTCGCGCGGGCGCCCGGAGCGGGTGGCGCGGCGGCCGCGCCACCGCGCGCGGGCGGGGCCTCCGGGACGAAGTCCACCGCGGCGATGAACCGGTTGCCGGCCCGGTTGGAGCCGCGCTGCAGCAGGCCCACCGCCACGCTGACGTCGGTGCTGCCGAACACGGTGAGCAGGTAGTCCACCGGGGTGACCCCGATCAGCGGGGCCGGCTCGGCGGCGGCCGCGGCGGGCGCTGCCCGGCCGACGATCGCGGCCGTCGCGTCGACCAGGGCGGCCGGCGGGGTGGGGGCGACGCCGGACACCGCGGCCAGGTACTCCGGGCTGTCCCAGCTCAGCACCGTGGCGCCGGCGGTGTCCTGGCGCACCTGGAACGGCGGCGGCAGGTTGACCGCGGCGGTCTGGGTCACCTGGACCATCGACAGGTTGGCCGCCTCCGGCGCACCGATCACCACGGTGTTCGGCGGGATGGTCACGCCGACCTCCGCGGCGGCCGCGGCGTGGTCGACCGTGGCGACCACGGTGCCGCCGTCCGCGGTGATCGCGGCCTGCAGGGCCTGCACCACCGTGGCCGGGTCGCCGCCGGCGGGCGCGGTCACCGAGCCGGCGGCCTCGCCGGGGGCCAGCGGCGCGGGCAGCGTCGTCCCGGCGCCCCCGCTGAGGTTGCCGCACGCGCTCGCCGCGAGCGCGAGCACCAGCGCGGCTCCCGCCGTGCGCAGGCGGGGTCGGACCAGGCTGGGCATCGGCGGCTCCGGGGACTCGACAGTGGCGGCGCGACGATAGCGGCGGGCCCCGGTCCCCGGACGGGGCATCGGCCACCCAGCCGATCAGCGGCGGCGCGTTCGCGCCAACAGGTGCCGGGTCCGGGACCGGCGGCGCGGTCCGCGGCCCGGCGGGTGAGCATTTTCACCCACGGCTCGATTGCCGCAGGTATACCGACCGGTAACAATGACGTGTCCGGCCGCCCGGCGCGCGGGGAACGGGAGTCGGGTGGCAAGGTCGCCATACACAGTCCCTCACGGGTCCGCGTGCGCGCCGGGCAGCAGATTCGGCGCCGAGCGGGCAGCAACGCGGTTCGCCCGCACCGGCAGGAGGTCGAAGAGGTCCGATGAACATCGTCGTGCTGGTCAAGCAGGTCCCGGACACCTATTCGGAGCGCAAGCTCGATGCGTCCGACGGGAGGTTGGACCGGGACGCGACCGACGCGGTGCTCGACGAGATCAACGAGCGGGCCGTCGAGGCCGCACTGCAGATCAAGGAAGCCGACGGCGGCTCCGAGGTGACCGTCGTGACCATGGGCCCGGACCGGGCCACCGACGCCATCCGCAAGGCGCTGTCGATGGGCGCGGACAAGGCCGTGCACCTGTCCGACGAGGCGCTGGCCGGCTCGGACGCGGTGTCCACCGCCCGCGCGCTGGCCGCGGTGATCGGCGCCACCGGTGGGTTCGACCTGGTGGTCGCCGGCAACGAGGCCTCCGACGGCCGCGGCGGCGCGACCCCGGCCATGATCGCCGACCTGCTCGGCGTACCGGCGCTGACGCACGCCCGGGAGATCACCGTCGAGGGCACCTCGGTGCAGGTGCGCCGGGAGACCGACGACGGCGTCACCGTGCTGACCGCCGACCTGCCGGCCGTGATCTCGGTCGGCGAGAAGATCAACGAGCCGCGCTACCCGTCGTTCAAGGGGATCATGGCGGCCAAGAAGAAGCCGGTCACCACGATGTCGCTGGCCGACGCCGGGATCGACGCCGGTCAGGTCGGAGCGTCCGGCGCGCTGAGCTCGGTGACCTCCGCGCAGCCCAAGCCGCCCAAGAGCGCCGGTGAGAAGGTCACCGACGAGGGCGACGGCGGGCAGAAGATCGCCGCGTTCCTCGTGGCGCAGAAGCTGATCTGACCGGTCCGACGGGAGAAGGAGAATCTCAATGGCCGAGGTACTGGTCCTCGTCGACCACGTCGACGGTGAGGTCAAGAAGAGCACCTACGAACTGCTGACCGCGGCCCGCGGGGTCGGCGAGCCGTCGGCGGTCGTCGTCGGCGCGCCCGGCACGGCGGCGAAGCTGTCCGAGTCGCTGGCCGCGCACGGCGCGGAGAAGGTCTACGTCGCCGAGACCGACCGGACCGACTTCCTGACCCCGCAGGTGGACGTGCTGGCCTCGCTCGTCGAGTCCGCCGCGCCGGCGGCGGTGCTGATCAGCGCGTCGGCGGACGGCAAGGAGATCGCCGGCCGGCTGGCCGTGCGGACCAACTCCGCCTGGCTCAACGACGTCGTCGCGGTGTCCGGCGGCGACGCGGTGACCGTCACCCACTCGGTGTTCGGCGGCGCGTACATCGCCGAGGCCAAGGCCAACACCGGGCACCCGGTGGTGACCGTGCGGGCCGGCGCGATCGACATCGAGCAGGCCGCCGGGGCCGGCACCGAGCAGCAGGTCGAGGTGCCGGCGGCGGCCGGCCGCGGCGCGACCGTGGTCAGCCAGGAGCCGATCGCCGGTGGCGACCGGCCCGAGCTCACCGAGGCCAGCGTGGTGGTCTCCGGCGGGCGCGGGGTCGGCTCGGCCGACGACTTCCAGATCGTCGAGGTGCTGGCCGACTCGCTCGGCGCGGCCGTCGGGGCGTCCCGGGCCGCGGTCGACTCCGGCTACTACCCGCACCAGTTCCAGGTCGGGCAGACCGGCAAGACCGTCTCCCCGCAGCTCTACATCGCCCTCGGGATCTCCGGTGCGATCCAGCACCGGGCCGGCATGCAGACCTCGAAGACGATCATCGCGGTGAACAAGGACGCCGAGGCGCCGATCTTCGAGATCGCCGACTTCGGCGTGGTGGGCGACCTGTTCCAGGTGGCCCCGCAGCTCAAGGAAGAGATCGCCAAGCGAAAGGGCTGAGCCCGGACGGACGCGCAGCCGGCCACCGTTCCCCCGGGAACGGTGGCCGGTGGTGCGTCCGGGCGGGCCCTCCGGCTATCCCCTCCCGGCGACTACGCTGGCGCGCGGCGACCGGCCGGGGCGACCGGGACGGGTGTTTCGACAGATGGCGGCGATCGACGTGACCTCTCCAGGGCAGGCGACCTACCTCGACCACGCCGCCAGCACCCCGGTGCTCGACGAGGTGGTGCGGGCGATGGCCGAGGCGATGCGGCGCACCGGCAACGCCTCCTCGCTGCACACCTCCGGGCGGCGGGCCCGCCGCGACGTCGAGGAGTCCCGGGAGCGGATCGCCGCCGGCCTGGGCGCGCGGCCCTCGGAGGTGGTGTTCACCGCCGGTGGCACGGAGAGCGACAACCTCGCGGTCAAGGGCCTGTACTGGGCGCGCCGGGCGGCCGACCCGCGGCGACGCCGGGTGCTGGTCTCGGCGATCGAGCACCACGCGGTGCTGGACTCGGCCACCTGGCTGGCCGCCCACGAGGGTGCCGAGGTGGAACTGCTGGGCGTGGACGAGGTCGGGCGGGTCCGCCCGGAGACCCTGCGGGCCGCGCTGGCCGCCGATCCCGGCTCGGTGGCGCTGGTCTCGGTGATGTGGGCCAACAACGAGGTCGGCACGGTCAACCCGGTCCGCGAGCTGGCCGCCATCGCGCACGAGCACGGCGTCCCGCTGCACACCGACGCCGTGCAGGCGGTCGGCGTGCTGCCGGTCGACTTCACCGCCTCCGGGGTGGACGCGCTCACCCTCACCGGGCACAAGCTCGGCGGCCCCTACGGCGCGGGGGTGCTGCTGCTGGGCCGCGAGCTCGCGCTCACCCCGCTGCTGCACGGCGGCGGCCAGGAGCGCGACGTGCGCTCGGGCACCCTGGACACCCCGTCGGTCGTGGCGCTGGCCACCGCGGTGGAGATCGCGGTGGCCGACGCGCCGCGCCGGGCCGGGACCCTGGCCGGGCTGCGCGACGACCTGATCGGCAAGGTGCTGGCCTCGGTCCCGGAGGCCACGCTCAACGGCGACCCGGGCACCGGCACCGTCGACGGCGGCCCGTCCCGGCTGCCCGGCAACGCGCACCTGTCGTTCCCCGGCTGCGAGGGCGACAGCCTGCTGATGCTGCTCGACGCGCACGGCATCGAGTGCTCCACCGGCTCGGCCTGCACCGCGGGCGTCGCCCAGCCCAGCCACGTGCTGCTGGCCATGGGCGCCGACGAGGCCAGCGCCCGCGGCTCGCTGCGGTTCTCCCTCGGCCACACCTCCACCCCGGCCGACGTCGACGCGGTGGCCGCGGTGATCGCCCAGGTGGTCGACCGGGCCCGGCGGGCCGGGCAGGCCGTGCCCTCCGGCGGGCGGTGACCGGTGCGGGTGCTGGCCGCGATGAGCGGCGGGGTCGACTCGGCGGTGGCCGCCGCCCGGGCGGTGGACGCCGGGCACGACGTCGTCGGGGTGCACCTGGCGCTGTCGCAGACCCCGGACGCCCTGCGCAGCGGCTCGCGCGGCTGCTGCTCCCGGGAGGACGCCGGCGACGCCCGCCGGGCCGCCGACGTGCTGGACATCCCGTTCTACGTGTGGGACTTCGCCGCCCGGTTCACCGAGGACGTGGTGGACGAGTTCGTCGCCGCCTACGCGCAGGGCCGCACCCCCAACCCCTGCCTGCGGTGCAACGAGAAGATCAAATTCTCGGCGCTGCTGGAGCGGGCGCTGGCGCTGGGCTTCGACGCCGTCTGCACCGGGCACTACGCCCGCAACGTCGGCGGCGAGCTGCGCCGGGCGGTCGACCCGGACAAGGACCAGTCCTACGTGCTGGCCGTGCTGACCCGCCACCAGCTCGCGCACGCGATGTTCCCGATCGGCGACACCGCCAAGGCGGACGTGCGCGCCGAGGCGGCCGGGCGCGGGCTGCGGGTGGCCGACAAGCCCGACAGCCACGACATCTGCTTCATCCCCTCCGGCGACACCCGCGCCTTCCTCGGCGCCCGGCTGGGCACCCGCCCGGGAGCCGTGGTCGACGCCGGCACCGGCGCCGAGCTGGGCCGCCACGACGGCATCCACGGCTTCACCGTCGGCCAGCGCAAGGGCCTGGGCATCGACGCCCCGGCCGCCGACGGGCGGCCGCGCTACGTGCTGGGCATCGAGCCGGTGTCGGGCACCGTGCGGGTCGGGCCGGCGGCGGCGCTGGACGTCCGGACGATCGCCGCCGAGCGGCCGGTGTGGGCGGCCGGCGACCCGCCGGGGGAGCGGTTCGACTGCGTGGCCCAGGTCCGCGCGCACGGCGGGCAGGCCCCGGCGAGCGCGGTGGTGTCGGCCGGAGGGGTGGTCGTCGAGCTGGGCGAGCCGTTGCGCGGGGTGGCGCCGGGCCAGGCCGTGGCCCTCTACCGCCCCGACCCCGATGGCGACCTGGTCCTCGGCAGCGCCACCATCACCACCACCTCCCCCTGACCCTCCCCTCCCGCCCTCCGCTTCCCCGGCGGGGCCGGGGCGGCGGGGCCACGGCGGGCGGATCCGGACCGGATCGGGCACGCTGACCGGCACCCGACGGAGGTGCTGCGTGTCCACTGTGTCCGATCCCGGCGAGCTGGCCCACGACGTCGTCGAGAGCAGGCCGGTCCGGCTGCTCGGCCGGGTGGGGCTGATGGCCTACGGGGTGGTGCACCTGCTGATCGCCGGGCTGGTCATCCAGGTCCCGTTCGGCGCGCCCGACGAGCAGGCCGACAAGAAGGGCGCGCTGGGGGAGATCGCCGCCACCGGGCCCGGCGTCGTGCTGTTGTGGATCATCACGGTCGGGCTGGTCGCCCTGCTGGCCTGGCAGCTCGCCGAGGCGGTCTGGGGGCACCGCGGGCTGCCGCCGGGCACCCGGGCCCGCCGGATCGCGATCAACATCGGCGAGGCGGTGATCTTCGCGGTGCTGGCGTACTCGGCCGGCTCGATCGCCGCGACCGGCGGGGCGCCGTCGATGTCCAAGTCGTTCGCGGCTGCGGTGTTCGGGCTGCCCGGCGGGCGGTACCTGGTCGGGCTAGCCGGGCTCGCGCTGGTCGCCGGCGGGGTCTACGCGGTGTACCGCGGGATCACCAGGCAGTTCCTGGAGGAGCTGGACCTGCGCGGGGAGGCCGCCCGGCAGGCGCGGCTGATCACCCGGCTGGGTCAGGTCGGATGGTCCGCGCTCGGCATCGTCTACGGCCTGCCCGGGGTGTTGCTGATGGTGGCCGCGGTGCAGCACGACCCGAAGGAGCCGGTCGGGCTGGACGCCGGGCTGCAGGCGCTGGCCCGCCAACCGCTCGGCGCGCCGCTGCTGGTCCTGCTGGCCCTCGGCCTGATCGCGTTCGGCGTCTTCTGCCTGGTCGACGCCCGGTACCGGAAGGGGTGACCACCGGCCGGCGGCGGGGAGGGGGCCGCCGCCGGCCGGCGGTGCCTCAGTTGGTGACGCCCAGGTGCCGGTTGCCCTGGTCGTCCACCCAGCTGGCGTTGGCCTGGTAGCCGCCGGTGCCCCGGCCCAGACCGATCCGACCGCTCTCGATCCGGTCGGTGTCGGCCCCGACCCCGGTGGTGTGCGGCCGGCACCCGCCGGAGCAGGCGTCGACCGACACCATCCCGGCCACCAGGGTGCGCCCCTCCTCGGCGATCAGCGACGCGTGCAGCAGGCTGTAGCCGAGCTCCGGGGCCGGGGTGGCGGTGAGGCACACCGTCACCCCGTCCACCGGGTCGCCGCAGCGCTCCCACGCGGGCAGCGGCGGCTGCGCGTGGGCCGGGGCGCTGAAGAGGATCGAGGCACCGCCGAGCACGGCGGCGAGGGTCGCGGCGCGGGCGCTGCGGCGGGCGAGGGTCGTCATCGTCGGGTGTCTCCGTTCGTCGGCCCGCCGGCTCGTCGGCCGGTCGGGGCTGTCGTGCCGGCCCAGCCCACCGGTTCGCGCCGTCCCCGACCAGGATCGCGACCGGTACTCCGGCGGCACCTCGGCGGCGCCACCTCGGCGACGGCGCCGCCGGGTCGGGCGACCGCACCTGGTAGACACCGGTCGTGAGCACCGAGGACGACCCCGTCGCGGCGGCACTGGCCGCGGCCGGGCTGGCCGGGATCCGGCCCGGGGAGACCGACGGCGGCGGTCCGGCGACCGTCACCGGGGCCGGCGAGCCCGAGGACGCCGCGGCCGAGCCCGCCCCGCGCTGGCCCGACGGGGCGGCGACCGGGGTCGGCTCGATGCCCGGCACCGACGTCCACGAGTCCGCGGCCGTCGTCGCCGGCGAGCTGCCGCTGCTGCCGCACCTGCCGGAGCTGCCGGCCCGCGGCGTCGGCGCGGACACGATCGGCCGGACCGCCGGGCTGCTGGTCGACCTGGCCGTGGACGTCCGGCCGTCGGGCTACCGGGTCGCCCCCCGTCCCGGCCGCGACCACCGCCGCGCCGTCGACCTCCTGCGCGGCGACCTCGACGCCTTCGAGGAGGCCTGCGCCCCCGGGCGTCCGGGTTGGGTGAAGGTGCAGGCCGCCGGGCCGTGGACGCTGGTGGCCGGCGTCGAGCTGCGCACCGGGCACCGCGCGCTCACCGACCACGGCGCCGTGCGCGAGTTCGCCGAGAGCCTCGGCGAGGGGCTGCGCCGGCACGTCGCCGAGGTGGCCGCGCGCACCGGGGCACAGGTCGTGCTGCAACTCGACGAGCCGTCGCTGCCGGCGGTGCTGGCCGGGACGGTGCCGACCCCGTCGGGCTACGGGACGGTGCGCGCGGTCGCCGAGCCCGCGGCCAAGGACCTGCTCCGCGACCTGATCGCCGGGGTCGGCGTGCCGGTGGTGCTGCACTGCTGCGCCACCCGCCCCCCGGTCCGGCTGCTGGCCGACGTGGGCGCGGCCGCGATCGGCATCGACGCCACGCTGCCCGCGGTGAGCGGCCGGACCGCCGAGGTCGACCGGCTGGACGCGCTCGGCGAGGTGTGGGACTCGGGCACGCCGCTGCTGCTCGGGCTGGTCCCGTCGACCGACCCCGGCGGCCGGGTGAGCGACAAGGCCCTGGCCCGCCCGGCCCTCGACCTCGCCGACCGCCTCGGCTTCGACCGTCAGCGGCTCGCCACCCTCGCCGTCCCCACCCCGACCTGCGGACTGGCCGGTGCCACCCCGCCCTGGGCCCGCCGCGCCCTGGAGCTGACCCGCGAGATCGCCACCCTGTTCACCGACCCCCCGGACGACGAGACCTGAACGCCGCCGCTCCCGCTCGGTGGGGCGGCACGAGAGTGGCTTTCGTTGCGCCGGGCGGAACGAGAGTGGCTCCCGCCCGGGCCAACGAGAGTGGCTCCCGCCGCGTTGGACGAGTGTGGCTTTCGTCCGGTGAGCTGGGACGAGAGCGGCTCTCGTTCGGCCGGGGTGGACGAGAGTCACTTTCGCTCGCCCCCTGCCGCCGACCGCTGCCGCGGCGCCCGGATGCGGACGAGAGTCACAGTCGTCCGGCGGAGTCGGGCGAGAGTGGCTTTCGTCCGGTGGGCCGGGACGAGAGTGGCTTTCGTTCGGCCGGGCGGAACGAGAGTGGCTTTCGTTCGGTGGGGCTGGGCGAGAGGCTCCCCTGGGCGTGCGCGCCGTCCCCCGGCTGGGTGGGGCGCGAGGCGCGGTCAGCCGGCGGGCACCAGCGCGGCCAGCCGCCGCAGATCCCCGGCGAGTCGGCGGCGCAGGAGGACCCCCAACATCGGGGCGAACACCCGGTCCATGCCGTGCGGCCGGACCGTCGTCTCCAACCGCACCCGGCACCGCCCGCCCGGCAATTCCTCGACGGTGCGCCGGCCCTCGGCGTCCACGCCGGAGGTGGTGCGCCAGGTCAGGGTGCGGCCAGGGCCGACCGTCTCGACCACGCCGCCGCTGCGGTAGTCCCGGCCGGCGAAGCGCAGGTGCTCGTCGGTGGTCTGGCCCGGCCGGGCCGGGGCCGGCGGTGACGGGTCCATGGTGGCGACCCCGGCCCGCCATTCCTGGTCGCGCCGGTAGTCCCCGACGACCGACCAGACCTCGTCGGCGGGCCGGTCCACTTCGCCCTGCACGCACAGCTCGATGTTCTTCATATACCGAAAAGTACGGCATCGAAATGTTCGGCACAAGTAGGATGCCCGCGTGGACGTCGTCGACGAGTACATCGAGCAGTGGCGCACCGAGCGCCCCGACCTGCCGGCCCGCGGCCTGGCCGCGATGGCCGTGTTCGGGCGGCTCGGCCGGCTGGCCGGGCTGGTCGGACCGGCGATCGGGGAGGTGCTGGCCCGGCACGGGCTGACCACCGGCGAGTTCGACGTGCTGGCCGCGCTGCGCCGCGCCGGCGACCCCTTCACGCTGACCCCCGGCGAACTGGCCCGCTCGATGATGCTGTCGCCGGCCGCGACCACCAACCGGCTCGACCGGTTGGAGGCGGCCGGGCTGGTCGGCCGCGCGCTCGACCCGGGCAACCGGCGCAGCATGCGGGTGACGCTGACCGAGCGGGGCCGCGAGGTCGTCGACCGGGCGGTCACCGAGCACGTCGCCAACGAGGAGCGGTTGCTCGCCGCGCTGTCCCCGGACGACGTCGCCGAGCTCGACCGGCTGCTGCGCGCGCTGCTCGCCGGGCCGGCGGCTCGCGCGGACGGCTGACGTGCCCGGACCTGTCGGTCCGGCTCGGTAATCTCGCCCCGTGAGCCGAGAACCCGCTGCCGCCGTGCCGCCCGACGCCGCCGCGCGGCACGCCCAGCTGGCCGAGGAGATCACCGGGCACCGGTTCCGCTACTACGTCCTGGACGCCCCGGTCGTCTCCGACGGCCAGTTCGACGAGCTGTGGCAGGAGCTGCTCGCGCTGGAGGACCAGCACCCCGAGCTGGCCACCCCGCAGTCCCCGTCGCAGAACGTGGGCAGCACGTTCAGCACCGAGTTCACCGCGCACGACCACCTCGAGCGCATGCTCAGCCTGGACAACGCGTTCACCACCGAGGACCTGCGGGCCTGGGCCGAGCGGGTGGCCAGGGACGTCGGCCAGGGCGAGCTGCACTACCTGTGCGAACTCAAGATCGACGGCCTGGCGGTCAACCTGCTCTACGAGAACGGTGCCCTGACCAGGGCGCTGACCCGCGGCGACGGCCGCACCGGCGAGGACATCACGCTCAACATGCGCACCCTGGAGGAGGTGCCCACCCGGCTCACCGGCACCGCGGAGTTCCCGGTGCCGGAGCTGGTCGAGGTGCGCGGCGAGGTGTACTTCCGGCTGGCCGACTTCGAGGCGCTGAACGCGTCGCTGGTGGAGGCGGGCAAGCCGCCGTTCGCCAACCCGCGCAACACCGCGGCCGGGTCGCTGCGCCAGAAGGACCCGCGGGTCACCGCGTCGCGGCACCTGCGGTTGATCTGCCACGGCTTCGGCCGGCGCGTCGGGTTCGCCCTGGAGCGCCAGTCGCAGGGCTACGACGCGCTGCGCGCCTGGGGGCTGCCGGTGTCGGAGCGCACCACGGTGCTCACCGGCGTCGACGAGGTGGTCGCGCACGTCGAGCACTGGGGCGAGCACCGCCACGACATCGAGCACGAGATCGACGGCGTGGTCGTCAAGGTCGACGAGGTGGCGCTGCAGCGCAGGCTCGGGTCCACCTCGCGCGCCCCGCGCTGGGCGATCGCGTTCAAGTACCCGCCCGAGGAGGCCACCACCAAGCTCCTCGACATCCAGGTCAACGTCGGGCGCACCGGCCGGGTCACCCCGTTCGCCCAGATGGAGCCGGTGGTCGTGGCCGGCTCCACGGTCTCGCTGGCCACCCTGCACAACGCCGACGAGGTGCGCCGCAAGGGCGTGCTGATCGGCGACCGGGTGGTCATCCGCAAGGCGGGCGACGTCATCCCCGAGGTGCTCGGCCCGGTGGTCGACCTGCGCGACGGCACCGAGCGCGAGTTCGTCATGCCCACCCACTGCCCGGAGTGCGGCACCGCGCTGGTCCGGCAGAAGGCCGGCGACGTCGACCAGCGCTGCCCGAACGCCCGCTCCTGTCCCGCGCAGCTGCGCGAGCGGCTGTTCCACGTGGCCGGCCGCGGCGCGTTCGACATCGAGGGCATGGGCTACGAGGCCGCGGTCGCCCTGCTCAAGTCCGGCGTCGTGCAGGACGAGGGCGACGTGTTCGCCCTCGACGAGGACGACCTGCTGCGCACCGACCTGTTCCGCACCAAGGCCGGCGAGCTGTCGGCCAACGGCCGCAAGCTGCTGGCCAACCTGGCCGTGGCCAAGGAGCGGCCGCTGTGGCGGGTGCTGGTCGGGTTGTCCATCCGGCACGTCGGGCCGACCGCGGCGCAGGCGCTGGCCCGGGAGTTCACCTCGATGGACGCGATCGAGGCCGCCGCGGCCGAGGCGGCCAGGGCCACCGAGGCGGCCGGCGTGGAGATCACCTCGGACGGCTCGGACGCCGACCCGGACCCGGCGATCACCGGCACCGGGGCGGCCGGCACCGACCCCGCCCCGGTCGAGCCGACCGACGCCACCGGTGCGGAGGAGCTGTCGGAGGAGGAGCGCGCTGCCGCGGCCGAGGAGCGGGCGGCGGCCGCGGAGAAGGCTGCCCGGGCCGCGACCCGGGCCCGGGCCCGCGCGCTGGCCGACGCGCTGGCCCCGATCGCCGGGGTGGAGGGCGTCGGCCCGACCATCGCCGCCGCGCTGCGCGACTGGTTCACCGTCGACTGGCACCGCGAGGTGGTGGCGAAGTGGCGGGCCGCCGGCGTCCGGATGGTCGACGAGCAGGACGCCTCGGTCCCGCGGACACTGGACGGGCTGTCCGTCGTCGTCACCGGGTCGATGGCCGGGTGGTCGCGGGACGAGGCCAAGGAGGCCATCGCCGCCCGCGGCGGCCGGGCGGCGACGTCGGTGTCGAAGAAGACGGCGTTCGTGGTGGCCGGGGACGCCCCCGGGTCCAAGTACGACAAGGCGCTGGAGCTGGGGGT
>JASLAP010000475.1 GCA_030147065.1 Pseudonocardia sp. | reverse complement strand
CGCATCGGAGCGCTCACCGAGTCCCGCCGAGCCCTGCACAGCTACCTCGACGCCACGGAGCGAGCGCGGCGGGCACGGGCCGTGTCGCCGCCGCCCGAGCGGTGACCGTCCGAGCTCGCCTTCAGCGGATCCGGGCCGGGTGATCGGTGCGGTTGAGCGAGTAGCTGCGCGTGACCGCGGTGGGCCGGAACCCGAACCGCGCGTAGAGGCGCTTCGGGGTGTCGTCCACGTCGGCACCGATGAGCACCGACCGCGAGCCCAGCTTGCGCGCCGTCCCGCTCGCGAAGCGCAGCATCTCGGTCGCGATCCCCTCGCCGCGCGCCTCCGGGTGCACGAAGACATCCTCGATCATGGCTGCGCCGTCAGAACGGGTCCACAATCCGATGCATCCGACCACCCGGGAATCCCAACGGGCCACGAAGTACACGGCCGGGGCCAGACTCCGCCGCAGGAGCACCGCCTCGCGGGTCTGCGAGGCCGGTCGCTCCGCGCGCCCGGCTCGACGGTCCTCCTCGATGTGGTCGATCCGGAACAGTCGCTCGATGGCCCGCCAATCCTCGTCGTCCTGGGCGGGCTCCAACATCGCGGTGGCCGGGACGACGGCGACGGAGGGCGGGAGCACGAGTTGGAGTTGCGTGTCGAGCGACCAGTCGTCCAGCACGAGCAGCGCTTCGACCACCGGTGGAGTCCGCGGCGGGATGAGGACCCGACGGCACGGCGCGCCGGTGATCGCTTGGGCATCTGCCAGGAGCGCGGCGAGCTCATCCTCGGAGCGGACCCCGAGCGAGGTCAGGAAGTTGCCGAGCGGATGGGCAGGCGCGGCTGGCGACCTCACCAGCCGGCCACGCCCGAGGTCGACACTCTCGCCGCCCAACGACCAGAACTGCTCGACGAGTGCAGCCGCCTCCTCGGCTGTCAACCCATCACCTGCACCATCGAGTCCATCTCAATCTCGCTACGTCCTGTTCGTGAACGGCCTGCGGGGCGCATCGCCCGTCCGGCAGGGGTGGTGTCCCCCGGTTCCCCGGGGTCCGGTTGCCGAGTGATCACCCGCCCAGCTTCCCAGGGGACCCGGCGATGCTCGAGCAGTGCGGTGCAAGGCGTGGGCGGCGGCGAGCCGGACGTTTCCGAGGGTGGGGCCGGGTTGGGTCAGTGCGCGCAGCCGCGCTACGACGGTGTCAGGTACGTGCCTGGTGACCGTTGCGATGAAGCACGCGGCCTGGTTGCGGTTACGCGCCGGTGCCGTGTCGTCGTCGACGACGACGAGTGCCTCGGCAGTGGCCCTGCGGTGACCTTCGCGGCTGAGCGGTAGAGACCTTGGGCCGGCTCGGGTCGAACGAGCGGGTCACGTTGCGCGGTTCGACAGGGCGGCCGGTAGTGGTGGTAAAGACGGCGCCTGATGTCGGAACAAGCGGGCCGAGGCCGTGTATTACCGGGCTACCGAAGATCGCCTTTCACGACCTGCGCGCACCGCGGCAACCCTGCTCAAGGACCTCGGAGTCCCGGCCCGCGACGCCCAGGTCATCCTCGGGCTGAGCCTGTTGGCACAGGACGTGGCACGCGATCCGGCAGCCGACGACAACACCCTTCGCCTCGCCCGCTACGTCCTGCCAGAACGCGAGAGCCGTGAACTGGACCTCACGCTCCTGACCGACGCCACGACCTGGCCGCACGAGGTCGGAGCGGCTGACCTGCACCGGGCGTGGACTTCACACCGAAGAGGTCACTGGTTCGATCCCAGTATCGCCCACCAGCGAGGCTGATGGAGGACAAGATGACCGAAGAGGCGGACACCGAGTCCGATGCGGACCTCTTGTGATCATTACTGTGCCCGGTCGGCCCACCCAGCAACGAGGACCGGCCGGGCCACGGTGGGCGGGCGGTCGCGCCGAGCTCGGTCAGCGCGGGACCGGCCAGCTGGCGAGGAATGCCGTGCAGGCCCGCGCGGCAGCGGCCGGCAGGCGTTCGCGGTGCTGGATCAGCCCGACCGGGCGCTCCAGGGGATCCGGATCCAGCGGGTGGATGGTGACGGGCGGGCCGGGTGTCTCGGCGACCGAGCGCGCGAGCAGAGCGACGCCGAGGCCGTGGGCGACGAACCCGCGGATGCGGGTCAGGTCGGCGTCCTCGAAGGGCACACGGGGGGTGAAGCCGGCTGCCGCGGCAGTGCGGTCGAGGATTGCGCGTAGCCCGCTGTCGGCGGGCAGGCAGACGAACGGCTCGTCGCGGACCGCGTCCAGCCCGAGGGGGCCGTGCTGAGCCAGTCGATGAGCCGGCGGGACGATGAGCACCAGTTCGTCGGTGAACAGCGGATCTGCGGTGAATCGGTCCGGCAGGTCCGCGCGCAGCGGGCCGATGGCCAGGTCGATCTGGTCGGCGTCCAGGGCGTCGAGCAGGCTGCGCAGCCGACCGGAGCGCAGGATCAGGTCGACCCCGGGGTAGCGGCTGTGGAACCCGGCCAGCGCGGCGGGTAGGTCGTAGGGCCCGAGGGCCTGGATCGCGCCGATCCGGACCCGACCGCGCATCACCTCGGCGAGCTGGGTGAGGTCGTCGCGGGCGCCGTCGAGCTCGGCCAGGGCGCGGCGGGTCCGGTCCAGGAGCAGCTCCCCGGCCTGGGTCAGCCGCACCCGCCGAGTGGTGCGTTCCAGCAGCGGAACTCCGAGCTCGGCCTCGAGGCGCCGGATCTGCGCGGAGACCGCTGGTTGCGTCACGTGCAGGCGCTGCGCGGCTCGGGTGAACCCGCCGTGGCGTACCACGGCGTCGAAGTAGACCAGCTGCCGTAGCTCCACTGATTGATAATCGTGCCTGATGAGTGGCAGCACAAACATGTATTGGACCGATGAGTGTCCGCGGCCGAGGATGGACCGCATGACACGTCCGGTCTGGTTCATCACCGGCGCTCCACCGGGCCGGGACGCGCCGTGACCGAGGCCGTCCTCGTCGAGGTCGGTGCGACCACCGGTTACCGGTGAACCGGCCCGGGTTCGATCCCTCGACGCGCGTCCCGCGGCCGCGGTGCCTGCTCGCGCTGATGTGCTCGACGCAGTTCCTCAACGTCGCCAACATCAGCTCGGTCACCATCGCCTTGCCCACGATCGCGGTCGGGCTGGGCTTCGAGGCCGAGACGCTGCCTTGGGTGATCTCGGCGTACCTGCTGACCTTCGCCGGGTTCCTGCTGGTGAGCGGCCGGGCAGCAGACCTGCTCGGCCGCCGGAAGGTGCTGCTCGCCGGGTTCACGATCTTCATGGTGTCCGCGCTGGTCGCCACCCTCGCCGGGAGCGCGGGAATGCTGGTCGCCGCGCGGGCCGTCCAGGGTGTCGGCGCGGCGGCCGCCATCCCTGCCTCGCTGGGCATCCTCACCACGACCTTCACCCAGCACACTGCGCGCAGCCGTGCTGTGGCCGCCTTCGGAGCGGCCGGAGCGGTGGGTTTCGCCTCTGGCCTCGTTCTCGGTGGCCTGGTCACCGCGCCGTTGGGCTGGCGTTGGATCTTCGGTGTCAGTGTCGCGACCGCAGCCGTGCTGCTCACCCTGACGGTCCTGCTCGTGCCCGCCGACCCGCCCGGCGGACACGCTCGCGGCCGCATCGACATCGTCGGCGCCGTGCTGGCCACCGCCGGGCTGCTGGGACTCGTGTTCGGCCTCACCAACGCCGGCCGTTCGGGTTGGGGATCCGCACCGACCCTGGCCGCCCTGGCCGCGGGGGTTGCCCTGCTCGGTGGCTTCCTGGTGGTGCAGGCACGCGCCGCCGATCCGCTGATGCCGCCGGCGATGTGGCGCCGCACCGGATTCGCCGTCGTGATGGCCATCGGGTTCTGCAACTTCGCGGCGTGGGTCGGGGCGAACTTCTACCTCTCGCTCACCCTGCAGCAGGTGCTGGGCTACAGCCCCACCGCAGCGGCGGTGGCGCTTCTCCCGCTCGCGATCGGCGGGCTCATCGGCGCGACGCTGGCCGGTCGTCTCCTGCCGAGGACCGGCGCGTGGCTCCTGTTGATCGCCGGTCTCGCGGTCTACCTGGCCGGCTTCACGCTCATGGCGCTCATCAGCACCGACACCAGCTACTGGCCACACGTCTTCGCGGCCGTCGTGCTCGCCGTGACCGGGAACAGCATCACCTTCGTGGCGTCGAACGTCGTCGCGCTCGCCGGCGCCGGACCCGATGAGCAGAGTCTGGTCGGCGGTCTGTTCACCACGGCGATGCAGGTCGGAGGTGGACTCGGCCTCGCCGTCATGGGCGTGGTGGCCGCCGGCCGAACCCAGGCCGCTGCGGCAGAGCCGGCCGGCTACCAGGCGGCCTTCTGGACCGCAGCCACGCTTGCCGGGCTGGGTCTGGCGATCGCCGTACTGGGCGCCCGACGCGCACGTTCGGCGACGGGCAACCCCGCAGGCGATCCCGCTTGACCCGCGGCACAGACCTTGCGGACCTCCACCCACCTCGTGCCCGACAGCGAGAGACGCACGAGGCGGTCATCGACGCCGCGCTCGAACGGCTCAGAGCTCGGCAACCCCGCTGTGTGCCACAGATGTGCCACAGGCAGGCGTCGGGTGTGGCCTCGGCGACCACGCCGGCCTCGACCATCATCCGTGGGATGTCATCGGTGCGCGGAGACCTCGGCGAGCCGGCCGGCGAGGAAGGCGCGTTCGGCGTCGTTGCCGGTGAGGGCGATCGCCTGCTCGTAGGCCGCGGCGGCCTGCGCGGTGCGGCCGAGGCGGCGCAGCAGGTCGGCCCGGACGGCCGGCAGGTAGCGGTAGCCGGCCAGTCGACCGTCCCCGGCCAGCGCGTCGACCTCGGCGAGGCCGGC
>JASLAP010000531.1 GCA_030147065.1 Pseudonocardia sp. | reverse complement strand
AGGCAGGCGAGCAGGCGCTCGACGAAGCGCCGGTCGCGCCGCGCCGGGAGGGCGACGACACCGCGGGGTCCGACGATGGCCCGCACCTGCTCGGCGAGCGCGGTGACGGCGGTGTCGAGCGTCCGGCGGTCGACGAGCCCGTCTGCGGTGGCCAGGGCCGGGCCGGTGGGTTGCTCGGCCGCCGACCGGGTCAGGACCTCGGTCGTCGGGACGACGTGGCCCGGTCCCGCCGTCGGGGGTGGCGCTGCGGGCAGGGCCGTCGCGGGCAGGGCGTCGGCGAGGCGGCGGTGCGGGTCGGCCGCGGCGGCGGCGCAGACCTCGACCACCTGCCGGGCGAACACGGCGAGGTCGTCGGCCTGCGCGCGGCCGCGTGGCGCGACGGCGTGCACCCGGTAGCCGGTCGCGGTGCGCCAGACGTAGAGGCCGAGGTCGAACAGCGCCCACCCGGGCGGGAGGTCGTGCTCGGCGGCCGGGTGCCCGCTGAACCGCGCCGGCGGGGCCGCGCCGGTGAGGTCGTTGAACCACAGCCGCACCAGCGGGCTGCGGGCGCTGCGGGGCAGCCGCATCCGGTCGAGGACCTCGTCGAACGCGGGCGTCGCGTGGTCGACGGCGTCGACGAGCGCGAGCCGGGTGGCCGCGCACGCGTCCAGGACGGTGCGCTCGCCCGCCGCGGGGTCCCCGGTCGCCAGCAGCAGGGTGTCGAGCAGGAACGTGACGGTCCGTTCGTCGCCCGGCCGGGCCAGCCGCACGCCGGGCACGCCGACGATGCCCGGATCACCACCCGACCGGGCGGCGAGCACCGCGGTCGCGGCGGTCAGGAACAGCACGGCGGGGGTGATGCCCGCCCGCCGCGACAGCGCCTCGACCGCCCCGGTCGCCGCCGCCGCCATGTCGACCGAGACGGTGTCGGCGCGGTGCTCGTCGGGTTCGGCGGCGACGGCGGGTCCCGTCGGCACCTGCGGCCGGACGTGACCGGCGAGCCGCTCCGCCCACCAGTCGAGGTCGGCGCGCCAGCGCGCGGAGCCGATGAGGGCGCCCTGGTGGTGGAGGTGGTCGAGCAGGTCGGGCGCCGGGTCGGGCCAGTCGGGCGCGGACCCGCCGCTGCGGGCGGCGTGGGCGGTGGCCAGGTCGGCGAGCACGATGTCCGACGAGCGCAGGTCGCTGATGATGTGGTGCACCACCAGGGCGACGAAGGAGCGCCCGGAGCCCGGCGACCACACCAGCCCGCACCGCCACAGCGGTGCGGCGTCCATCGGGATCGGCCGGTCGGCGACCCCGCGCAGGGCCGCCTCGACCGCCGCGTCGAGGTCGGGCCCCGCCTCGCCCCGGACCACCTCGGTCACCAGCGGCACCGGGACCCGCTCGCCGACGACGATCTCCGGCCGCGCGGGCGCGGGCTCGGTGACGCGGCAGCGCAGGGCGGCGTGGCGGTCGGCGAGGTCGGCGAGGGCCGCGCGCAGCGGGCCGGGCTGCACCCGGCCGTCGACGGCCAGCACCCGCACCACGTTGTAGGCGGGGGAGCCGGGGTGCAGCCGGTGCCAGGTCCAGATGCGGCGCATGGCCGGGGAGATCGGGGCCGATCCGCCGTGCTGCGCGGTGCCGGCCCGCCCCGCGCCCGGGTCCGGGAGCGGGGTCGGGGTCTTCTCCGCCCGCTCGACGAGCCCGACGAGCCCGGTCAGGGAGGGGTTGTCGCGGATGAACGTGGCCAGGCTCAGGTCGGCGCCGAGGTCGGCGGCGATGCGGGCGATGAGCCGGGCGGCCAGCAGCGAGTGCCCTCCCGACCCGAGGAACCCGACGTCGGGGTCGGTGTCGCCGAGCATCTCGGCCCAGATCGCGCGCACGCGGTCGGCGAGCGCGCCGCCCCCGGTCACCGCGCACCGCCGGGGTGGCCTGCGGCGGCCGCCACCGGGCTTGCGAGCGCGGCCAGCGCGACCCGGTCGACCTTGCCGTTCGCGGTGAGCGGCAGCTCTTCGAGGCGGACGATCCTGCCCGGGACCATGTACTCCGGCAGCCGCGACGCCAGCAGCTCGCGCATCGCCTCGACGGGGACCTCGGGGGTGCGGCAGGTGTAGAAGCCGGCCAGCGCGCGGCCACCGCCGCTGTCGACCGTGACGACGGCGGCCGAGCGCACGCTCGGCGTCCCGGCCATCACCGACTCAATCTCGCCCAGCTCCACGCGGTAGCCGTTGATCTTGACCTGGTGGTCGACCCGGCCCAGCAGCTGCATCTCTCCGGTGGGCCGCCAGCGGCCCCGGTCACCGCTGGCGTACATGCGCTGCCCGGGGTGGAACGGGTCCGGCACGAACCGCTGCGCGGTCTGCGCGGGATCGCCGTGGTAGCCCAGGGCGAGGCTGGTGCCGGCGATGTAGATCTCGCCGGTCTCGTCGATCGCGGTGGGGCGGCGCAGCTCGTCGAGGACGTAGTAGCGCGAGTTCGCCAGCGGGCGCCCGTAGGGGATGCTCGGCCAGTCCGGGTCCACGGCCTCGACCACGTGGTAGGACGACCAGACCGCGGTCTCGGTGGCGCCGCCCAGATTGACGATCCGCACGGCGGGGAACACCGAGCGGGTCTCGTCGGGCATCGACAGCGGCATCCAGTCGCCGGCCAGGAACATCAGCCGCAGCGACGTCCGCTGCTCGGGGGGCGCGTCGACGCCGATCAGGAACGGCAGCACCCAGGCGAACATCGGCGGGGCCGAGTTCCAGAACGTGATCCCCTCCCGCAGCAGCACCCGGGCCAGCCGCGCCGGTTCGGCCAGCTCGTCCTCGTCGGCGATGCGCACGGCCCCGCCCGCGGACAGCAGCGCGAAGACGTCGAAGACCGACAGGTCGAAGCAGAACGAGGTGACCTGCAGCAGCCGGTCGCCCGGTCCGATGGCGAACTGCTCGGTGCAGCACAGCACGGTGTTCACCAGCGCGCCGTTGCTGATCGCCACGCCCTTGGGGCGTCCCGTCGAGCCGGACGTGAAGATCACGTAGGCGACGTCGCCCGGGCCCGCCGGGGCCGTCAGGTCGTCGTCGGGCTGCCGGGCGAGGTGCCACCCGGTGTGGATGCGCGGTCCGGCGCCGGTCGCGGGGGCAGGCTCGGGGGGCGGCTGGGTGGGGCACAGCACCGTGGCCCCGCCCGGGCGCACCAGCGCGGAGACGGCCGCCACCAGCGCCGGTGACGCCCGCTCCGGGAGCACGGCGACGTCGACGGGCGTGGGCAGGACCTCGACGACCCGCTCCGCGGGACCGGCGACGAGGTCGACGAACAGGCCCTGCTCGTCGGCCCACGCGGTCGCGGCGCGCACCGCGTCCTCGTCGGGGTCGATCGCGCTGAACAGGTCGACGTGCGGCGCGACGGCGCGCAGCAGCCCGCCGTCGGCCAGCCCGACCTGCAGCACGGTGCTCGGCCGGTGCGCGAGGACGGCGGCCGCGAGTCCGGCGGTGTCCACAGTGGTGTCGGCGGCGGTGTCGGCCGGGCCGGTGGCGTGCGGGCCGGTCACGTCGGGCAGCACCACGTCGGTGAGGTCCGGGCAGGCGGCGGCCAGCCGGTCGAGGTGGTCCAGGTCCGGGGCGGCCCCGACCAGGCAGCGGGCCCGGGTCGACCCGAGCACGTAGCCGATCCGCTCGAGGGGCCACTGCGGGCTGATCGGCACGAACGCGGCGCCCGCCAGGTTCGCGCCCAGGATCGCCGCGACCGACGCCGCGTCGCGCCTGCCGATGACGGCGACGGGGTCACCGGGCCCGATGCCGCGCCCGCGCAGCAGCCGGGCGAGCCGGGTCGAGCGCGCGAGGAGCTCGCGGTAGGTGCACACGACGCCGTGCGCGTCGACGACCGCCGGGGCGTCCGGGGTGCGGCGCGCGGACCGCACCACGAGCTCGACGGCGGCGACCTCGGCGGTGTCGCCGGGGAAGGAGCGTTCGGTGGCGTTCCACTCGGCGGGCGGGTAGGTCGGGGTCATCGGCCGCCTCTCGCAGTGACCACTGCGGCCGCCGGGCCCGCCGAGCCCGCCGGGCCCGCCGGGGCGGCGGCGCGGGCGTGCGCGACCCCGGCTGCCACGGCGGCGCCGAACTCCGCCTCCCGCTCGTGCAGCGCGAGGTGCGGGCCGGGAACGCGGAGTTGCAGTGGCGGGTCGGCGCACACCTCGTCCCAGGCGCGCAGGGTCGGTTCGGGCACCACCCAGTCGGCGTCGAACCCGATGACGCAGGTGGGCACGGGCAGCGGCGCGCGCGGCCGGTATCGGAAGCTCTGCACCAGCGCCAGGTCGGCGTGCAGCGGCTCGGCGAACAGCTCGGCCATTCCGGGGACCTCGAGCATCTCCGGGGCCGCGAGCCCCATCGCGACCGCTTCGCGCAGGAACTCCGCACCGGTGCGGCCCTTCGCCACCGACGGGTGCCCGATCCCGGTGTGCGGGGCCCGGGTGCCGCACACCACCAGCCCCATCGGCGGGGTGCCCGCGTCGGTGAGCCGGGCGGCCAGTCCGTGAGCCAGCCAGCCGCCCATGCTGTAGCCCAGCAGCACGATCCGGTCCCGCGGCAGCACGTCCAGGGCCTCACCCAGTGCGCCGACGACCTCGTCCGCGTCGCGCAGGCACGGTTCGTCCAGCCGTGCGCCGTGGCCGGGCAGGTCGACCAGCGCGAGCGCGCAGTCGTCGGGCAGGTGCTCGCGCAGCGGCCGGAACGCCCGTCCCGAGCCGCCCGCGTAGGGCAGCGCGACGACGACGGCGCCCGCGCCGTCTGGGTCGAGGACGTCGTTGAACCAGACCGACGTCACCGTCATCCGGGCACCCTCCGATCGGGAGTGGTCAGCGGGCCGCCGGGGTGGAGGCCGTCGTGGGCGACGACGCGCAGCTCGCTGGTGTGGCGCAGCCCGGAGGGCCCGGTGAGCCACAGCTCGTCGGGGGCCGGGAGCATCTCGGTGAACACGACGTCCGCGGTGGGGTCGGCCGCGGCGCTGCGGCGCACGCCGCGGGCGAGGTTGCGCAGCGACAGGGGCGCGTTCCGGTCGACGAGGTAGGGCTTGAGCTGGTCCGGCGTGCGCACGAACGCCCACCGGGGCGTGCCCAGCTCGGCGAGCCGGTCGCGCAGGCGCCGGTGGCGGTAGTCGGGCGCGGGGTCGTGGGGGAGGTCGGCCGCCGGGACGTGCCAGGTCTCGCGGGCGATGACCACGTCGTCGAGCAGCAGCCGGGGCTGGTGCGCCGCGGGTGCGCGCACGCTGAACCGGTTGGCCACCAGCGCGGTGAGGAACTCGCCCAGCACCTCGGTCAGCGGCGCTCGCCAGCCGCCGTCCACGGGGCGCACGACGAGCCGCCCGTCGTCCTGCTCGACCAGCAGGCCCGCGCCCGGCAGGACCGGCAGGCCACCGGGGTGGCCCTCGTCGGCGGTCCAGGACCAGTAGCGGTAGCGGTCGGGCAGGTCGACGGCCAGCGGCGGGTAGGTCCGCGATGTCACCTCGGGCGACGCCGCCGGGTAGACGGGCACGAACCGCCCGTGCGGAAAGTCGGCCGCGGTCGCGTCGAGCAGCTCGCCCCGGTCGTCGGCCTGGGTGTGGAAGGCCCGGTTCTCCAGCGTGTTCAGGGCCAGGTGCAGCTCCCCGAGCACCCACTGCGGGCGCCGGCCCGCGCGTTCGCGCAGCATGAGGTCAGGGCTGTGCTGGTGGGCGGCGCGCCAGCCGACCGGGCCCGCCGGGAACAGCAGCCGCACCAGCGGCGCCAGGGTCGAGGTGCTCAGCCGGGCGGGGGTGCCGGTCGCGGTGGCCAGCAGTTCGCCCCAGCGCGCCCGGAAGTCCGCGGCGACCCGGTCGGCCGCCGTCCCGGGCAGGCCGCCGAGCACGTCGCCCGAGGCCATCACCAGGTCGCACAGCGCCACCGGCCGCCCCGACACCCCGCGCAGCGAGCCCGCCCGGGCGGCGAGCTCGCGCTCGACCTCCGCGCCGGTCTCGGCGACGAGCCAGCGCGCGGTGTCCAGCAGCAGCGCGAGCGGGGCGCGGAGGTCGTCGACCAGGTCGGTGCCGATGTCGACGTCCAGGTCGCGCCGGCAGTCCTCGTAGACGATGCAGCGGCCCAGCCCGCGGTCCGGTTTGGCGCGCTGGCCGTCCGCGCCGGTGAGCGCGTGGAACTCGGTGTCCAACCGGTCGAGCGCCGTGCGCAGGCCCACCGGGTCGCCCGCGGAGCCGGCGACCGCGGCGGCGGCCGCGTCGAGGCGGTCGAGCTCGGCGAGCAGATCGGCGCGCAACGGGGCGTCGGGGATCCGGGCGAGCTGCGCGCGCAGCGCGTCCTCCGGTCGGTCGGCGACCGGGACCGGCAGCCCGACCAGCACCGCACCGCTGGCCGTGAGCCGCTCCAGCGCCTGGGCGACCGCGGGTTCGGGGTGGTCCTGCGCGCACTCGGCCAGCAGGTCACCCACCCGGCGCGGCCGTTCCAGCGCCGCGGCCACCGCCGCCTCGGCCCCCTCCAGCGGGGCAGGCGGCTTGCGCGGCCTGCGCAGCACCCCGCCGGTGAAGGAGCACGCCGGGTGGCGGCGCGCGAGCAGGTGCGGGGCGAGGGCGGGCCGGTCGGCGAACGCCCGCGCGGCCGCGTCCACCGCCCAGCGCTCGCGGAAGAGGGTGCGGCTGCGCAGGCCCGAGCCGCCGCGGGTAGCGATCCCGGGCCGGTCGTCGGTGAACCGGGCCCACGCGACCGGGCCGAAGAAGCCGATGGTCTCGTTCTTCGCGCAGTAGCGCTGCGCGAGGAACGCGACGAGCGCCTCGCGCTGGTCGCGGCGGGAGAGCCGGCCCTCGCCGCCCGCGACGACGTCGGCGGCGAACCGGCCCAGCCAGTTGCGCACCAGCGCCGGGTTCTGCCAGGTGACCGCCTCCAGGAAGGCCGGTTGCGCGACGACGTCGCGCACCGCCGCCGCCGAGGCCGCGCGGTCGAGCGCGTCGGACCCGTCGTCCGGGCCCGCGGGGGCCGCGAACGCCTCCAGCCACGCCAGCGGCATCCCCGCGCTGCGCACGGCCGAGAGCCGCCAGAGCGACCAGCCCCCGTCCAGCGCGACGCGGTGCCCCGGCGCGGCGTCCGGCGCGGCCCCGTCCACCGGGGCCGGCCCGATCGTGCTGGTCATGCCCGGACCCGTTGCTCGACGATGTCGGTGAGCTCGCCCAGGGTGGGCGCCTCGAAGAGGAAGCCGACGGTCAGCTCCACCTCGAAGGCCTCCCGGATGCGCCCCATCAGCTCGATCGCGGTGAGCGAGTTGCCGCCGAGGTCGAAGAAGTCGTCGTCGAGCCCGATCCCGCCGGTGCCCAGCGTCTGCGCCCACAGCTCCCGCAGGTGCTCCACCACGGGTCGCTGCCCGTTCGTGCCGGCGCCGGTCGCCTCCTCGGGTGCGGTCCCGGCTCGGGCTCCCGCCTCGGCGACGGACCGCGGTGCGACCACCGCGGGCGCCGGCTCGGCTGCGGCGGGCCGCGCCGGGTGCACGACCTCCGGGGCGACCTTCGCGGGCACCGCGTCGGCGGCAGGGGCGGAGGCCGGTGCCGCCACCGGCACCGGCTTCCCGTCCCGGAACGGGCGGACCACGACCTGCTCGGGGGTTCGCGCGGACAGCAGCGCCATCAGCATGTCCGTACCGACCCGGGGGTCGATCCCCACCACCTCCCGGGGACCGGCGGCGTCGGCGCGGTCGTCGAGGGCGGCCGGGTCGATCCGGCGCATCGTGAACCCCTCGACCGCCACCAGCACCCGGTCCCCGGCCCCGATCACGTCGACGTCGGCCACGAGCTGCCCCGGGCGCGTGCCGCGCGGCCGGATGCGGCTGACCACCTCGGCCTCGATCGGCGCGAAGACGGTGATCCGTCGGTAGAGGAACGGCAGGTGCGGCTGGTGCGCGCCGTCTCCGGCACCGTCCCCGGCGCTACCTCCGGCGCCCGTCCCGGGGCTGCCCTGCACCTCGGCGGTGGCCAGGTCCAGCAGCGCCGGGTGCAGCGGGTGCGCGTCGAGGTCGGCGGCGAACCGCGCCGGGAGCCGCAGGGCGACCAGCCGGTCGTGCGCGCCGTCCCGCACCTCCTCGACCGACCGCCAGCGCGGGCCCAGCGCGAAGCTCCCCGCGGCCGGGACCGCGGCCGGCTCGGTCGCCGCTCGCAGCGCCGACGTGTCGACCGTGGCCGCGTCGACGTGCCGCCGCTCTATCCAGCCGGTGACGTGGGTCGTCCAGGGCCCCGCGGTGTCGTCGGCGGCCCGGGACGCGACCTCGATGCGGTGGCGGTCGCCGTCGGGGGCGAACACGACCCGCGCGTGCCGGGGCTCCCGCGCGGTCAGCGGCGCCACGAACGCCACGTCGGACAGCACGAGCGGGCGGTCGTCGTCCCCGGGCACCGTCGCGCGGTAGGCGCGCACGACCATGTCGAGGTGGGCGGTGCCGGGCAGGACCGGCGTGCCGCCGAGCCGGTGCTCGTCCAGGGCCCACGTGTCGTCCGCGCGGAGCGTGGTCGTCCAGTGCAGCTCCCCGACCGGCGACGCACCCCCGGGGCGGCTGGCCATGCCGACGGTCGTCCAGCTCGGGAAGGCGATGCTCAGCACCCGGTCGGCGGGGAATGCGCCGCTGCGGGCGCACAGGTCCATCACCGCGTTGGCGGCCGCGTAGTCGCCGCTGCCGACGAGGCCGTCGACCGCCGCCCGGCTGGAGAACAGGACCAACCAGTCCAGGGTCGGCCTGCCGGCCAGCACCTCGGCCAGGGCGAGGGTCCCGTGCACCTTCGGGCGCAGCACCTCGGTGGCCCGCTGCGGGGCGCGGGTCTGCAGGATGCCGTCGCCCGCGACGCCGGCCAGGTGCAGCAGGCCGTTGACCGGGCCGAAGCGGGCGGCGACGACGTCGAGTGCGCGCCGCAGCTCCCGCGGGTCGCCGACGTCGCAGGCCATGAGCCGGACCTCGGCGCCCATCGCGGTGGCGTCGCGCACCGCGAGCGCGACCCCGGCCGACCACTCGTCCGCGGGGTCTTCCGCCGCGGGCACCCGCCTGCCGAGCAGGGCGATCCGCGGGCGGCTGCCCGTGGCGGCGAGGCGACGCAGGGTCGCCAGGCCGAGCCCGCCCAGCCCGCCGGTGAGGACGTACACCCCGCCGGAGCGCACGACCGCGGCGTCGCGCGGGGAGACCGGCAGCGGGATCTCCCTCGGCACCCACCGGTGGTGCCCGCGCAGCGCGACCACCAGGTCGTCGCCGGCGCGGCACAGCTCGTCGCGCAGCTCGTCGACGGGCGTGTTCGCCGACAGGTCGACCACCTTGGCGCGCAGCCGGGGCATCTCCGCCGCGAGCGTGCGGGTGAACCCGAGCGCGGCGGCCTTGACCGGCTCGACCGGGTCGGCCCCGGACACGTCGACCGCCCCCGAGGTCAGGACCACGAACTCCGGGGTGCGTCCCGCCGCGCCGGTGCGCAGGCCGTGCCGGACCAGCGCGAGCAGGTCGAAGAAGCCCGCGTCCAGCTGGTCGGTGGCGTTCGCCGTCGACGGGGGCGCCCACAGGGCCACCGTCGCGGCGTGCACGAGCAGGTCGGCGTCGACCCCGCGGGCCGCGAGCTCCTCGAACACCCGCCGGACGTCGGCGGTGGCCGCGGGCCGCACGGTGATCTCGTCGCCGACGTGGGTGTAGGCGTCCCCGGGGCGGATCCGGATCGTGTGCACCCCGGCCCGCTGCAGCGCGAGCACCACGTCGAGCGCGCGGCGGTCGTCCGCGGGCAGGAACACCACGGCGGTCGTGCCGGCGCGCGAGACGGTCGGCGGTGCGCCGGCCCGGGGCGTCCAGGACACCGTGGAGAACGGGGTGTCGGGGGGACAGCCGGGTGGCTCGGCGAGGTCCGCGGCCGGCAGCACCCGCTGCTGCTGGTCAGCGTCCCCGCCGGGCGGGGCGGCGACCGGGTCGGTCCGCGGCGTCGCCGAGGCGGGCGCCGGTGCGTCGACCCAGTACCGCTCGCGCTGGTAGGCGTAGCCGGGCAGCGGGACGCGGCGGCGCAGCGGCGCCTGTCCGAGCGCCTCCCACGACAGGTCCGTTCCGGCCGTCCACAGCCGTGCCGCGGCCGTCAGCATCGAAACCGCGTCCGCGCTGCCCCCGGCGGCCGCGTCGGTGCGCCGCGGCAGTGTCGCCGCGACATCGACGGAGCCCTCGCGCACCCGCGCGTGCCGACGCGCCAGGTCGGTGAGGACCTGCCCCGGCCCGGCCTCGACCAGGACGCCGGGACCGGTCTCGACCAGCGCGTCCAGCGCGGCGGCGAAGCGGACCGGGGCGATGACCTGGTCGGCCCAGAACGACGGGTCCACCGCCTCGTCGGCGGTGATGGGGCGCCCGGTGGCGGCCGAGTGGACGGGGATCGTCGGCGGCGCGGGGGTGATCCCGGCGAACGCCTTCTCGAACGCGCGGGCGGCGTCCTGCAGCAACGGGGTGTGGAACGCCCCCGAGGTCGGCAGCCGGGTGCATGCCACCCCGCGGTCGGCGAGCTCGGCGGCGACGTCGGCGAGGTCCTCGTCGGACCCCGACAGCACGACCTGGTCGGCCCGGTTGACCGCGGCGACCGCCACGGTCCCGGTGAGGACCCCGGCCAATCCGTCCTCACCGCAGCCGACGGCGAGCATGCCGCCGCCCGCCGCGTGGTCGCGCATCGCCACCGCCCGGGCGCGGACGAGGTGGGCGGCGTCGTCGGGGGCGAAGATCCCGGCGACGGTCGCGGCGGAGAGCTCCCCGATGCTGTGGCCCAGCAGCGCGGCGGGGCGGACCCCGGCCTCCCGCCACATCTGCGCGAGCGCGACCTCGACGGCGAATAGCAGCGGCTGGGCGAAGGCCGTGGCGGTGATGTCGAGCCCGCCGGCGTCCCGCCAGCAGTCCCGCAGCGGCAGGTGGGGGGAGTCCAGCCGGGCGAGCCACTCGTCGAGCGCCCGGGCGAAGGCGGGCACCTCCCGATGCAGGCCCGCGGCCATCGCCACGTGCTGGGAGCCCTGGCCGGGGAACAGCAGCCACACCGGTCGCGGCGCCGTCACCGGCCGCGACGAGCGGACCACCCGGCCCGGGTCGCCCGCGGCCAGGGCGGTGGACGCGTCATGGGCGCCGGTGCACACCGCCGCCGCCCGGACGGCGTGCGGTTGCCGCCCGTGCTGCAGGGTCGCCACCGCGTCGGCGAACTCCCGGTCGCCCTGCTGGAGGAACGCCTCCGCGAGCCGGGTGCGCACCGAGAGCTCGGCGCCGGCGCTGGGACCCGACCACACCACCAGGCGGGGCTCCTCCGCGTGGGGAGTGGCGGGCTGGGCGGGCGGCTCCTCCAGCACCACGTGCACGTTCGACCCGCCGATGCCCATCGAGCTGACCGCCGCGCACCGCGGCCGCGCCGGGTCCCGTGGCCACGCGGCCAGCCGGTCCTGCACGCGGAAGGGCGAGGACTCCAGGCCCAGTCGGGGGTTGGGGGAGCGGAAGCCGATGCTGGGCGGCAGCTGCTCGTGCTCCAGGGCGAGCACGGTCTTGATCAGCCCGGCCAGCCCCGCGACCGGCCCGAGGTGCCCGATGTTGCCCTTGACCGATCCGACGGCGCAGGCGCCCGGGGGCAGCGGCGCGTCGGCGAGGCGGCCGAAGGCGTCGGCCAGCGCGGCGATCTCGATCGGGTCGCCCAGCGCGGTGCCGGTGCCGTGCGCCTCGACGTAGGAGACGTCCGCGGGCGCCACGTCGGCCACCGCCAGCGCCTCCATGACCACGGCGCTCTGCGCGGCGGCACTGGGCGCGCCGAAGCTGACCTTGTCGGCACCGTCGTTGTTGATCGCGCTGCCGCGGATCACCGCGCGGATGCGGTCGTGGTCGGCGAGCGCGTCGGAGAGCCGCTTGACCAGCACCGCGCCCGCACCGGCGCCGAACACCGTGCCGTCTGCGTCGGCGTCGAACGGGCGGCAGCGCCCCTCGCGCGAGAGCACCCCGCCCGGGGACCAGCGGTACCCGTGGCCGTACGGGAAGTCGATGCTGGCCCCGCCGACGAGCGCGGCGTCGCAGTCCCCGGTCCGCAGCGCCTGGCAGGCCAGGTGCAGGGCGACCAGCGTGCTCGAGCACGCTGTCTGCACCGTGACGCTGGGCCCGCGCAGGTCGAGCTTGTAGGAGGCCATCGTCGCGATGTAGCCGCCGTGGTCGAGGGTGATGACGTCCGACATCGGGGACGCCGCGCCGTCCGAGCGCGGGCGCAGGTGGAAGTCGTGGTAGAGCGGCGCGCCCGCCGAGGCGAACACCCCGACGCCCGCGCCGAGCGCGGTCGGGTCGTAGCCGGCGTTCTCCAGCGCCGCGTGCGCCACCTCCAGGAACAGCCGGATCTGGGGGTCGCAGGTCTGCGCCTCGCGGGCGGTCATCCCGAACAGACCCGCGTCGAAGCACTCGGCGTCGGCCACCATGGCCGCCGCCTTCACGTAGGCGGGGTCGGTCAGCGCCGCCTCCGGCACGCCGTGCGCACGCAGGTGCTCGTCGGTCAGCGCCGTCACCGACTCCCGGCCCCGGACCAGGTTCAGCCAGAAGGAGTCGGCGTCGGGTGCCCCGGGGACCCGCGCGGCCAGTCCGACCACCGCGATCGCGTCGTCGACGTCCACCGCTGCCTCCTCGACCGACGACCACCTGGCCGACGACTTGATCGACTCGCCCGGTCACCGACGCTACGGTCCGGCCGGGGGGTCGGTCGTGTCGCCGAAACCGGCGACCGCTCCGGCTGGGTGGGGCGGCTAGGTCGTGGGCGCGGAGGGGATGCAGAGCGAGCGCAGCGGCTCCAGGCGGCACCCGCGGAACCGCTTCGCCGGCAGCGACCCGACACCGAAGTCGATCATCCCGGCGCCTGCCGCGGTCGCGCGGGCGATGGGTTCGTAGTAGGTCAGGTTGAAGTACTGGCTGTGGTCGGGGGTCGCGTAGTCGCGGCCGAACGCCCGGATCGCCCAGTCGTCCCCGCGGACGAGCACGACGGAGAACGCGACGGGCTTGCCCGTCCGGTAGCCCACGAGCGCGCGCGTCGTGGCCCCCGGGTTCATGGCCAGCATCGCGAGATAGAACTCCGTCTCGGCCGGGTCCGCGGCATCGCCGTGCCGGTTCTGGGTCTGCGCCAGCAGCGGCGCGAGCTCCGCCGCCACGTCCTCGAGAGGTTCGTCACACACGTCGATCCCGCTCTCGGCGAACGCGCGCCGCTCCTGGCGGACCTGCCAGCGGCGCTTGCGCGGCAGCGCCGCGGTGTAGCCGTCGAAGTCGTCCCAACCGATCGGCAGCACGCCCTTCTCGCGCGTGGCGGTGGCCAGCGCGACCGCGTCGAGGTCCGCGAGCCACCGGGCCTGGGTCGCGTCGAGGTCGGGGACCAGGACGTGCGGGCTGCCCGCCCGCGCCGCGAGCCCCCGCGCGGTCTGGATCAACGCGCAGGCCGCCCGGGCGGCCTGCGGACCGCCGAGCGCCGGGCTCAGCAGCAGGTGGTTGGCGTAGCCGCCGGCCGTGCCCGCGGTGCACAGGGTCGAGCCCGTCTCGGGTGGCCGCCCACCCGGGAAGACGACGTCCGGGTCGAGCGAGGGGTCGAGGGGCTGCGACGACAGGTAGACCGGCAGCAGCCCGACGGCGGCGTCGGTGCCGTCGCGCGCCACCACGTAGGAGACGGCGGCGCCGCGCCGTCGTTGCACGACGTGGTGGCGCTCCAGCTCGCCCAGCCGGTAGGCGGGTGTCGCGACGCCGAGCTCGTCGACGACCTCCGCCGGAACCCTGGTGAGGGTCTCGGTCCGCATCGTCCATCCCGCCTGCCGGTCCCGCGCCGCGAACCGGTGCGGGACGTCGTCCGTGCCGGAGTCGTCCTGCCGGTTACGGCGAACCTAACATCGCGCCGCCCACCGGGCGCCGTCCCCGAACCGGGGGCACACTCGTCGCGGTGCGGAGGGAAAACCGCGATCGGGTCACCCGAACCAGTGACGTGACTGTCGACAGGCGGCTGCGAAACATCGCTGGTTCAGATGACTCCGCATCGGTCGAGTCACGTGAAGTGCCCGGGGGGGATATGAGTATCCGTTCGGCATTGCTGTCGTGTTGTCCGATTTACTCGAACGGCCTGGTCCACCTGCTGCAGGACGCCGGGATCCTGGCGGTGCCGACCGCCCGGCTGCCCGCCGACGACGAGTTCGCACTGATCGACGCCTTCGTGATCGACGCCGATATGATGACCGACCACCGCGACGCGACCGACCACCGTGATCTGGGCGTGATCGGCGTCGTCGCCGGCCGCGCACCGGTGCTGGTGGTGAACAACGGGCAGGACGGAGCGGCCGAGCGCTACATCGCCGCGGGAGCCTTCGGCGTCATCGACAAGTACGAGTCCGCGGCCCGCATCGTCAGCGCCATCCGGTCGGCGGCGACCGGGAGCTGCGCTCTGGCCCAGCCGGCGGAGGCGCCCGCGGACGCCGCCGACATCCGCCTGTCCAGCCGGGAGACCCAGGTGCTCCGCGGGGTGTCGCTCGGCCTGACCCACGGCCAGATCAGCACCCGGCTGGGGATCAGCTCGCACACCGTCGACACCTACGTCAAGCGCATCCGGACGAAGCTGGGAGCGGGGAACAAGGCGGAGCTGACCCGGATCGCGCTGCTGCTCGACGCCCCGGGCCCGCCGCCCCAGCACGACGTCCCGCCCCCGCGGGAACCCGTCGACGACCGGCGCCGGAGTCGGATCGTCAGCGGCGCGTAGGGTCACCGTCCCCGGCGAGACCGAGGTCCGCCGGTGGCGACCCCGGCGCCGCGGAAGGAGACCGATGAGCGTCCACGAACTCAGCCGAACCGACGCGCGGCGCATCGCGATCCGCGCGCAGCTCCTGCACCGGGAGCGGCCCACCGACCTGGTCGACACGGTGCGACAGCTGACACTGCTGCAGCTCGACCCGACGGCGGCGATCGCCCCCGCGGCCGACCTGGTGTCCTGGAGCAGGCTCGGCGCCGCCCACTCGCCCGCCGACCTGGTCTCGGCGCTGCAGAAGCGGGAGCTCATCGAGCTGGGCTCGACCATCCGCCCGGCCGAGGACGTGGCCCTGTACCGGGCGGAGATGGTCGCGCTGCGGACGCGGGAACCGGTCGCGAACTGGGAGAAGCGGTTCCGCTGGTGGGTCGACGCCAACGACGCCTGCCGCCGCGACATCCTGGCCCGGCTCGACGCGGAGGGGCCGTTGCCCTCGCGCAGCATCCCCGACACCTGCGCCGTGCCATGGAAGTCGACCGGGTGGACCAACGACCAGAACGTGACCCGGCTGCTCGTGGCCATGGCCGAACTGGGCGAGGTGGCGATCGCCGGCAGGCATGGCCGCGACCGGCTGTGGGACCTGGCCGAGCGCATCTACCCCGACGACCCGGTCGTCCCGGTGGAGGAGGCGGCGCGGCTGCGGAACGAGCGGCGGCTGCGGTCGCTGGGCATCGCGCGTGCCAAGACGACGAAGGTGCCGGTGGAGCCCTACGACGTCGGCCAGGCGGGCGAGCCCGCGGTGGTGGAGGGCCTCGCCGGGCAGTGGCGGGTGGACCCGGCCCGCATCGGGCAGCCGTTCGAGGGCCGGACCGCGCTGCTCTCGCCGTTCGACCGCCTGATCCACGACCGCAAGCGGGCGGTGGAGCTGTTCGACTTCGAGTACGGGATCGAGATGTACAAGCCCGCGGCGAAGCGCCGCTGGGGATACTTCGCCCTGCCGCTCCTGGTCGACGACCGCATGGTCGGCAAGCTCGACGCGACCACCGACCGGAAGGCGGGGGTCCTACGGGTGAACGCGGTGCACGAGGACGAGCCGTTCAGCGCGGAGGTCGCGCGCGCTGTCGACGTGGAGATCGCCGCGCTCGCCGAGTGGCTCGGGCTGGACGTGGCCCGCAGGTGAGGGTCCCCGGCCGGGCCCCGTGGGCGTCCACGACATCGACAGGTGCGGCACTCGATGCCGTGCGACTACATGAACGCGCCGTGCTGCTTGTGCCAAAGGGTCCGGCCGCCGAGCGTCGCCACGGCCGCAAGCCGCTCCGCGGTCGTCCGGCCCACGGTGGCGAGGTGGAACAGCGGTAGCCCGACACGCTGCGCGAGGGCCCACCGCACCACGGAACCTCGTGGTCGCGGCACGTTGCCCGGAGCGCGGAGGGCGCCGGCGATCCATTGCGGATGGTCGGGTCGGGGCGCCGGTGCGCTGTTCAGGAGATCTGGAAGCCCGCGAAACCGCTCGCCCTGGCCTGCGCGAACTTCTCCCGGTACAGCGGGAGGCCGCCCGGGTAGTTCAGGCTCTGGACCGGCTTGCCGGGGATGTTC
>JASLAP010000445.1 GCA_030147065.1 Pseudonocardia sp. | reverse complement strand
CCGCCGACTCAAGGCGGAGGCCGACCACGATCTCAGCGTCGACGGTCCGGACCTCGCCTCCCAGGCGATCGCGGCCGGCCTGGTGGACGAGTACCACCTCTTCATCACGACGAGCGTGGTCGGCGGCGGCACGCGGTTCTTCCCCGACGGCGTGCGCCTCGATCTCGAGCTGGTCGAGCAGCGCGCCTTCGACAGCGGACTGATCTACGCGCGCTACCGGACCCGCTGAGCCGCGGTCTCCGGTGCGGGTCCACGCGCCCGGAGCCTGCCTGGCGCGCCACGGCGCACCGGCCGGGCCCGGTCCCGGGGCGGCGGTCGAGCAGGATGTACCGGTGCGCGCCGTGGTCGTCGATGCCGCTCGAGCCCAGCCCGAGGTCCGGGAGGTGGCCGAACCCACGGCCCCGGCCGGCGGGGTGGTGGTGCGGGTGATGGCCACCGGCATGTGCCGCAGCGACTGGCACGGCTGGGCCGGGCACGACGAGATCACGTTCCCGCACGTCCCGGGTCACGAGCTCGCCGGTGTCGTGGCCGAGGTCGGCGCACGGGTCACCCGGTGGCAGGTCGGCGACCGGGTGACCGTCCCGTTCGTCTGCGGCTGCGGCCGCTGCGCGTGGTGCCGGACCGGGAACGCCCAGGTCTGCCCCGACCAGCAGCAGCCGGGCTTCACCCACTGGGGGTCCTTCGCCGAGTTCGTCGCCCTGCACGGCGCGGACACGAACCTGGTGGCCGTTCCCGAGCAGATCGACTTCGCCACCGCGGCCGGCCTCGGCTGCCGCTTCGCCACGGCGTACCGCGCCCTGGTCGGCCGCGCCCGCGTCACCGACGGGGAGTGGGTGACCGTGGTCGGTGCCGGCGGGGTGGGGCTCAGCACGGTGATGATCGCCCGCGCCCTGGGTGGGCGGGTGGTCGCGGTGGACCGCAACCCGCGGGCCCTCGCCGCCGCCGCGGAACTCGGCGCGGAGCACACGTTGCTCGCCGACGGCACCGACGTCCCGGCCGCTGTCGCCGCCCTCACCGGCGGCGGCAGCCACGTCGCCGTCGATGCCGTCGGCAGCGAGCAGGCCTGTGCCGATGCCGTCCTCAGCCTCCGCCGTCGAGGCCGCCACGTCCAGGTCGGGCTGCTGCCGCCGGTCGGCGGCCACCCGCGGGTGCCGATGGCCCGGGTGATCGCCTGGGAGCTCGACCTGCTGGGCAGCCACGGGATGGCCGCGGTCGACTACCCGGCCATGATGGCCCTCATCGAGCGGGGTGCCCTGCAGCCGCAGCGGCTGGTCGAACGCACGATCGGCCTCGACGAGGCGGCGCGGGCACTCCCCCACGTCGACCGGGCGGTGGTCGCCGGCATGACCATGATCGACCCCACCCGTCAGGGCCTTCCCCGCCGTGCCTGACCGGACCGCCGCCTCCACCATGGCCAGGCTCGGCACGTTCTCGCGGACCTCGCCCATCGGCACCGCGTCGGTGCGCACGGCGTCGGTGAAGACGCGCAGCGCTCGGCCACGGGCCGGGGTCAGGGGCGTCCTCGCAGACTTCCCGTACGCCGCGCAGACGCCGGGGCCTCTGCGCGGCGCACACCGCCCGTGCGAGGACCGGGACGAGCGGCGCAGGGCGGTCCGCCCCGGCCACCGGTCAGTCCGGCAGCAGGTGCGCGACCAGCCCGCGGGCCCACTCGGGCGTGCCGGCGACCTCGGTGAAGACCGACCGGTAGTAGAGCGGCGCGAGCAGGGCGTCGGCGGCCCGCTCGACGGTCGGCACCGGGTTCCCCCGCGCCCGCTCCCGTTCGATCATGGCCGCGAGCTGCTCCTCGCGGTCCCCGCGGCAGGCGCAGGCGCCCACCTCGCCCCCGGCGCCGATGGTGGCGCGCATCAGCGCGAGGACGTCCGGGTCGGCCAGGTCGGTGGCCACGTCGGCCGCCCAGCGCTCCAGGTCCCCGCGCAGGCTCCCGGTGTCGGGCACCACGACGTCCCCGGTGAACCGGCTGGTCGCGACGTCGGCGAGCAGCTCGCCGATCGACCCCCACCGCCGGTAGAGCGTGGTGGCGTGCACCCCGGCGCGGGCGGCCACGACGGGGACGGTCAGCGCGTCGCCCCCCTCCTCGACGAGCAGTGCCTCGACGGCGCGGTGCACCGCGGCGCGGACCCGGGCCGAGCGGCCGCCGGGGCGGGTACCGGAGCGCGCAGGGGCGGACGACGCCGCCGCGGGAGTGGACACCCGACCAGTATTGCACTGATCACTGCATCAAGCTAACGCAGTGATCGCTGCGGACGTGCTAGCGTCGGACGCCTTAACGCACAGATCGATGCGAGGAACCCATGTCCGTCGGCCCCGCCGCCGCTCTGCCACCCGCCCCCACCCGATCCGGGACCGCCCCGCCCCGGACCCGGACCTTCGCCGCGGTCACCGCGATCGTCGTGCTGTTCCTGGCCGCTTCCAGCGCACCGTCCCCGCTCTACGTCGTCTACCAGCAGCAGTGGGGCTTCACCGCCTGGGTGCTGACCGCCGTGTTCGCCGTCTACGTGGTCGGCCTGCTCGCCTCGCTGCTCGTCGTCGGCGCCCTGTCCGACCACGTCGGGCGGCGTCCGGTGCTGGCCGGCGCGATCGGGCTGGAGGCGGTCGCCCTCGTGCTGTTCCTCGTCGCGGGGGACGTGGTCGTCCTGTCGGTCGCCCGGCTCCTGCAAGGCATCGCGACCGGCGCGGCGATCTCCACGCTCGGCGCCGCGCTCGTCGACCTCGAACCCGCGCACGCCCGCGGACGCGCCGGCGTGGTCAACTCGGTCGCCCCGCTCGCCGGGCTCGCGCTCGGTGCCCTGGGCTGCGGGGCGCTGGTGGAGTTCGGGCCGGCACCGACCCGGTTGGTCTACGCGCTGCTGATCGGCGGGATGGTGCTGGCCGCGGTGATCGTCGCCCGGATGCCGGAGACCTCGGCGCGGCGGCCGGGCGCGGTCGCGTCGCTGCGCCCACGGGTCGGGGTCCCCGCCCGGCTGCGCCCGGAGGTCGTCCCGGTCGTCCCGGTGATGGTCGCCAGCTGGGCGCTCGGCGGGCTCTACCTCTCCCTCGGCCCGTCGGTCACCGCCGGGCTGTTGGGAGTGCGCAGCCACCTGGTCGGCGGCGTCGTGGTCACCCTGCTGTGCGGCGTCGGCGCGATCACCGCGTTCCTGCTGCGCTCCCGCCCGGCGCCCGCGCTGCTGGCCCCGGCGGCGGCGCTGCTCGGGCTCGGCACGCTGGTGACCCTGGCCGGGGTCGCCGCCGACCTGGTCGCCCTGTGCGCCGCCGGCACCGTCGTGGCCGGCGTCGGGTTCGGAGCCGCCGGCCTGGCCACCTTCGGCACGTTCGCCCGGATCGCCGAGCCCCACGAGCGCGGCGCCCTGTTCGCCGTCGCGTTCGTCATCTCCTACCTCGCCTTCAGCGTGCCCGCAGTGCTCGCCGGGTTCGCCGGCACCGCCTTCGGCCTGCGCGCCACCACCGAGGTGTACGCGCTCGCCGTCGTGGTGATCACCGCGGTCGCCCTCGTGCTGCGCCTCAGCCGGCTCCGCGCCGCCCGGTCCGTCTCCTGATCAGCTCGCCACTCCCCACCGTCTGACCCGAGTGCCCCGAGGACATCAGGCATCCGGTCGGGCGGGCGGGCGCTGCGGCGGTGGTGGTCGTCGACCGGCGTCCCGGGCCCGGATCAGGATCAGCTGCTCGGGGAACAGCGCGGGGACGCGGACCCCGACGGCGTCGAGCACCGATCCGGGCAGCGTGAGGCCCTCGACGATCCACGGCGGTGGGTGGATGCCCCGCGTGTGCTCCGGCAGGTGGCCGGGCGGCTGCAGGTGCATGCGGTACCGGCGCGCCGGGTCGAGGCCGGGCAACCGCACCGCGCCGGGCACCGACGTCTCCGGGGAGGTCAGCTGGACGATCGCGAACAGGGCGTCGGAGCGGTCCTGCGCGACGACGCCGTGCACGGCCGTCGATGGGTCGTGCTGCGGCGAGCGGACGACCTCGCCGGTGTGCAGCAGCTCGCGGAGCTCCTTGTACAGCGCCACCCAGGAGGCCAGCTCCGCGCGCTCGACCTCGGACGCGGCGGCGAGGTCCCATTCGACGCCGAACGAGCCGAACAGCATGGTGCCCGCGCGGAACGCGATGTCGTGGGTGCGGCCGGTGGTGTGCGACCTCGGCGCGCCGACGTGGCAGCCCACCAGTTCGGGCGGAAGCAGCTGGGCGGTCCAGCGCTGGATCTGCTGGCGCTCCAGCGGGTCGACCACGTCACTGGCCCAGACCCGGTCGGTGCGTTCGAGCACCTCGAGGTCGACCCGCAGCCCGCCCGACGAGCAGGACTCGATCTCCACGCCGGGGTGGCGGCCGCGCAGGTCGTCGAGCAGCCGGTAGAACGCGCGGGTCTGGGCGTGCACGCCGGGCACCCCGTCCGGGCCGCGGCCGGCCTCGAGCAGGTCGCGGTTGTGGTCCCACTTGAGGTAGCTGATCGGGTACTCGGTCAGCAGCGCGTCGAGCCGCCCGAGGATGTGGGCGTAGGCCCCCGGATGGGCCAGGTCGAGCACCTGCTGGGAGCGGGAGCTCAGCGGCATGCGGCCGCCGGTGCCCAGCACCCAGTCCGGGTGCGCGCGGGCGAGGTCGGAGTCGAGGTTGACCATCTCCGGCTCGACCCAGAGCCCGAACTCCATGCCGAGCCCGCGCACCGCGTCCACCAGCGGGTGCAGGCCCTCGGGCCACACCTGCTCGTCGACGTACCAGTCGCCCAACCCGGCCGTGTCGTCGCGGCGGTGCCGGAACCAGCCGTCGTCGAGCACGTAGCGCTCGACGCCGACCTCGGCGCCGAGCCGGGCCAGTTCGGTCAGCCGCCCGAGGTCGTGGTCGAAGTACACCGCCTCCCAGGTATTCAGGACGACCGGGCGCGGTCGGCGGGGGTGGTGCGGGCGCGACCGCAGGTGGGTGTGGAACCGGGCGGCCACGGCGTCGAGGCCGGTGCCGTGCGCGCCGTAGATCCAGGGGCCGGCGTAGCTCTCCCCCACGGCGAGCACGACCTCGCGGGGCAGCAGCAGCTCACCGCCACCGAGCACGGCGGAGCCGGTCGACAGCCGCTCCGCGTAGGTGACGTGGTTGCCGCTCCAGGCCACGTGCACCGCCCAGACCTCGCCCTGGCGGGTGTCGAACCCGGCGGTGCCGGCCGCGAGGATCAGCGGGGCGTCCGGCCCGGTGCGCCCGCGCCGGTTCTCCCGCGCGTGCACGCCCACCACGAACGGCATGCGCTGCGGGCTCCGCTCGCGGCCCCAGCGGCCGGCGAGGTCGAACAGCTCGGTGGCCACGGGCGGAACGGGCAGGGTGAGCGCCAGCCCGTCCAGGGCGTAGCCGCCCTCGGCGGTGGCGGTGACCGTCGCCCGCTGGCGCAGCAGTCCCGAGGGCAGCAGCTCGACCTCGATCGCGACGGCGAGCCCGGCGGATTCGTCGGAGCCGGTCGCGATCACCCGGCCACCGCCGGCCGGGTCGGACCCGGCCCGGAACCCGGTCGGCGTGAACCGGGGCGACCATCCCCGCCCCGCCCGGGAGCCCACCAGGCCGGGCCGCCCGTTCCAGCCCGCGGAGTGCTCGGGCAGCAGCGCGCCGGACGGCGCCGGCTCGTCGAGGTCGTTGGGCACCGTGGCGGGGATCCCGCCGGCCGCCAGGGCCGCCAGCTCGTCCGCGGCGAGCTCGCCCAGGTCGTGCCCCCAGTGCAGGACGACGGGCAGCGAGCCCCGGCGGGAACCGACCACCAGGCTCACCCCGGCCGCCCGCAGGTGCACCGGACCGGTGGCGAGCGGGCCGTCCGGGAGGGACTCGTCCGACGAGGGGGGCACCATCACTGCTGAGGTTCGTGATGCCGGCCCCAGCCGTCAAGGGCGCCAGTCGGCCATGATCCGCCGGCGCCGCGGGCCGGCGGGTCACCGGCGGGTCAGGAATCGAGAAGCCCGGGTCGCGGAGCAACACCTAGCGTGAGCTCCATGACCAGCATCGAGGTGCGTTGAGATGACGACCGCCGCTCTCCCGACCACCGGTCCCGTCGTCCTCGAGGTCGCCGGCGTCGCCGCGGCAGCGGCCTTCCACGCGGCGCTCGGTGCGGACCGGGTCGGGTGACGGCACCGGTGGAGCCGCGCGACGGGCGGGTCCGCAAGGCGGACGCGCTGGCCAAGCTGATCACCCCGGCGATCGACGCCTGGGTCGCCACCGCCTCCGCGGCCGGCGGGGCGCACCTGGTCCCGTTGTCGTCGGCCTGGGTGGACGAGCGCGTGGTGATCGCGGTCGCGGAGACCTCGGTGACCGCGCGCAACCTCACCGCGTCCAGCCGGGCGCGCCTCGCCCTCGGTCCGACCCGGGACGTCGTCATGATCGACTCGGTGCTCGACCGCGCCGTCGGGGTCGGCGACGACGAGGCGCTGGGGGATGCCTACGCGGCGCAGGCGGACTGGGACCCGCGGAGCGCAGCCGGCTACGTGTTCCTCGTGCTGCGGCCCGTCCGCGTGCAGGCCTGGCGCGAGGCGAACGAGATCGCCGGCCGCACGCTCATGCGCGACGGCGAGTGGTTGGTGTAGGTCGGCCCGGAACAGCGCCGGTTCAGGGCCGGTCGGAGGCGGTGTAGTCGCGGTAGGCGTCGAGGACCCGCTCCAGGTAGCGCGCGACCGCGGCGCGCTCGTCCTCGTCCAGCCCGGCCTCCACCGCGTCCAGGCGGGCGACCAGCGGACCCAGCACCTGCCACACGTCGTGCTGGGCCTGCTCGGTCGGCTCCAGCCGCCGGCGGCGGCGGTCGTCGGGGTGGGGGTGGCGCTCGACGTGCCCGGCGCGCTCCAGACGATCGGCGAGCATGGTCGCCGCGGCGGAACCCAGGCCCAACGACCGCCCCAGGTCGACCGGCCCGGCCGGCCCGTGCACGAACAGGTGCTGCAGCGCCGCCGTGTCGCTGACGCCCACGCCGAGCCGCTCGGACATCGCCCGGCCGGCGTCGTCGGCCGCCCGCAACACGGCGTTACACCGTCACCACCACGGAGTGGTCGGGCCAGGCCGGCGACGGCGGCGGTGGGTCGCTGTCGTGGCACCTGCCCTCGTGCACCCGCACCGAGCTGGCCTTCGGCGGGCGCCGGCAGCTGATCCTGCAGGCCCACCTGCCGGTCGACGACACGCACACCCTCACCCACTACGTCGTCCTGCGCGACTTCGCCCGGTCCCCGCTGGCCGACGCCGCGGTGCGCTGGATGAACCTGCGCGTGCTGCGCGAGGACCGCCGCGTCGTCGACGACCTGCACCCCGAGCTGCTGCCCTACGACCTCGCCGACGAGCTGCACGTCCGCTCCGACCTCCTGCAGCTGTCCTACCGGCGCCGCCGCCGCGAGCTCATCGCCCAGGGCTGGCCCACCGCCGGCGATCCCGCCGCCGTCGGCCCGGCCTCCGTCATCGCCTCCCCCGCCCGCCGCGACCCCGCCCTGATCCGGGCCTGGGTGCACGCCGCCGCCAGCGGGACCGGCGATGGCTGAGCCCGGCGCCCCCCGCGACCGGACCGGCCTCCTGCGACCGGAGGTCGGGCGCTGGGTCCTGCTCGCCACCGCGGCGCTGCAGATCGGCTCACCGGTCCTCGTGCCGTTCTCCGGCTCGGACGACGGGCCGCCGGTGGTGCCGGCCGGCTACGCCTTCTCGATCTGGAGCGTGATCGTCCTGGGCTGCCTGGCCGCCGCCGGGTACGGGCTGTCCCCCGCACGGGCCCGATCCGCGGCCTACCGGGCCGTCCACGTCCGGCTCTCGGTCGTGCAGGTGCTGTTCGCGGCCTGGCTGCTGGCGGCGGTCTCCCCGGCGGTATGGCTCACCGTTCCGATCTTCCTGGCCATGCTCGTGCTGCTGCTGGCCGCGCTGCGCGAGGTGCTGCGCGCCGTGCGGGACGACCGCTCCCAGCGGGTCACCAGGGTCCTGCTCGGCGGGTCCCTGGGGCTCTACGCCGGGTGGTCCACCGCCGCGGTCTGGGTCAACGCCGCCACCGTCCTGGTCGACGCCGGCCTGCCCACCACCGGGACGGCCGGCCTGCTGGGGCAGTCGGCGATCCTGCTGGGCGCCGCGGGAACCGCCGGGTGGGCCGCGCGGCGGGTGGCGGTCGGATCCCTGCCCTACCTGGCCGCGGTGGCCTGGGCCCTGGTCGCCGTGATCGTCGCGGCGGCGACGACGGCGCCGTGGGTGGCGGCCACCGCCGGGGCGGGGCTGGCCGGGGTCCTGCTCGCCGCCGCGACCGGTCGCCGGGGACGCGAGCCGGCCCCGGCGATGTGACCCCGGCCGCCCCGGTGGGCGCGGGGAACGGATCCGCGAGTCACGCTCGGGGTCGGGCGGTGGTCCGCGACCCGTGCAGCCCGAGGTCGCGGACCTGCCGCGCGACGCAGTGGTGGAACAGCTCGGCCCCGCCGCCCAGCACGAAGGCGGTCTGCCCGTGGATCTCCAGCGCGACCAGCCCGTGCAACTGGGCCCAGGCGGCGAGTCCGGCCGCGATGCCGCCCAGCGGGGCACCGGGACTGCGCCGGTCGCGGACCGCCTCCAGCTGCGCGCGCAGGGCCGGGTCGTCGGGATCGGGTTCGGTGGACCCGGCGCGCACCAGGACGTCGATCAGGATCTCGAACCAGCGCTGCGCCGGGGCGTAGGTCTGCGGCGGCGCCTCGTAGCCGGGCAGCGGCGGGCCGTACACCAGCGTGTAGTCGGTGGGGTGCGCCCGCGCCCAGTCGCGCAGGGCACCGGCCAGTGCGACCCACCGCCCGGCCAGGTCGTCGCGGTCCAGCGCCGCGTCTGCGGCCTCGGCGGTGGCGCCGAGCCGGTCGTAGGCGTCGGAGATCAGCTCGGTGAGCAGGGCGTCCCGGGACGGGACGTAGCGGTAGACCGCGCTGCTGACCAGCCCCATCTCCTTGGCGATCTCGCGCAGCGACAGCGCACCCGGGCCGCCTTCGGCGAGCTGGCGGCGGGCGATCCGCTTGATGTCGTCGACGGCGGCCTGGCGCGCCCGCTGCCGGGGAGTGGGAGGCACCAGAGCAGTCTGACACATCCGAGAGCACCTGCTCTTGTCAGACGCACCCAGGCCGGCCATCATCTCCCTTGCGAGAGCAGTCGCTCTCCCCAGTGACAAGGAGCTCCCGATGTCCGACCGACGATCCACCGCGGCACTGCTGCTGGGGTTCACCGTCCTCAACCTCGTCGCGGTGGCCCTGCTCGCCGCGGCGTACGGCTGGCCCGCCGTCCTCGACGAACCGGCCGCCGTCGTCCTCCCGGCATTCGTCGGCCCGGCCACGGCCGTGGTCGGGCTCGGGCTGACCGCGGTGTGGGGACTGTCGTTCCTCGTCGGCCCGTTCGCGCCGGTGCTGGCCGAGGGCCTGTTCGGCACCGCCGGCTTCACCGCCTACGCGCTGTGGTTCTTCTGGCTCGGCGCGATCGGCCTGGTCCTGCTCCGCCCGGCCCGCACGCCGGTCGGTGCGCGATGACCGCCGTCGTGCTCGGGGCGGCGGGCGGCATCGGGTCGCACGTCGTCGAGGCGCTGCTCGCGACGGGACGGCCGGTCCGGGCCGTCACCCGGACACCGGTCGCGCTGCCCGACGGTGCCGAGGCCCGCGTGGCCGACCTGCGCGACCCGGCCGCGCTGCGCGCCGCCGTCGCCGGGGCCGACGTCGTGGTGCACGCCGCCCAGCCCGCCTACACCCGCTGGACCCGGGAGTTCCCCCCGCTCACCGCCGCGATCGCCGACGCCGCGGCGGGCCGCAGGCTGGTGTTCGCCGACAACCTCTACGGCTACGGCCCGGTCACCGGTCCCCTCACCGAGGACCTCCCGGGCGCCGCCACCGATGCGAAGGGCCGCGTGCGCGTCGCGATGGCCGACGACCTGCTGCGCCGGCACGCCGCCGGCCACCTCGAGGTGGTGATCGGGCGGGCGAGCGACTACTTCGGTCCTCGCGGCGCCGGCACCGTCGCCGGGGACACGATGGTGCCGGCGGCCATCAACGGCAAGACGGTGCGCGTGACCGGTCGCCCGGACGTTCCGCACAGCTGGAGCTACCTGCCCGACGTCGGCCGCGCCCTGGCCATGCTCGTCGACGCCCCGGCCGGGCGCGCCTACCACCTGCCCGTCGGGCCGCCGTGCAGCCAGCAGGAGCTGGCCGACGCGTTCGCCCGCGCCGCCGGGCACGACCGGGCACGGGTCTCCGCCCTGCCCGGCCCGCTGCACCGGGTGCTCGCCCTGGGCCACCCGATGCTCCGCGAGCTGCTGGACACCCGCTACCAGTTCACCGAGCCCTTCGTGGTGGACGACCGGCGGTTCCGCAACGAGGTCGGTCCGTTCACGACCACCCCGCTGGACGAGGCCGCCGCGGCGACCGTGGCGTGGTTCCGGGCGCGGGCGTCATGAGGGTCGTAGACGCTGTCCAGGTCGCGCCGCAGTAGCTCCACGTGCGGAATCTCCAGGACCCGCGCCGCCGGTCCGGCCGGGGATCGGGGAGTCCGCGGCGAAATCGACCACCTGCACCACCCGCCCGGCGGCGGCACCGGCCGTAGGCTGCCCGACGTGGTCGCCGCCCGGGTCGAGGACGTGCACGCCCTCGCCGCCTCGATGCCGCACGTCACCGTCGTGCACGGGTCCGCGGGCAACCCCGTCTACCAGGTGGGCGGCAAGTCGTTCGTCTTCTTCCGCACCCCACGCCCGGACGCCCGGGACCCGCGGACCGGGGAGAAGCTGACCGACGTGATCGTGCTCTGGGTGCCGGGCGAGGAGGACAAAGCCGCGCTGGTGGGCGACCCCACCTCGCCCTTCTTCACCACCCCGCACTTCGACGGCCACCCCTCGGTCCTGGTGCAGGCCGGCCGGCTCCACGAGCTGGACCGGGACGAACTCGCCGAGCTCGTGCAGGACGCCTGGCTCTCCAGGGCCTCCCGGCGCCGAGCGCAGGCCTGGCTCGCCGAGCGGGGGCCCTAGCCGCCGGCGTCCGGCCGCGAACCGGGCGTGCTCACGGCGGGGTACGCCGGGGAGGTGAAGGCGATGGCGATGCAGCAGTACGGCGGCAGGGCGTGCTCACCGTGACGGAACTGCCCGACCCCCCGGTCGGTCCGGACACCGTGCTCGTCCGGGCGCGCGCCGCCGGGGTGAACCCGGTCGACACCCGCCCGACGAGCGGCTGCCCGTGGACCACCGGTTCGGGGAGGCGCTCCTCCGGGTCACACGATGTGCGACTCGGGCCGCCCACCCGTCCCACCGTCGAAGCGGTCCGCGGACAGCGGGGTGGTGTCGACGAACGGGGTCCGGTCGAGGTGGAGGTCGCGCACCACCTCGCCGACCGCGGGGGCCTGGAGGAAGCCGTGGCCGGAGAAGCCGGTGGCGTAGAGGACGTTCGGGGTGGTGGAGGACCGGCCGATCAGGGCGTTGTGGTCGGGGGTGACCTCGTAGAGGCCGGCCCAGCCGTCGGCCAACCCGACGTCGAGCAGGCCGGGCGTGCGGACACCGATCGCCGCGCCCAGGCGCGGCAGCCACTGCTCGGAGTACGACTGGTCGAAGCCGGGCTCCTGGTCCGGGTCCGACATGCCCAGCAACAAGCCCCGGCCCTCCCGGTGGAAGTAGTAGGTGGTGGCGAAGTCGATGGTGAACGGCACCACCGGCGGCAGGTCCGCCATCGCCTCGGTGAACAGGATCTGCCTGCGCACGGGGGTGACGGGCAGCGCAGTGCCGACCATCTCACCGATCGCCCGCGACCACGCCCCGGCCGCGATGACCACCGTCCCCGCGGTGATCGGGCCGCGGTCGGTGTGCACGGTCCGGGCCTCGCCGGCGTCGACCTCGATGCCGGTCACCTCCACCCCGGTGAGCAGCGTGGCGCCGTGCCGGCGGGCAGCAACGGCGTAACCGAGCACGACCGACTCCGGCGTGCAGTGGCCGTCGTCGGGCGAGAAGGCCGCAGCCAGCAGCCCGTCCGGCGCGATCAGCGGGGACAACGCGACCGCCTCGGCGACCTCGATCATGCGACTGCCCACGCCGAGCTCGTTCTGCAGCGCGACGTCCGCCTCGAAGGAGGCGACGTCGTGCGGCGAGGACAGCAGGAACAGGTACCCGACGCGGTGCAGGTCGATCTCCTGGCCGGGTCGCTCGCCGAACCGGGCGAAGGCCTCCAGGCTGCGCGCGCCCAGCTCGATGTTGATCCGGTCGGAGAACTGGGCACGCACGCCGCCCGCCGCCTTGCCGGTGGAACCGTGGCCCAGCTCGTCGCGTTCTAGCAGGACGACGTCGGTGACGCCGGCCTCGGCGAGGTGGAAGGCGATGCTGGTGCCGATCGCGCCGCCACCCACGACGACGACCTCAGCCCGACGGGGCAGCACGCGGGCAGCGCGGGCAGCGGACACAGCGGTCAGCGGCGGGCGAGGACGGCCATCGCCACCGCGCAACCCCAGCCGATCACGGCGATCGGTGTCTCGGCCGGGTCGAAGCCGCCCGGGCGCACCCGGACCCGGACGTCCCGCTCGCTGAGGTAGCCCAGCGTCAGACCGGTGCCGATCCACCGCAGCACCCGGCGCGCCCGGTCGTCGGGTCCGCGCAGCAGCCGGCTGACCGCCCAGAGCTGCGGCCCGAGCAGGTAGGGCGGCGCGCTGTAGGCCGTGCCGAACCAGAGCCAGTCCCGGACGAGGTGCTCGGGATCGCCCGTCATGAAGGGGACGTCGAAGTGCCGACGCCGTCGCAGGGCGACGACGTGTCCGCCCAGCTGGGCGGCCAGTTGGGCCGAGGCGACCGCCACGAGCGCCGATCGGTGCGTCATGCGCTGCACGGTAGCGGTCCCCCGGCCCGCCTCCGCCACCTGATCAGTCCGTTCCGGACGGCGCGCGGCGGCACTGGCGACCACGACGCGGCACGCTCACGTCCACTGCACGTCGGCAGGACCCGGTTGTACCGTCCTCGACGTGCCGGTCCGAACGGGCGAGCCGTCCGATGCGGCGTTCATCCTCGAGATGGCCCGACTCGCCTCGGCGGTCGAGGGCCGCCCGCTGCCCCCGGTCGATGATCCCGCGCTGTTGCGGGGTCTTCCCCCGACACCGGATGCGAGCGTGCTGGCGCTCGGCCACGACGGCCGTCCGGTCGGTGCGGCCTGGTGGCACTTCCGAGAACCCTGGCTGCTCGTGACACCCGACGGTGCGCCGGTCCCCGAACTCGTCGTGGCGGTGGCGCCCGCCGACCGCGGTCGCGGCGTCGGTCGTCGCCTGCTCGACGCGCTCACCGCCCGCGCCGCCGAACACGGCTACGACCAGCTGGCCCTCAACGTCCATCTCCACAACCCCGCCGCCCGCCTCTACAGCCGCGCCGGCTTCGTGGTCGCGGGGAAGGGTCGTGGGCCGCTCGGAGTCGCCATGGTCGTGCCGCTACCCGCACGTGATTGATCGACGAGATCGGCGAGCAGCTCCACGTCGAGCCCAGGACGGGTGTCTGCCAACGGCCGCAGCGCTTCGGACCGCACCTCCCGGATGCGCTCGCCGCTGTGATCGACGCGTACGAAGCCGACGGACTCGACGTCTCCGCGACGACCAGCAACCGATTCCGCGCGGCTCCAGGTCATCGACCCGACCGCCACCACGTCGCCGTTGGCATCCCCCGCTTCGAGGAGTCGATCAACGCCGCCGGATCCCTGGCGCTCCTGCCGTTCAGCGCATTCGACCGCTGCACCGGGATCGGCACGGCGGGTAGGTGCTCCGGTCCTCGGGGCGGCGTGCCGGTCCCGGCCGGGTTCGCCGTGCGGCCCGGTCCCCGATCCGGGCGTTCGGACGGTGCCGTCGGCGTGCGGGCTGTGATCGAGGGCAGGCGCACGGGACGGCGCGGCGTTCGTCGATGCGCGCCGCGCTCGTGGTCATGTCCGCGATCCTTCCGGCAGCGCAGCAGGGTGACAATGGACATTTGTCCGCTGCACGGACGTCAGCGACGGTGCCGGAGCATCACCCCCGGTGTCAAGACGCGGTCCGCCGGTGGCGGTAGCGCCCCGTCCGCGAGCTCACGCCACGTTCACCGCAGCCGGCGTCCCCTCCGGGTGTCCGCCCCGCCCCCGGGACAGGCAGCGACGACCACTTCGGCGAGCCCGCGATGAGCACCACCGGGTCCGTGCCGATCCACGGCGCGGGAGATTAGAGGCTCGCCGGCGCGGGTGCTGGCGGGTTGAACCGCGACTGCTCGCCCGCCGTCCAGGCCGTCGGTAGCGCGTTCGGTGTCCGGACGACCTCGGTGATCCGGAAGTCGACGACCCGGTGCGCGCCGGGGAACTCGGCGGCCGCCGCCTCGGGGTCCCACTCGATGCTGGCGGTGCCGGTGATCTGCAGCGCAGCACCGGTGTCCCAGTCCGGGACGAGCAGCCCGGCGGCCGGGTGCTGGTGCAGGTTGCCCAGGGTCATGAGCATCGCGTTGCCCGAGTAGTCGGGCCAGCGCAGCCGGGCCGGGCCCAGCACGCGGACGAAGCCGGGACTCCCGCCGCGGTGCGAGGCGTCCGCGTCGCCGTCGCCGGAGCGGGTGGCGACGAAGAAGGTGTCCGCGGCGGTGACCAGCTGCTGGTGCTCGGCGGTCAGCTCGGGCGCCACCTCGACCGCGGGTCCGGCGACGTCCGGCCCCGCCGCGGGTCGGGAGAGCGGAAGCCGCTGCTGGATGTACTTCGGGCAGTTGGCGTAGACCTGGTCGACGGCGATCCGCAGCCCGGACGTGATGGGCTCGGCGCGGCCGTTGAGCCGCATCCGCCGTCGGGTGGCCGGCTCGATCGCGAGCGTGCCGACCCGCGTGGGGCGGGCCAGCGCGGCGGCCAGCGGATCGACCGGCGCGGGCCGGGCCGCGACCTCGACGGTGCGGTCGTCGAGGTCGCGGACGAACCCCGGTGGCCCGGTCAGCACGGTCGCCCACATCCGATCCGCGGCGTCGGCGGCGCCGACGACGAGCATCGTCTGCTCGGCCAGGAACGCCTTCGCCCTGTCCGGGACCTCCCCGCGGATGGCGCGGCCGGCGGCCTGCGCCGGCCGCGCCAGCCCGGCCAGCGCCTGGGCCGCGAGCTCCCCCGCGTGGTATTGCTGGGCCGCGCTCATGGTCTCTCCGTCCGGTGGTCGTGGTGCGGCGGTTGGTCAGAAGAAGCCGCAGGTCGGCGCGGCACCGGTGGGCGCGGTCGCATCCTCGGCGCCGCTGGGGGCGTACACCTCCAGCCGGGTGCCGTCCGGGTCGGTGAAGAACACCCCGCCCGACCCGACGCCCTCGCCGTGCGGGACCACGCCGTCGTAGACGAACCCGGTACCGAACTCCGCCGCCGCGCCGCGCAGCACCTCCTGCACGGCCTCGACCTCGACCATGGACTCCACCTGGAAGGCCAGGTGGTGCAGCCCCGGCCGGTCGACCGCGAAACGCTCCCGCGCCTGCTGCCACAGCGTCACCACCGGTCGCCCGTCGCGACCGAGGAAGGCCCACCGCCGCTCCGGCGCGGCGTCCTCCGCGCTGCGCGCCACCACCCGCAGACCGAGGACCCGCTCGTAGAACCGCGCCGACCGGTCCAGGTCGGTCACGTTGATGCCCACGTGACCGACCTGCGTCACGGTCGGCGCCGCTGTCTTCGTCATCCCGTTGTCCTCCTGCTGCTGACCCTCGCCCGACTCTAACCGGTGAAAACTATATGCAGGTTAGCCTCTAGCCTGTCAAGGGCTTCGATCCGGTTAGACTCCAGGACGTGGACGGCGACTACGGCGGCGGACCGGACCGCCGACCGCTGCTCGGCGAGCCGTTGGGACTGGATCTGCTGAACACCGTGTGGATCGACGCGAGCGGGCGGCACGACCTGCTCGCGGAACGGTCCGGACTGTCGCTGTGGCTGGGCGGGCACGGGTTCGACGACCGGGTGCCAGCCACCCCGGCCGTGCGGGAGGCCCTGCTCGCCGCCCGGGACGCGATCGCCGCGCACATCGCCGACCCCGCGTCGCCGCGGGCCGTCGCCGCGCTCAACGCGGTGCTCGCCCGCGGGGTCCTGCGGCGTTCGATCGGCCCGGACGGGCCGGTGACCACGATCGCCGTCG
>JASLAP010000163.1 GCA_030147065.1 Pseudonocardia sp. | reverse complement strand
GACACCGGCCGGCTGATCAGCTGTCGTCTGGGCGCGCCACATGCCCGCGCCCTGCAGCGTCCTTGCCGCCCACCAGGCGACCGTAGTAGAGCCGGATCCGCACCTGGTCGGGCCCAGGCGAGGCCTCCCACTGCGAGGGGTCCGCGCCCATCCGGTGACGGCAGGTCGGCGAACCGCTGCGGGAGGGGCCGAATCGATCGTCGTCCGGGCGACCGGCGGCGGAGTAGTGTCCCTTGGGTCGCCGCCGAGTTCGGCCCCCATGCCGCGTGCGCGAGTGGACGTCCTGGGCGGGCGGCTAGATGGCGCAGCTGAACGACTCGGCGCCGGGCTGATGATTACCGATTCTCGGGAGGACCCGATGACGGAGCGAACGCTGGATCCCCAGGTGAAGGCGCTGCTGGAGCAAATGGCCGAAGCCGGACAGCCCCCGTTCGAGCACATGAGTGTGCCGCAGGCACGCCAGGCCGCGTGGGCGTTCGCCGACCTGCAGGGCCCGGCGCCGGAGATCGCGGAGGTCGAACACCGGTTCATTCCCGGCCCCACCGCCGATCTGCCCGCGCGGATCTACCGGCCCGCCGGTCAGGGGCCTCGGCCGGCGATCCTGTACTTCCACGGCAGCGGCTGGGTCATCCTCAACATCGAGATCTGCGATCCGACCATGCGGGCGCTCGCGAACGACACCGACTGCGTCGTCGTCGCGGTGAACTACCAGAAGGCCCCGGAACACAAGTTCCCCGTGCCGTTCAACGACGTCTGGGCGACGACGTGCTGGGTTGTGGAGCACGCCGAGGAGCTCGGGATCGACCCCGCCCGGATCGCCGTGGGCGGCGACAGCGCGGGCGGGAACCTCGCCGCGGCGGTGGCCATCAAGGCCAGGGAGGAGGGTGGCCCGGCGCTGGCGTTCCAGCTGCTGATCTACCCCGCCACCGAGCACGACGTCGACAAGCCCTCCGCGATCCAGAACGCCGAGGGCTACCTCCTGCAGCGGGAGTCCATGCGCTGGTTCTGGGGGCACTACCTCGACGGCGCCACCGATGAACCCGACTGGCGGGCCTCCCCGCTGCGCGCCGAGAGCCTCGCCAACCTGCCGCCGGCACTGGTCGTCACCGCCGAGTTCGACCCGCTGCGCGACGACGGCCGGCTCTACGCCGACCGGCTCCGCGCGGACGGGGTCAAGGTGACCTACAGCGAGTACCAGGGCATGATCCACGGCTTCTACTGGATGCAGGGCCTCATCGACCGGTCCCGGGAACTGCACGCCGAGATCGCCCGCGAAGTCAGGGCCGCGCTGCACTCCACCGACTGACCGGGCATCGCCAGGTGGAAGGGGCCGCCGGCGAGTACGTCAGCGACCCCTTCCACCCGGCACCGTGACCGGTGTCGGTAGTGATCGCGGCTCGTCATGACCCACCCCATCGCCCGCACCGGCGCATTCGCCGCGCCGAGGCCAAGTGAGCGGGGCCGTATTCGCCGCTGCCGTTCTGTCCACCAAGGGCATGCACGAACTGATCCGAGACCGCCCCGGGCGCGCGGCCGTCGCCACAGCCCCGCCCTTCACAACACGGCGTCTCACAGCTCGCGGTCGTGGCACGCCTGTTTCCGGCCAGAACACCCCACGACGACCGCGCCCGGTCCGGTTGGCGATCCGGCGGACCGGGTTGTCGCAGACGTCGAGGTCGCCGATCACCCAACCGCGCCGTGAAAGCACATGATCACGGGTTTCGGGCCGTCGCCGCCGGGCGTGTAGACCTGGACAGGGATGTCGCCCGCGGGCCCGGGGACCATCCGATCCTCGGTGGCGATCTCCTCGGGCTCGCCCTGCAGGTCGGCGAAGCCCTTGGCGGCCTCGCGCGCCTGAGGGACGGTCATGTGCTCGAACGGTGGCAGGCCGGCCGCGTCGAGCGCGGCGAGCAGCTGCTGGGCCTCCGGGTGGAGTGGCATGGCGCCTCCGATCTCAGCCGATCACTGCGCGCGCGGTCTTGACCGGGAAGCGACTGGCCGGGCGCGTGCCGGTCACCGAGCTCTTCCCGTACTTGGCCATCCCGAACCCGTCGTAGCCGTGTGCCGCGACCTCCTCGCAGATCCTCCGGTAGTTCCCGACGCCACCGACGTACGGGTAGAGGTTGCGCGGCTTGCCCGGGATGTTCGCGCCGACCCACCAGGAGTTCGCCATCGGCAGCAGCGTCGCCTGGGCCACCGCGTTGTGGTGGTCGACCCAGTCATCCTCGGCCTCGGGCAGCGGCTCGATCTTGTCGAGCTTGTGCTCGCGCATGTACTTGATGCAGTCGGCGATCCAGTCGACGTGCTGCTCGACGGACACCGGCATGTTGCTCAGCACCGACGGGCTCTGCGGTCCGGTGACCATGAACAGGTTCGGGAAACCGTGGGTCGCGACGCCGAGGTAGGTCCGCGGCCCCTCGGCCCACCTCTCCCGCAGGGTGAGGCCGCCCCGTCCGGAGATGCCCATCGCGAAGAGCATGCCGGTCATGGCGTCGAACCCTGTCGCGAACACGATGGCGTCGACCTCGTACTCCGCGTCCCGCGTCCGCACACCCGTGGGGGTGATCTCCTCGATCGGCGAGCGGCGCACGTCGACCAGCGTCACGTTGTCCCGGTTGAACGTCTCGTAGTAGCCGTTCTCGAGGGGCGGCCGCTTGGTGAAGAACGGGTGGTCCTTGGGCGCGAGGAGTTCGGCGACCTCCGGGTCGCGCACCCGTGCGCGGATCTGGTTGCGGACGAACTCCGAGGCCGTCTCGTTGGCCGCCGGGTCGGTCAGGAGGTCATTGAAGGTGAGGCCGATGCGGAAGCCGCCCTGCGCCCACGCCGTCTCGTAGATGCGCTGCCGCTCCTCCTCCGGCACCGAGAGCGCGGGGCGCTCCGGGGCGTCGTAGGGGAAGCCGAAGCTCGTCTCCCGGGTCCGCTGCCAGATGTCCTTGTAGGTGGCCTTGGTCTCGCGCACGTACTCCTCGCTCAGCGGCCCGTTGCGCCCCGCGATGTCGTAGTTCGGAGTGCGCTGCAGCACGTACACGTGGGCCGCCTGCTCGGCGATCTCCGGGATGGCCTGGACCGCGGTCGCCCCGGTGCCGATCACGGCGACGCGCTTGCTAGAGAAGTCGACTCCTTCGTGGGGCCAGCGCGCGGTGTGATACTGCTCGCCCCGGAAGCTGTCGCGTCCTTCGAAGTTGGGCAGGTTGACCGCGGACAGGCAGCCGACGGCCGTGATGAGGAACTTCGCGGTGAACCAGCCGCCGTCGTCGGTGCTAATCCCCCAGCGGTTGGTCGCCTCGTCGTAGTCGGCGGCGGTGACCCGGGTGCCGAACTGGACGTCGCGCCGGAGATCGAAACGGTCGGCGACGTGCTGCAGGTACCGCAGGATCTCCGGCTGGGCGGCGAAGCGCTCGCTCCAGCTCCACTCCTGGAGCAGGTCCTCGGACAAGCGGTCGGAGAAGCTGTAGAAGTAGCTCTCCGAATCACACCGTGCGCCGGGGTAGCGGTTCCAGTACCAGGTGCCGCCGACGTCGTCCGCCGCCTCGAACACGCGCACCGACAGTCCGAGCGTGTCGCGCAGGCGGTGGAGCATGTACAACCCCGAGAACCCCGCCCCGACGACGACCGCATCGAAATCGGTGCCCGCTCCGGCACCGTTTCCTGGAGTGTTCTGCTGCTCGCTGGACATGCCTTTCTCCCCGTTGGTTCTCATGGTCGCGCGCTACCTCCGGCAGGACCTGCCGGCAGGGTAAGGACGTGGCCCGATCGGGCCGAGCGTGCGGCTCCAGACAGCTCTCACCGGCACTCCACGGATCGTCGAGGCCCAGCTACGGGGCCATTCACGCTCCGCCACCGCAACCCGGCGCGACACAAGGTGCGCCGGACGGTGGTATGGCGGAGTGTGAGCTGGGCCACGGCCGAGTGTCAAGGCTCCGCCGGCCCACTGGTCCGGCCCCCGCTGACGACATGATCACCGCTGCTCACCAGCTCAGCGATGTCGACGGGCTACCGCCGCAACTCGCCACCGCCGCTGGCCGAGACACTGCGCGCCACAGCGGCGGAGCTGCAAGCCCGCCGACCACTGCCGCGCGATCCCAGGCGCGGCGCGGCACCTGGTTACGCCGTCAAGGACGTCCCCGCCGAGCACGGCCGCTACTGATCCGCATCTCCAGGGGCCTCGCAAGCTCCCGCGCGAATCAGAGTGGATTGAGTTCAAAGTCAACAACTCGAACCCCCGATGAGATCGGCGAGTTAAATTTCCGCCCTCTCCAACTCGGCGGCCCTAGTCGGTCATCCGCTCGCCTATCTTGACTGGGCCATCCAGGATTTACACTAGAGCGCCCGACGAGGTCGCTAGCTGCCAGAAGACTTCGGCCCGGGGCGCATTCCCCCTTCATTGAGAATGAAAATGAGCCAGCGCCGTGGGGCCGGCAGTAGGGGCTCGGCCTTCAGCAGCCCCCCGCTACCTTGGCGCGCGGCGGTCATACGAGCGACCCATTACGAGGGTTCTCGTCACCGGATACCTGGTACACGCCAGTCCATCTGTGCACGTCGTCAGTCCCACTGTACACACTCCGGCTCACCGTAGGCCGTCATTTCGTGCCACGATCCGGCCACGCCAACCGTCCACAGCAGACTCGCACGCTACGTGGCGGGGACTCTTCCGCCGTGCCGCTCCCGAACCGGCCGGCCGGCCGGCCGGGGACAAGCCCGGAGCCTATTCATAGGCGGCGAAGAAGAACAGTCCGATAACTGCTTTGATCCTGCTCGGGTATTTTCGAGTGGCGCTCGGTAGTGGCCGCCTTCCTCGCTGAGCATGCGCCATGTCTTGAGGTGCGCGATAGCGTGTTCGACGGCGGCGCGAATCTTGCTCAGAGCGTGTTTGAAAAGCCTCGGCGCGCCTGCGTGATCACGACCACGGAACAGTCCATGGCGGACCTATGGCACGACGCAAGACACCGCGCCAACCACGACGCCAGGGCTACCCCTCGGACCTGACCGATCAGCATGGTTGAGCCGCTGCTCCCGGCCCCGAAGACTGGAGGCCGCCCGGAGAAGCACCCACGCTGGCTCATCGTCGACGCGATGCCCTACGTGGTCCGCACCGGCTGCTCGTGGCGCCAGCTACCAGCGGACTTCCCACCCTGGGAGACGGTCTGCTGATACTTCACCCGGTGGGAAGACGCGAAGGTCACCGAGAAGATCCTGGCCGCGGTCCGCGAGCAGCTCCGGGTCGCCGAGGGACCCAACCCCGAATCGAGCGCAGGGCCGGTCGACTTCCAGACCGTGAAAGGCGCCGACACCGTCGGCACCGACCCCAGAGGCTATGACGCCGGGAAGAAGATCAACGGTCGCAAGCGGTTCATCGTCACCGACACCCTCGGCCTGCTGATCACCGTCGTGGTCTGCACCGCATCGATGCAGGACCGCGACGGCGCCAAGCCGGTGCTGCTGCAGAGGCCTACCGGGCCGAGTACAACACCGTCCGCCCCACGACCACCATGCCTTGGAACCATCCAGTCGATGTCCACATCGGACATGCCGACCCGCGGGCCCCAACTTTCCTGACCCGAAATCTTGTCAAACTGATTGACGCAGGACAGCTACGGGTGATGTTGTTATACAGACGCACAGCTCACGTCGGTCCTGCCCACGGCCCCTCTGAGGATCAGAGGTAGCGCTCGGTTGCGACTGACGTAGAGAGCGTCCCCTGCGCTGCCGGACGCCACTCTTGAGCCTCGAGGTGGGGTGCGCCTCCGCAGCAGAGGGGGGTGCACCCCACCACGAATTCGCCGAGTGATTAGGGGGTGCTCCAGGTCGCCTGCCACAATCGCAGGCTTCAGAATTGGTGAAGCGCCACCGCTCAGGTGGACCGAACCAGGCAGATGATCTGAGATCGTGGGGAGCAGCCATGCACGGCAAAATCCCTGGTACTGCACGGCAGGACACGTCAGCAATCACCAACTGATCAGGCTGTATCCCGCAGCCCCAATCGACAGGGATGGAAGAATGCCGAACTCGAAGAACCCCGTGAAGCGCTCGGCGATGCAGACCCTTCGCCGCGCCACCACTGCCGTTGCTCTGACAGCCGGACTCGCCCTGGCATCAGTGGGAGCAGCGCCCGCCGCGAGTGCCGACTCGAACCCGCTGAAGCCAAACAAAGTCACCTGCGGGGTGGCGACCTGCACCGCCTACTGGTCCGTGGACCGCACGGCTGAGCTGCACGCCGAGTGGAAGGACACGATCGCAGGCGTTGGCGGCCTGTCCGCAGCCGGTCTAGCGATGAGGGCCTCTGTGGTGGGGACCAACCCCGCGGGAATCGGGGCCGCCGCCGTCGCCCTGGCCGTCGCGGCGCGCACATCGGAATTCAACCACATGATCAATGGGGCAGAGAACGACAACCGCTGTCTCATCTACAAGTTCGTCCCGCCCGCCGTCGGCGGAGGATGGTTTGGCAGCGTTAGCCTCGACAATAAGAACTGCGACCAGGGCCCGGCCTAGTACTGCAACGACACCAACAGCGCTAGATCGAGCACAGCCCTCGCTCGACCTCGTCCAGCAGGAGGCCCTGACCCCGGTGGGTGGTCAGGGCCTCCTGCTGGATTCGCCTGCGGCTCATGCTGCAACGGCAGATGTTCACGGCGCGTCGTGTGGCGGATCTCGGTCCATTGTGGATGATCACCGGATGGTGGATGTGCTGGGTGGGTGGCCCGGCAGGACGCGGTCGACGAGCTGATCAGCCGCCGGTTCGTGCGCGAGGAACCCCGGACCCGGCCGGTGCCTACGTGCGCGGCCAGCTCGCCGGCCTGGAACGCAAGAACGGGTGGACGCTGGCCGAGCACGCGGGGCGGTGTCCCCGGACGGGATGCAGCGGCTGCTGCGGACCGCGGACTGGAACATCGAAGGTGCCCGCGACGACGTCCGCGACTACGTCTTGGACCACCTCGGCGACCCTGCGGCCGGTGTGTTCGTGGTCGATGAGACCGGGTTTGTCAAGAAAGGTCGCCGCTCGGCGGGGGTGCAGCGCCAGTACACGGGCACGAGCGGGAAGTCGACAGGTCAGCTCGGGGTGTTCCTCGCCTACACCAGCAGCAAGGGTGGGGCGTTGATTGACCGCGAACTCTACCTCCCGAAGTCCTGGACCGAGGACCCCGACCGCTGCGCGAAGGCCGGCATTCCCGCCGATTGTTGCGCCGAGGGCGGGTCCGCGACCAAGCCTGAACTGGGGCACTCTTCCCGGCCGTCCCGGTCGGGCTCCGTAGCGGCCTCATGACCGTGCTGGCCATGACCGCCGGCGACCTCGCCCCTCTTCCCGGCCGTCTCGGTCGGGCTCCGTAGCGGCAACGTGTGGTCGGTCCAGGGGATCAGGGTCAGGGCGCCCTCTTCCCGGCCGGCCCGGCCGGGCTCCGTAGCGGCGTCCTAGACGGTGAGGGGCCGGCCGTCCGAGCCGGGCCCAGCGCCAGTCACTGAGCCTTTGCCAACCTGATCATGCGCTGGCGATCATGAGGGTCTGAACTGCGGCGATGAGCAGGTGGGCGGTGTTCGGGCTGGAGCGGATCTTCCGCAGGACCCGCCAGTTCTTCAGCTCGGCGTTGGCCCGCTCGCCGGGTCCACGGCGGCGGGCGTGGGCGGTGTTGACGTCTTTCTGGTTCCGGGACAGGCGCCGGTAGCGGCCGGTGCCCAGATCCTTCCGACGGCGCCGCTGCGGAACCGCGACCGTCGGCCCGGCGCCCTGATAGGCGGTGTCGGCCGCCGCGGGGATCTCGTGGGTGGCCAGCGCGTCGATGATCCCGTGCTCACGGGCAGCGCCCATGTCATGTCTCGCGCCGGGCAGCGGCGGCGAGATCCACACCAGCCGGCCGATCGGGTCGGCGACGACCTGCACGTTCAGCCCGTGGGCCTTGTGCTTGCCGGAGTAGAAGGCCCGGTCATAGCCCGATGTCATGCCTACCCGGTCGATGCGCAGCAGGGTGCCGTCGAGGATCACGAACGCCTTGCGGCGGGCGACCTCGATCGCCTGGGCCAGGGTGGGAGCCATCGCGAGCAGTGCGAGCGCCTCACGGATGTACCGGTACACCGTCGAGGTCCCGATGCGGAAGCCGCAGGCCAGGTCGGCGTAGGTCTCGCCCTTACGCAGGTGCGCGACCACGAGCAGCGCCTGCCGGCCGGGCGAGAGCTTCCGCCACCGGGTTCGGCACTGGTTGCGCTGCGCTCGCAGCGCATCGGAGAGCACGCCGAGGGCGCGGCTGGACACGGTCATCCCGGACGGGTAGGACAGCACGTTGAAGCTCCTGGTGGGACGTGTTGATCTAGGCAATCGCCCGTCTACCAGGAGATTCACCCATTCGAGGTCACGCCACGCTGCACACCGCTGACTGCCCGCCCAGGTCGGCAAAACTCATTCGTTACTTCTGGCGTCATGGCGCGCCAGCAGGTAGCCGGCGGGGGGCTTGCCTGGCGCCGGAGCAACGATTCGCAGGCGTCCGAGCTCGGCGAAGTCGTGCTCGCGCAGTCGGTCCGCGAGCGCGTCGAGGGTCCACAGATACGCCGGTGAGGCTCTGTGGTCGTACGGGACCCAACCGTTGGCGTCTGCGGTGTCGGTGATCTGCACACCGATCAGCAGGGGTCCGCCCGGCTCTACCACTCGGGCGAACTCGGTC
>JASLAP010000152.1 GCA_030147065.1 Pseudonocardia sp. | reverse complement strand
TGAGCCGGGCCACCGCCGAGCGACTGCTCGACGGTGGCCCGGGTCCGGTCGACCTCCGTCACCTCCTCGACGCCGCCGCGGGCCCGGGCGCGCCGGGCGAGGCCGCCGGCGAGGCCGCCGCCCGCGCGGCGTCGAGGAGGTGACGGAGGTCGACCGGACCCGGGCCACCGTCGAGCAGTCGCTCGGCGGTGGCCCGGCTCAGCCGGACCGGAGTGGGGGTGCGCATCTCGGGCCGTCCAGCGCCGTCGCCCGGGGAACCGTTACGCATCGTCGTCCCCCGCGCTCCGGCGCTCGTCCTCGAGGATGCGGGCCAGCCGCCGCAGTCCGCGGTGCGCGGCCACCCGCACCGTGCCCGGGCGCTTGCCCAGCACCCGGCCCGCCGCGGTGGCGTCCAGGCCGATGACGGCGCGCAGCAGGACGGCCTCGGCCTCGGTCCGGGGCAGGGCCAGGATCTGCTCCATCGCCCGGCGCGTGGACAGCGCGCCGATCGCCGAGTCCGAGGTGTCCTGCCGGTCGGGCAGGTGGGTCAGCGTCTCGGTGTCGGTCGGGTCGGCGGGGCGCCGGGCCCGGGCCCGGGCGGAGTCCATCGCCCGGTTCCGGCAGATCGTGCTCACCCAGCCGCGGAACCCGTCCAGGTCGCCGGCGAAGCCGCGCACGCCGCGGGCCACGTGCAGCCAGGTCTCGGCCGTGACGTCCTCGGCCTCGGCGCCGACCAGCGCGGTGGCGTAGCGCAGCAGCCGGGGCTGCAGGTACCGGTACAGGACGGCGAACCCGGCCTCGTCCCCGCCGCGGGCCGCGCGCAGCGCCGCGTCCAGCTCGGCGTCGGCCGGGTCCGCCGGGGGCCCGGGTGGGACCACCTCGCCCGCGGCTGCGCGCACACGTCCTCCACGTCGTCGGGGACGGTGCGTGCGGAGCACGGGGGAGCGCGCACACTTCCCGTCCGCCCCCCTCAGCGCCGACCGCCTCGGAAGCGTTACGCCGCTCGGTGGAGCACGCACGCTCCGGATGCAGGCACTCACGGGCGGTGGATCGTCATCGGTGGGTAACGCGGCCGTAACCCCGGTCGGTGACTGTGGGTGCATGCGCGCCGAGGTGACCTCCCGGCCGGTGGTCGGACAGACCGGGGCCCGGTTCGGCGGCGCCCGCCGCGAGCGCCCCACCCGGAAGACCGCCCCGGCGCCGGCCCCGACCGTGGTCGTCGTCCCGCCCCCGCGGTCACCGGACCCGGCACCGGAACCGGCCTGGTCCTCCGGCCCGGCGGTGCGGCCCTACGTGCTGACCCGCGGGCGCACGCACGTCCCGGATCGCCGCGGGCCCGTACCTGGAGCACCTGGCCGAGACCGGGCTCGCCGAGCGCGGGGCCCGCTACGGCCCGGCCGGGCGGCCGCAGGTCGAGTACCGGTCGCGTCCGGGTGGCGTGACCGGCTGACCGGCGTCCCCGCCGGTAGCCTCGGCCATCGTCCGGCCGGGAGGGATCAGCGATGCAGCGCGTCGTGTGCACGGAGTTCGGTGGGCCGCTCGCGGTCGTGACGGAGGCCGATCCGGTCCCCGGGCCCGGCGAGGTGGTGGTGGCCGTCGGGGCGGCCGGGGCCAGCTTCGTCGACGGCCTGATCGCCGCCGGGCGCTACCAGGTGCGGCCCGACCTGCCGTTCACCCCGGGCGCGGCGGTGGCCGGCCGGGTGGTCGCGGTCGGTGCGGGCGTCACCTCGCCCGCGGTCGGCGATCCGGTGGCCGGGCTGCTCACCGGGCTCGGCGGCGGCTACACCTCGCACGCCGTGCTGCCCGCGGCGGCGGCCGTCGCGCTGCCCGGCGGTGTCCCGGTGGAGATCGCGGCGACGGCGATCGAGAACTACTCGACGCTGGTGTTCGCGGTGACGCAGCGGGTGTCGATCGGCGCCGGGGAGTGGGTCGTGGTGCTCGGCGCGGGCGGCGGGATCGGGCTGGCCGCCGTCGACGTGGCGCGCGGGCTCGGGGCGCGCGTGCTCGCGGTGGCGTCGTCGGCGGAGAAGCGGGCGGCAGCCACGGCCGCGGGGGCCCAGGCCGCGATCGACTACGCGCACCTCAAGGACCGGATCCGGGAGGCCACCGGTGGCGGCGCGGACGTGGTGATCGACCCGGCCGGCGGCCCCGCCGCCGAGGCCGCGCTCCGGGCGATGGCCCCCGGCGGGCGGTTCTGCGTGCTGGGCTTCGCCTCCGGCGACATCCCGCGGCTGCCGGCCAACATCGTCCTGCTGCACAACCGCTCGGTGATCGGCGTGGACTGGGGCGACTGGGCCCGCACCGACGGCCCGGGCGCCGTCGTGCTGGTGGCCGACGTGCTGGGCCGGATCGCCCGCGGCGAGCTGCACCCGCCCGCCCCGCGGGTCTTCCCGCTGACCGACGCCGGGCGGGTGCTGCGGATGTTCGCCGACCGCGCGGTGACCGGCAAGATCGCGCTGCGACCGGGCTGAGCGCGCGCCGGACGGGCGGCCGGGCGTCCATCGACCGGTTGACCGGACCGCGTGGCTCGGGCGATGGAACCGGGCCCCCGGCGCCGCAGGCTCGGCCCGTGGACGCGACAGCAGTGGTGGAGATCGAGGATCTCCACAAGACCTACGGCCGCACGTGTTCGGCAAGCTCGGCGTGGACGATCGCACCGCCGCGGTGACCGCGGCCCTGGAGCGCGGGCTGCTCAGCCTCGACCGGCCGGGCTGAGCGCCGGATCCGGAGGCCCCGCCGCGACGGTCAGCCGGCGGGTGGCGCGGTGGTGCCGCGCACGACGAGGTGCGGGGGGACCACCTGCTCCCGCCGGCCCACCGGCGCCCCCTCGATCCGGTCGACGGCCCGGTCCACGGCGAGCGCGGTGAGCCGCGCGGTGTCCTGGGCGACGGTGGTCAGGTCGACGTGCGCGAGCCGGGCGAGCCGGCTGTCGTCGTAGCCGACCACGCTGATCCCCCCGGGCACGGCCAGGCCGGCGCGGCGGACGATGTCGAGCAGGCCCGTGGCGGCGCGGTCGTTGAACACCGTGACCGCCGTCGGGCGCGGGTCGAGCGCGAGCACGGCCGCCGCGGCGGTGGCGCCGTCGCCCTCGCCGGGTCCGCCGGGCACGATCCGGACCTCCCCGTCGAGACCGTGGCGGTGCATGGCCGCGCGGTAGCCGTTCCGGCGGTCCGCGGCCCCCGGGGCGCGGCCCCCGTCGACGTGGGCGATGCGCCGGTGGCCGAGCCCGACCAGGTGGTCGACGGCGCGCTGCAGGCCCTCGTCGTCGGCGGTGCGGACGACGTCCAGGTCGCGGTGGCGGGCCGCGCGCGCGACGACCACCACCGGCAGCCTCGCCGCGGCTGCGGCGAGATCGGCGGTGGGGGCCTGCGGGCCGAGCAGGACGAGCGCCGCGCAGCGGTCCTGCAGCAGCCCGGCGAGCGCGCGCCGCTCGTCCCGGCCGGGGGTGACCGCGCTGAGCGTCAGCTCGTAGCCGGCCCGGTCGGCCGCGGCGTAGAGCCCGCCGACCAGATCGCCGTGGAAGTCGTGCTGCACGGCGAACTGCACCCCGAGCAGCCGGCTGCGCCCGCTGCGCAGCAGCCGGGCCCGGGTGTCGGGCCGGTAGCCCAGCTCGTCGGCCGCCAGCAGCACCCGCTCGCGCGACCGCGCGCTCGCGCCGGGGGCGTCCCGGATGACGATCGACACCAGGGCGACCGACACCCCGGCCCGCGCCGCGACGTCGGCGAGGGTCGGCCGCCGGTTCCCGGCTGGTGGCTGGGTGCGGGCCATGCGTCGATCCTAGGCTAGAACGTTCTAGGTGCAGCGCCTTGACAGTCGCCATGTCGCGGCCGCAGCCTGCTGGAACGCACTAGAACGTTCTCAGTCGACGAGGAGTGGTGGCGATGGGCGCAGGGGAGATGGGCGCAGCCGGCAGGCCGATCGGGGTGGCGTTGATCGGATCGGGGCGGATGGGGTCGTTCCACGCCGCGACGCTGGCCGCGCGGGTCCCCGGCGCCCGGCTGGTCGTGGTGGCGGATCCGGCCCCGGGCGCGGCGGAGCGACTGGCGGCCGCGACCGGGGCGGTCCGGGCCACCACCGATCCCGCGCAGGTGCTCGCCGACCCGGAGGTCGACGCCGTGGTGATCGCGGCCCCGGCCCGCTTCCACGCCGACCTGGTCGTCGCCGCGGCCGCCGCCGGCAAGGCGGTGTTCTGCGAGAAGCCGATGGCGCTGACCCTCGCCGACGCCGACCGGGCGATCGACGCCGCCCGGACCGCGGGCGTGGTGCTGCAGGTCGGGTTCAACCGGCGGTTCGCCGCGGACTGGCGGGCCGCCCGGGCGCTGCTCGACGACGGCCGGCTGGGCACTCCGCGGCTGCTGCGCTCGGTCACCCGCGACCCCGGCGGCTTCGACCCGGCCCGGGTCGCCCCGGACACCATCTTCACCGAGACCCTGATCCACGACTTCGACACCCTGCGGTTCCTCAACCCCGGCGCGTCGGCGGTCGAGGTGTACGCGACGGCCGACGCCCTGGTGGAGCCGGCGTGGCGGGACCGGGGGCTGCTGGACACCGCGGTCGTGGTGGTCCGCTTCGACAACGGGGCCACCGGCGTGGCCGAGGCATGCTTCGAGGCCGCCTACGGCTACGACGTCCGCGGCGAGGTCCTCGGTTCCGGCGGGATGGTCACCACGGGCGACGGCCGGCGCACCGGGATGGTGTTCTCCGGGGCGTCCGGCCGGACCGTGGAGACCGCGCGCAGCGACCAGGAACTGCTGGCCGAGGCCTACGTCGCCGAGTTGGCCGCGTTCGTCGAGGCGGTCCGGTCCGGCACCCCGGCCGTGGTGGGCGGTGAGGACGCCCGCGTCGCGCTGCGGATCGCGCTGGCGGCGGCGGGGTCGGTCCGCTCGGGACGTCCGGTGCGGATCGGGGAGCTCACCGGGTGAGCACGCGCCGACGGGCCACCGCCGGATCGGCGGTGGCCCGTCGGGTGGGACCGGATCAGCTGGCCCGGATCAGACGGCCCAGCGGTTGCGCTGCACGAAGTCCAGCCCGGCCCACCAGCGGCCCAGGCCCCAGGTGTGGCCGGCGTAGGTGAGCGCGACCACGATCAGCACCAGGGCCTCGATGACGTGCGAGTCGATCAGCGGGTTGGTCGAGCCGCTGGGCTCGCCGGCGGCGGTGAACCGGTCGAGCGGGAACTCGGCCAGCCACATCATCAGCAGCATCACCGTGCCGGAGACGGCGCTGACCCGCAGCGCGACGCCGAGGGTGACCGCGACGCCGATGCCGAGCAGGCCCAGCATGAACAGCCAGTTCGCCCACCAGGCGCCGGCGATGGCCTGGAACGCGCCCTGGAACGGGCCGACCTCCACGTTGCTGAGGAAGCCCTTGGTCGGCGAGCCGCCGGCGATCCAGGCCCGCTCACCGGGGGTGGCGTAGCCCAGCCCGAAGGTCTTGTCCAGGAAGGCCCAGAGGAAGACCAGGCCGATGGAGATGCGCAGCACGGCCAACCCCTTGGCCGCAGCGGTACCCGGGGCGAGTGTGGTGGTGGCGGTGTCCTGCGAGGTGGTGTGGATGGTCATGACCTTCTCCTCGGGCGGCTCTCGTGGAGCCGGCTCTCGGTCTCCCGGCTCTTCCTTCGTGCAGGACAACCCTCCCGCGCGGGCCGGGTCCGGGGCGTCTGCTCAACTGCCCGGATCCGGTGGGCCGAAAGTCACCGCGTCCGGGGTCGGTGCCGGGTACTCCGGCACCCGGGGCCGGGGCCGGGGCCGGGGCCTAACGCGACGCGCGGTAGGCGGCGACGGCCGTGGGCAGGGTCGGGAACACCCGCTCCCGACCGATCCGGTCGAGCAACCCGCTGCGCCGCAGGTCGGCCCGCAGGTCCTGCTTGGTGCGGGCCAGGGCCAGCACGACGCCGCGCCGTCCAGCTCGTCGGCGAGCTGGTGCAGCGCGTCGGCCGCGGTGATGTCGATCTCGGTGATGGCCTCGGTGTTGAGCAGCAGCCAGGCCGGCTGCGGGTCGGCGGCGAGGGCGGCCAACGCGCGGCGACGGAAGTCCTCGGCGTTGGCGAAGCACAGCGGGGCGTCGTAGCGGTAGACGACCAGCCCCGGCGGCGACGTTGGTCGCGCCCAGGGCGAGCAGTTCGCGATCGGCGTCGACCCGCTCGCCGCCGCGGGCGGTGAGCACGCCGTCGGAGTAGGCGACGACCGACACCCCGACCGCCGGCAGCAGCAGGCTGATCACGTCGTGGACGATGACCGCCGGCAGGCCGGGCACCGGCAGCCCGTCGGGCACCGCGCCGATGGTCCGCACGCCGAGCGCGTCGAGCGACAGCATGGCGGTGACCACTGCGGCGATCACCACCGCGAGCAGCGGGCCGGGCAGCCGCGGGACCAGCGCGGCGGTGGCCAGGAGCAGGGCGAGCACGCCCGCGGCGAGCAGCGCCGTCGGCAGGTGCACCGTCCCCAGCTGCCCGGCGAACGACGCCACCTCGGCCGGCAC
>JASLAP010000108.1 GCA_030147065.1 Pseudonocardia sp. | reverse complement strand
CGCCGCCGCGGGCCCGCGGCGGCGCCGCGGCGGCCCCGTCCCGGGAGACCTGCCTGGAGCGGGCCGCCGAGGCGGCGCACCTGGCCGGCGACGCCGACCAGGCCGTCGCGCTGCTCGACGAGCGGCTCGCCGGGGCCGAGGACCACGTCGCGCTGCCGGGCGAGCCGGCCGCCGCGGACCCGGGGCCGACCGGCCTGCAGGCCGCCCTGCTGCACGCCCGGATGGCCGAGTACCTGGTGGCCGCGGGCCGCGGGGCGGAGGCCGCGCAGGCGTTCGACCGGGCCAGCGCGCTGCTCCCGCCCGAGGGGGCCGACCGGGAGTGGGCCGAGGTGCTCGGCGGGCGGGCGGCGGCGCTGTGGATGGCCGGCGACCACGCCGGGGCCCGGGAGACCGCGCAACGGGCGCTGGCCCCGGCCCGCCGGTGCGGGGCGGCCGCCGTCCAGGCCCGCGCGCTGGCCACGCTCGGGTTCAGCCTCGCCTACCTGGAGGACCCGGCCGCCGGCGAGCAGGCGCTGCGGGAGTCGCTTGCGGTGGCCGAACGGGCGGGTGACCCGGCCGAGATCGGCCGCGCCCACCGCGGGCTGGCCGAGCTGCTGTCCGGCCCGCTCAACGAGCCCGAGCGGGGGGTGGTGCTGGCCCGGACCGGCGCCGCCCGGGTCCGCGAGCTGGGCCTGGCCCGCAGCGCCGGGGCGGGGCTGCTGGCGGTGGCGGCCAACGGGCTGTTCCGGCTCGGCCGCTGGGACGACGCCGAGGCGGCCGTCGCCGAGGGCTGGGAGCTGGATCCCAGCGGCGCCGAAGCGCTGGAGCTGCGGCTGGCCCGAGCCCGGCTGACCACCCTGCGCGGGCACTTCGACGCCGCCGAGGACGACCTGGAGGCGCTGCTGGCGCTGTCCACGGGCACGCTGGGCGGGCGGTACCGGATCCCGGCGCTGACCCTGTGCGCCGGGGTGGCCATGTGGCGGTCCCGGCCGGACCTGGCGCTGGACCACGTCGCGGCCGGGCTGGACGTGGTCGAGCAGGGCTCCGACGACGTCTACCTGGTGGCTCCGCTGGTCTGGCACGGCGCGCGGGCCCGGGCCGAGCTGACCCGGCTCGGGGTGCGCCGGCCCGACGACGGCATCGCCGCCCGGCTGCACCGCCACGCCGCCGACCTCGCCGCCCGGGCGCGGACCGCGGTGCCGGCGGTGCGCGAGGTGCTGCACGCCTACCTGCGGATGTGCGCCGCCGAGGACGACCGGGCGGCCGACCGCTCCGACCCGGTGGCCTGGCAGCGCTGCGTCGCCGACTGGACCGCGGTGGGCCAGCCCCACCCGACCGCCTACGCCCACCTGCGCCTCGGCGAGGCGCTGCTGGCCCGGCGGGCCAACTCCGCGGCCGCCGGCGAGGCCCTGCGCGAGGCGGCCCGGATCACCTCCCGGCTGGGGGTGGCCCCGCTGCTGGCCGAGATCCACGAGCTGGCCGAGCGGGCCCGCGTCCGGCTCGACGACGTGGTCGCGGAGCCGGCGGGCGCCGGTCCCGCACCGACCGGGGCCGCCGCGCGGGACCGGCCGGCGGTCGACCCCGACGAGCTGCACGTGCTGACCGCGCGCGAGCTGGAGGTGCTGGTCGAGCTGGCCGGGGGCCTGACCAACCGGGAGATCGCCGGGCGGCTGTTCATCAGCGAGAAGACCGTCGGGGTGCACGTCAGCCGGATCTACTCCAAGATCGGTGTGCACAGCCGGGTGCAGGCCAGCGCGGTGCTGCTGCGCGCGCGCCCCGAGCGCCGCCGTCGCTGATCGCCGCCCCGGATCGCCGCCCCACCGGTCAGCGCGCGCCGACCAGCTCGCTCTCGAACCGGGACCGCACCTGCTCCAGCACCCGGGCCCGGGTCGGGCCCAGGCTGCCGACCGGGATCCCGGTCACCCGGGCCACCTCGGCGTAGGGCCGCTGCTCGCCGTCGAACAGCGCCCGCATGACCGTGCGCCCCCGCGGGGGCAGCGTCGCCACGATGCTCCACAGCCGGGCCGCGGTCTGCGCGTCCACGACCTGCTGCTCGACGTCGGCGTCCGGGTCGGGCACCGCGTCCATCTCGGCCGCGACCGTCGGCCGGCGGTCGCGCATCATCCGCAGGCACTCCCGGGAGGCGGTGGTGGCCAGCCAGCCGCCCAGCCGGTCCGGGTCGCGCAGCGTCCCGCGGTGCTCGACCAGGCGCAGCCAGGTGCGCTGCTCGGCGTCCCCGGCGTCGGCGTCCTGCAGCCGGTACGCGCGGACGACCGAGCGGACCAGGTCGCGGTAGCGGCGGATGATCTCGGTCCAGGCCCGCTCGTCGCCCCGGTCGGCCGCGGCGAGCAGCAGGGCCACGCTCAGCTGCCCGTCCGGGGTGCGGTCGGGCGGTCCGGGTGGCAGCGCGGGCACGGGGGACTCCTTCGTCGGGGCGGTGGGGTGGCCGGCGCGGCGACCGGACCGCCCCACCCTGGCCGCGTGGCGGCCGACCGTCGTCAGGCCAACGCCCTACGGCGCCCCCGCTGGACGCCTTACTTCGGCGCCCTACGGGGTCGTCCCGCCGTGTCGAGGTATCTGGGCCCCTCCGGAACGGCTCTCCTCGCCGGCCGCCGTTGCGGGCGCGCCGGAGGCGGACGGAGGGTGTGGGTGACCAACGGGCACGGCGGCTGCGACGGCGGGGCGGGGGCGATCCCGGTACTGCGCGTCCGTCCCCCCGCGCTCCGGGCCGCCCCGCCGCCCCCGGCGGCGCCCGGTCTGCCCGCCGTCGACCGGCTGCTGACCGAGGCGAGCGACGTGGTCGCGGCCGAGCCCCGCGGGTCGGGACGCCCGGACGAGTTCGCCGCCACCGTGCTCGACGAGCTGTCCCGGCGCTACCGCCGCGCCCTGCGGGCCCACGCCCGCGGGGCGCCGCTGCCCGAGGCCTGGCGGGTGGTGCTCGACGCCGAGGCCACCCGGCCCCGGGTGGCGCTGGCCGCGCTCACCGCGCTGGTCGAGCACGACCTGCCGGTCGCCGTGGTCAGCGCGGGGACCCTGCTCGGCCACCGCCCGGGCGAGCACGACCGGCGCCGGGTCGCGGTGCTGGCCGGTCTGCTGGTCGATCCCGCGCACGAGCTGGCCTGCGCCGGGGCGACCACGGGGTGCGCGCCGGTCGCCGGGGCCCGGAGCTGGACGCAGGCCGAACGGCTGTGGGCACTGCGCGGTCACCCGGCGGCCGCGGCGGCGGAGCGCTCCGCGCTGGACCGCCGCGTCGCCGCGCGCGGCCGGGCCGTCCTCGCCGGCGCGACCTGCTGACCCACCCGCGCCGGTCGCCGCCCGGCGGCACGCGACAATCCCCGGATGACCGATCCGCCCGCCGGCCTCGTCGTGGTGACCAAGCCGGCCGGGCTGACCTCGCACGACGTGGTCGCCCGGCTGCGCCGGATCCTGCGCACCCGCAAGGTCGGCCACGCCGGCACGCTCGACCCGATGGCCACCGGGGTGCTGGTCTGCGGGGTCGGACGGGGCACCAAGCTGCTCGGCCACCTGGCCCTGGACACCAAGGCGTACCTGGCCACGATCCGCCTCGGCGCGGCCACCACCACCGACGACGCCGAGGGCGAGGCGCTCTCGCAGGCCGACGCCACCGGCGTGACCGACGCCGCCGTCGCCGCCGGGATCGCCGCGCTGACCGGGCCCATCGAGCAGGTCCCCAGCTCGGTCAGCGCGATCAAGGTCGACGGCCGGCGGGCCTACGCGCTGGTCCGCGCCGGGGAGCAGGTGGTGCTGCCCGCACGACCGGTCACCGTGTCCGAGTTCGCCCTGCTCGACCGCCGCGACGGCGACACCGCGGTCGACCTCGACGTCCGCGTCGACTGCTCGTCGGGCACCTACGTCCGCGCCCTCGCCCGCGACCTCGGCGCCGCCCTCGGCGTCGGCGGGCACCTGACCGCCCTGCACCGCACCCGGGTCGGCCCGTTCACCGAAGAGCACGCCCGCACCCTGGAGCAGCTGGAGGCCGATCCGGGGCTGACGCTGCCGCTGGACCGGGCCGTGGACGTGGCCTTCCCGCGCCGTGACGTGGACGACGCGCTGGCCGCGGACCTGTCCCACGGCCGCCCGCTCCCGGTCGCCGGCCTGACCGGCACCTACGGCGTGTTCGGACCGGAAGGGCGGGCGGTGGCACTGGTCAGCGAGCGCGAGGGGATGGCCCGGCCGGTGGTGGTGCTGGCCCCGGCGTGATCCGCCCGGCGCACCGCCGCCGCGGCACCGGGACCGGCGTTCCGTAGGCTTCGGGCGTGCAACGCTGGCGCGGGCTCGAGGCCGTTCCGACCGGATGGGGACGCAGCGTCGTCACCGTCGGGGTGTTCGACGGGGTGCACCGCGGGCACCAGCAGCTGATCGACCGGGCGGTGCAGCGCGGTCAGGAGCGCGGGTTGCCCGCGGTGGTGGTGACCTTCGACCCGCACCCCGCCGAGGTGGTCCGCCCGGGCAGCCACCCGGCCCGGCTGACCAGCCTGGGCCGGCGCGCCGACCTGGTCGAGGAACTCGGCGTCGAGGCGTTCTGCGTGCTGCCGTTCACCGTGGAGCTCTCCCGCACCCAGCCGGCCGCGTTCGCCCACGAGGTGCTCGTCGAGCGGCTGCACGCGGCCGACGTGGTGGTCGGGCGCAACTTCACCTTCGGCCACCGCGCCGCAGGCGACGTGGCCCTGCTGACCACGCTGGGGGAGCGGTTCGGGTTCGGCGTCGAGGGCCTGGACCTGATCACCGACGACGGCGTGACGTTCTCCTCCACCTACATCCGGTCCTGCATCGACGCCGGGGACGTGGCCGCGGCCGCGGCCGCGCTCGGCCGGCCGCACCGCGTCGAGGGCGTGGTCGTGCACGGCGACCGGCGGGGCCGCGACCTGGGCTACCCGACCGCCAACATCTCCACCCCGCCCTACACCGCGCTGCCCGCCGACGGCGTCTACGCCGGCCGGTTCGCGATCGGCTCCGGCGGTCCCGACAGCCCGCCCCGGCTGCTGACCGCGGCGATCTCGGTGGGCACCAACCCGACGTTCTCCGGGCGCGAGCGCACGGTCGAGGCCTACGTGCTCGACGTCGAGGAGGACTTCTACGGCTTCGAGGTGGCCGTCGACTTCGTGCACCGGCTGCGCGGCCAGGAGCGCTTCGACCGGGTGGAGGCGCTGGTCGAGCAGATGGGCAAGGACGTCGCCCGGACCCGGGAGCTGGTCGGCTGACACCGGTTTCCCCGTTCGCCCACGGGGGCGGGGCCGGGCTGCCAGCATGCCGGTATGACAACGGTCGAGCAGCCGGTCGGGCACCGGGCCGGGCGGATGGCGGGCAACCGGGAGCGGCAGCGGGAGCTCTACGGCGCCCCGCTCGCCGACCTGGTGCACGCGCTCACCGGCACCCTGCGCATCTCCCAGGCGCGGCTGGCCCGGGCCCTCGGGCTCAGCGCGCCGATGCTCAGCCAGCTGGTCAGCGCCCGCCGGGTCAAGATCGGCGACCCGACCGTGCTCAGCCGGCTGCTGCTGCTCGACCAGCGCTGCCGGGCGCTGCCCGGCCCGCCGCCCCCGCGGGTGGTGGAGGCGCTGCTCACCGAGGCGTCCGGCGCCCGCTGGCGCTGGGCCGGCCCGCCCCGCCCGGTCGCCGCCCCCGCGTCGCTGCGCCCCCC
>JASLAP010000020.1 GCA_030147065.1 Pseudonocardia sp. | reverse complement strand
CCCTGGCCCCGGGTGGCGCCCCACCGCGGCCCGCCCCGGCCCGGCCGGCCGTCGAGGTGGGCGTGGACGTCGCCGCCACCCCGGGTGCGGTGGTCCTGCGCGCACCGGCGTTCGAACTGGTCCAGTACCTGCCGCGCGGGGAGTCGGTGCGCGAGGTGCCGGTGCTGGTCGTGCCCCCGCTGGCCAACCGCTTCTACCTGCTCGACCTGGGGCACCGGCGCAGCCTGGTGGAGCACCTGGTGCGCGGGGGCCAGCAGGTGTTCCTGCTGTCCTGGCGCAACCCGGACGCCGGGTCCACGACGATCGGGGACGGGTGGGGCCTCGACGAGTACGCGCGGGCCGTCCTGGACGGCCTGGACGCCTGCGAGCGGATCACCCGGACCGGGTCGGCCTCGGTGCTGGGGGTCGGGTCCGGGGCCACCGTCGCCGCGGCGCTGCTGGGCCACCTCGCCGCCGTCGGCGCCGTGGAACGGGCCGCCTCGCTCACCCTGGCCCTGGCCGCCCTGGCGCAGCCCGAGTTGCAGCCGGACCCGTCGGGCCCGGACCTGCCACCACGGCCGCCGGCACCCGATCTGCTCGGCTGGGCCGCCGACACCGTCCGGGTGCCGGCCGCGCTGCACGCCGACCTGACCGCCATCGCCGCCCGCGACGCCCTGGCCCACGCCGGCGCGGTGCGCGTGCTCGGCACCCCGATCGACCTCACCAAGGTCGACTGCGACGCCTACGTGGTCGCGGGCGACCGGGGTGGCGCCGCCACCGGCTACCGCAGCGGGCGGCTGCTGGGCGGCGAGTGCCGCTTCGCGCTGGCTCCGGGCGGCCCGGTGGACTCCCTGCTCGCCCCGCCCGGCGGGGGCGCCGACGGCTACCGCGCCGGCCCGGCCACCGCCCCCGAACTCCACCGCTGGATCGAGGCGACCCCGGTCACACCCGGCTCCTGGTGGTCCGACCACCTCGACTGGCTGGCCGCGCGCAGCGGCCCGTGGGTCGACGCGCCCCCGGAACTGGGCGGGCGCGGCCTGCACGCGATCGCCCCGACCCCGGGCGAGTACGTCCTGGCGCCCTGAGGCCCGCCGGGCGGCTCAGGCCACGCTGGTCGTGCCGTCCACGGTCGCCGGGACCCTGGCCACCGCCAGCCGGTAGGAGGAGTTGCGGCGATCGCTCATCGTGGTCAGCTCGAGCAGCTCCAGCCCGGCGTCGACGAACGCGCGGCGGAACTCCTCCTCGTAGGTGACCGTGCCGAAGTGGATCGTGGTGACCCGGTGGATCAACGGCTTGAACCGCTCCAGCACCACCGAGCGGCGGTGGTGGAAGGTCTGGGTGCTGAACACCCGGCCGTCCGGGGCCAGCAGTCCGGCGACGTGCCGGATCGCGGCCACCGGGTCGGGCAGCAGCATCAGGCTGGCGCTGAAGTAGACCGCGTCGTACGGGCCGTCCCGGTGGTCGTACACCGAGGCGTGCACCGGCGTGACGTGGCCGGACAGGCCCGCCCCCGCCATCTCCGCCCGGCACCGCTCCAGGTAGTGCTCGTCGATGTCGAGCCCGACCACCACCAGGTCCTTGGCCAGCACCAGCTCCGCGTTGGCGGCCAGCGCCGAGCCGGTGCCGATCCCGACGTCGAGCAGCCGGGCCCGGTCCGGCAGCCGGCCGATGACCTCGCGGTACCACTGCGTGGTCAACCCGGACACCAGCCGGTCGTAGATCCAGCTGCGGGCCGTGGCCCAGCGCTGGCCGTTCCTCGTCCCCCGACGCACCACGATCAGCCTGTTCCCCGGTCCGCGACGCTCGACCGGCCGCTCAGCCGCCGTCCCCGGGGCGCAGTCCCTCGTAGATCTTCTTGCAGTCCGGGCAGACCGGCGAGCCCGGCTTGGGCGAGCGGGTGACCGGGAAGGTCTCCCCGCACAGCGCCACCACCAGGTTGCCCAGCACGGCGCTCTCGGCGATCTTGTTCTTGCGCACGTAGTGGAACATCTTGGGCGTGTCGTCGCCGGTGGTGTCGGTGCCCTCGGGGCGGGTCTCGACGTCGGGCAGCACCTGGGTCGCCATGCCCCCATGATGCCGCATGCCACACGGTCGAGTCAGCCTCGACCTGCCCGGCCGCGGGTAGGGTCCCCGGCGGCGTCCGCGGGCGGCGCGGTGATCGGCACGGGAGGCAGCGGGTGACGGGTTCGACCGGTCCGGTCCGGCTGTCCGCGGAGGTGGCGGACGCGCTGGCGGGCGGGGGCGCGGTCGTCGCGCTGGAGTCCACGATCCTGGCCCACGGGCTGCCCGCGCCGCGCAACCGGGCCGCCGCCGACGAGCTGGAGGCCGCGGTCCGCGCCCACGGCGCGGTGCCGGCCACCGTCGCGGTGCTCGACGGGCAGGCCAGGGTCGGGCTGTCCGCGGCCGAGCTCGACCGGGTGTGCGGCGACGAGCTGCGCAAGCTGTCGGTGCGCGACCTCGGAGCGGCGATCGGGCTGGGCGTCGACGGCGCAACCACCGTCGCCGCGACCTCCGCGCTGGCCCACGCGGCCGGGGTGGCCGTGTTCGCCACCGGGGGCCTGGGCGGGGTGCACCGCGGCGCCCGCGACACCTGGGACGTCTCGGCCGACCTGGCCGCGCTGGCCGGGACCGCGGTGCTGGTGGTCTGCTCGGGGGTCAAGTCGATCCTGGACGTGCCGGCCACCCTGGAGGTGCTGGAGACCGAGTCGGTGCCGGTGCTGGGCTACCGCACCGACAGCTTCCCCGGGTTCTACCGCCGCGACTCCGGCCACCCGGTGCCCTGGCGGGTCGACGACGCGGCCCGGGCCGCGGCGGTGTGGCGGGCGCACCGCGCGCTCGGTTCCCGGGCCGGCGCGGTGCTGGCCCAGCCGGTGCCGGCCGCCGACGAGCTGGACGCCGCGCTGCACGACCGCCTGCTCGCCGAGGGCCTGGCGGTGCTGGCCGAGCGCCGGATCACCGGCAAGGACGTCACCCCGGCGCTGCTGGCGCACTTCCACGCCGGCAGCGGCGGTGCCAGCCTGCACACCAACCTGGCCCTGGTCCGGGCCAACGCCGAACTCGCGGCCCAGGTCGCCGTGGCCCTCGCCGGGCCGTGAGCGGGGCTCGCCGGGCGCGGGTCGTGGTGGTCGGCGACGTGGCGCTGGACGTGCAGGTCGAGCCGCGGGTGCCGGCGGTGCCCGGGGCCGACGTGCCGGCCCGGATCCGCACCCGGGCCGGTGGCGCCGGGGCCAACACCGCCGCCTGGCTGGCCCACCTGGGCGCCGAGGTCACCCTGGTCGGGCGGGTCGGGGACGATCCGACGGGCCGCGCGGCCGCCCGCGACCTGGCCGCGGCCGGGGTGCGCACCGCGCTCGCCGTCGACCCGGACGCGCCGACCTGCACGGTCGTGGTCCTGCTCGGCGACGGCGAGCGCACCATGCTGTCCGACCGCGGCGCGGCGGCCCGGCTCGCGGTCACCGACCTGCCCGCGCGCTGGGACGAGCTGGGCGCCGACCACCTGCACCTGTCCGGCTACGTGCTGCTCGACCCGTCGTCGCGGGCGGCCGGGCTGGCCGCGCTCGACCGGGCCGCCGCGGCCGGGCTGACCCGGTCGGTGGACCCCCAGGCCGCGCCCGCGCTGACCGCGGCGTTCCGGGACTGGGTGCGCGGGGCCGACCTGCTGCTGCCCAACGCCGACGAGCTGGCCGCGCTCGGCCCGGAACCGCTGGTGCCCGGGGTGGGCGCGGTCGCCGCCACCCGCGGGGCGGCCGGGGCCACCTGGCAGGACGCGCACGACACCTGGGCCGTCCCGGCCGCGCCGGCCGAGCTGGTCGACCCGACCGGGGCCGGGGACGCGTTCGACGCCGGGCTGCTGGTCGCCTGGCTGACCGGGGCGGGGCCGGTGGACGCCCTGCGGGCCGGTTGCGCGGCCGCGGCAGCCGCGGTGGGCACCCCGGGCGCGCGACCGGCCCCGTCGATCCCCGCGCCGTGACCGGCGGACGGCGATCGGCGGGGCCGGATCGGTCGACGGGCGGGTCAGCCCTCGATGACGGGGTGCTCCTTGCGCTCCAGCTGCGGGCGGTCGGGGCGGTAGCGGTTGGTGTCCTCGGTCTTGCGCGGCAGCCGGTCGTTGGCGATCAGCACCGCGATCCACGGCAGCGGGATGGACAGCACCAGCAGGCTCACCGCGAGCCAGGGGATCTGGTAGAAGACCGCGGCCAGCACCATGAGCGGGATCCGCATCCCCATCATGATCTTGTACCGCTGCTTGCGGAGCTTCAGCGCCTCCTCGTAGGACAACTCGGCGTCGGTGATGAGCACCGGTTCCGGGGCGCGCTGCTGGGGGTGTGACACGAGTGCTCCCTCGCTGGCGCCGGTGGGCGCCGTCGGCGGGGGCGGTACCGAACCGCAGTGGTCCGCGACCTGTGTCGGGCCACCCGACCGCCTCCACCAGCCATCGTGCCACTCGGGTCGGGGGGTCGCCTGTCGGCCCGGGACGGCCCGCAGTGGCCTTCACCACCCGGGCACGATCAGTCGGCGGGACCGTCCGCGGTGCCGTGCGCGTGCAGGACGACGTCCCCGACGACGACCGCGGACACCACCTCCAGCAGCCGCTCGGTGAGCTCGCCGGTCACCCGGTAGCGCACCAACCGGCCCTCCCGGTGGGCGCTGACCATCCCGTGCGCGCGCAGCAGCCGCAGCGCGTGCGACACCGCGCTGTCGCTCATCCCGACGGCCAGCGCCAGGTCGGAGACGCAGAGGTCACCCGCGTGCCGCAGGGCCAGCACGATGCCCAGCCGGTTGGCGTCGCCGAGCGCGTCGAGGACGCGGGCGGCGCGCTCCAGCCCGGCGGTGTCGGCCAGCACGGCGGCGGCGTCGCACACCTGGTCGGGGTCGATGACGCGGGCGTCGCGCAGCGCCGGTGGGACCTGGTGCACCCCCCGACCCTAGCTACCCCTCCGCGGCCGCCTGCTTCGCCGCCGCCTTGGCCGCCTGCTTGGTCTCCCGCACCCGGGCCAGCGACGCCGGGTCGACGACGTCGGCCACCGACCGGTACGCACCCTCCTCGCCGTAGGCGCCCGCGGCCTCCCGCCACCCCGGCGGGGTGACCCCGCGCTGCTTGCCCAGCAGCGCGGTGAAGATCTGCGCCTTCTGCATCCCGTAGCCGGGCAGCGCCACCAGCCGGGAGCGCAGCTCGGCGCCGTCGGCCGCGTCGGCCCACAGCCGGGTGACGTCGCCGTCGTAGCGCTCGACGACCGCCGCGCACAGCGCCTGCACCCGACCGGCCATCGACTTCGGGTAGCGGTGCAGGGCGCGCGGCGTCGCGAAGATCGCGATCAGCGCGTCCGGGTCGAAGCCGGCCAGCTCGGCGGCGTCGAGCCGGTCGCGGCCCAGCCGGCGGGCCAGCTCGGCCGGGGCCCAGAACGCGTGCTCCATCGGCACCTGCTGGTCGAGCAGCATCCCGATCAGCAGGGCCAGCGGGTCGCGGTCGAGCAGCGCGTCGGACTCGGCGTCCTGGCTCAGGCTCAGCACGGACGCAGATTAGGCCATCGGGCAACCGCCCGGCGGGCCACGACGATGCCGGGACCGGGCGGTCGGCAGGATGTCCGGGTGCATCCCGACTTCTCCCCCGCCGTCGTCGCCCCGCTGCGGACCGCGCTGGCCCGCGCCGGCTACAGCACCGACGGGGTCCGGTCGTTGCTGGGCACCGGCGCGCACGCCGCGCTGGGCCGCGGCGAGGTCGAGCCGGCCTTCCGGGCCAGCCGCGACGGCGGCGAGCTCGGCGTGCTGGTGCGGTTGCTGCTGCTCGGCGGGCAGGAGCCGGACGCCGCCGTGCGCGCGGCGCTGGCCCCCCTCGACCCGGCCGACGCCGCTGCGGCCGGGCTGCTGCGGCGGGCCGGCGACGGCTGGGCGGCCGCGCTGGACCTGCGCCGCCAGCAGCGCGACCACGTGACCGGGGTGGGAGCGGCG
>JASLAP010000691.1 GCA_030147065.1 Pseudonocardia sp. | reverse complement strand
CCTGCTCGCCGAACGCGGTGATGGTCCCCGCGGTGGGCCGGATCAGGCCCATCAGCATCCGCAGCACGGTCGTCTTGCCGGCGCCGTTGGGCCCGAGCAGCCCCAGCACCATGCCGCGCCGCACCTCGAACGAGACGTCGGTGACCGCGCTGAACCCGCCCTTGTAGGTCTTGGCCAGGTCGCGGATGCGCAGCGGCAGGTCGGCCGCCGCCGGGTCGGCCGGGGCCGCGGCGCGGGCGCGTCGCCGGCCCAGCACCCGCCCGGCCGCCCACCCGGCCAGGGCCAGCGCGAGCAGCACGCCGATCCCGATCAGCGGGCCGGTCGGCACCGTGCTGGCGGTGACGTTCTCGGCGGGCACCTGCGGGACGACCAGCGCCGGGGCCGGGCCGGCGCCGACCAGCCAGACCGCGGGCTCGGACCCGGAGGTGTAGCCCTGGTCGGTGGTGCTGACCGACAGCACCAGCCGGTTGCCGGCCTCGATCGGGGCCACCGCTGCGGGCAGGGTCACCGTCACCGCGGCCGGGGTGCCGTCGGCGGGCACGGCCACCCGCACCGGCGCCACCGCGCTGCCCAGCAGCGTGCGCAGCCCGTCCGGGGTGACCTCGTAGGCCTTGGCGAACAGCACCGCCTCGGCCGGGGCGGGCTGGCCCGGCACCCTGGCCACCGTGACCGTCGTCCGCGGGGCCCCGGTGACCAGCGTCGAGGCCGCCAGCGGGGCCGTGCTGAACTGCGCGGACTGGCCGGGCAGCTCGGCGGTGAACGCGGTCACCCGTCCGGCCAGGGCGCCCAGCGCGCCGCCCAGGCCGGGCAGCGCGGTGATCGCGGCCGGATTGCCGCCGGCCGGGTGCAGCACCGGCTGGGCCGGACCGCCGAGCGGGAGGCTCTCGGTCACGGTGGGCTCGGCACCGCCCAGGCCGGGGTACTGCGGGGCCAGCAGCGAGCGCTGGGTGGGGGTGTTGGACCCGGCCCGGATCCCGCTGGCCACGGTGTAGCCGAACCCGGTGCCCGGGTCGTCGCCGCGCCCGGCCAGGTGGAAGTCGAACCAGTCGGCGATCTCCGCGCGCAGCGACTCCCCGGGCGGGGTGCCGTCGTGGCCCCCGGAGTACCAGATGACCTTGACCGGGCCGCCGGCCGCGGCGATCTGGCGGGCGTTCGCGTCGGCCTGGTCGAGCCCGAACAGGGTGTCGGCCTGGCCCTGCACCAGCAGCGTCGGCGCGGTGATCCGGTCGGTGACGGTGGCCGGCGAGGAGCGGCGCAGCAGCTCGTCGGTGGCGGGGGACAGGCGCCCGGTGGTGGCGGCCTCGGTGTAGGCGGCGCAGACGGCGTCGGTGAACCGGCCGCAGGTCGCGGGCCGGCCGCTGTCCGGCAGCGGCACGCCACCCGCGGCCGGGCCCGCCGCCGGGATCCCGGCACCCGCGCCCTGGTCCCCGCCGAGCCCACCGCCGGGACCGCCACCGGCCGGGGCGTCGGCCGCGTCGCCGGCGGGCCCCGCCGGGGTCCCGGTGGTGGCCGGGCCCAGCCCGGCCGAGAAGAACACCCCGGCCCAGCCGCTCTTGAACACCCCGTCGTCGCCGAAGGCGCCGCGCCCGGGGGTGTCGGCGGGCAGATCTGCCGTGGTGGCCGCGTTCGGGAACAGGGCCTGGCCCAGGTCGTTCCAGGTGATCACCGGGGCGAGCGCGTCGACCCGCGGGTCGGTGCCGGCCAGCATCAGCGACAGGGCGCCGCCGTAGGAGCCGCCGGTGACCCCGACCCGCGGGTCGCCCGGGGCGTCCTGGTCGACCTCGGGCCGCTCGGCCAGCCAGTCGACCAGCGCGGCCGCGTCGGCGACCTCGGCGTCCGGGGCGTTCAGCGCGATCCGCCCGGTGCTGGTGCCGAAGCCGCGCGCGGACCAGGCCAGCACCACGAACCCGCGCCCGGCCAGTTCGCGGGCGTCGGTGTCGACCGAGGACTTGCTGCCGCCGAAGCCGTGCGCGACCAGCACGGCCGGGGCCGGGGTGGTGGCCGGCAGGTACAGCGTGGTGTCCAGGTCCGCCCCGCCGGTGTCGATGCGCTGCTCGGTGACCCGGACCCCGTCGGCCGGCGCGGTGCTCGCCGCCGCCGGGCCGGTGGTGACCAGCGTTGCGGCCACGGCCAGCACCAGGACGGCCGCGAGCCGGCGCAGGAAGGGGGGCACGGGCTGTGACGCTATGCGAGGCCGTGTGGGGTAACGGTGGGCGGCCCTCAGCGGGTTCTCAGCGCCCGGCTGGCGCCGCGCCGGTCAGGTCAGCGGGAGCTCGTCGACGTGCTCGACCCGCGGCGGGCCGTCGAAGAACGGGCCGACCAGGCCGCGCCAGCGCCCGAAGTTCTCCGACTCGCGGAACCCGACGGTGTGCGCCTCGAGGCTGTCCCACTCGATCAGCAGCACGAACCGGCTGGGCGACTCGATGCCGCGGGTGAGCCGGGCGCGGCCGAACCCCGGGGTGTCCGAGACGAACTTCAGGCCCTCCCGCACCGCGCCGACGAACTCGTCCTCCGTACCGGGCCGCACCGTGATGTCGGCGATCTCGAGCACCATGGCCGGCATCCTCGCACGGATCACCGGGCCGCGGCCGGGCCCGGGAACGGGTGGTCGTGCGCGGGGTGAGTACCGGGCGCCGGTTTGGGGCACGATCACCGCATGTTGCATTACAGAATCGCCGTCACGGCCGAGCGCAGCGGGGACTTCCGGCGTGTCCACTGGACCGGCCAGCACAGCCAGCTGGTCGTCATGACCGTCCCGGCCGACGGGGAGATCGGCGAGGAGGTCCACGAGGTCGACCAGGTCCTGGCCTTCGTCAGCGGGGTCGGCGAGGCCCGGATCGAGCAGGAGACCGCAGAGGTCGTCGCGGGCGACGTGGTCGTGGTCCCGGCCGGGACGCGGCACAACTTCGTCAACACCGGGCCGAACCCGCTGATCCTCTACACCGTCTACGCCCCGCCCGAGCACGCCGACGGCGCGGTGCACCGCACCAAGGACCAGGCCGAGTCGGCCGAGGAGTCCGGCCAGGACGAGCCGCCCACCGGGTCCTGACGGGTCAGCTGCGGCGGGCCCGGGCGCGGCGCTTGCCCTCGTGCATGGCCTGCACCCGGGCGATCGGGATGGCGTGGCCCTCCTCGAGCAGGTCGGCGGGCAGGACCTGGGGCGCGGGCATCGCCGCGCGCCACGGGTCGCCGTCCCCGAGCCGGTCGACCGCGGTGCGCGCGGTGAAGTCCCCCGGCCGCACCCGGTCCAGCTCGTCCCAGTCCACCGGGAACGACACCGGCAGCCCGGGCCGGATCCGCGGGCTGTAGGCGGCGACCACGGTGGCCCCGCCGGCCCGGGTGGAGTCCAGGAAGACCTTGCCCTCGCGGTCCTCCCGGATGAACGCCGTGGTGGCGGTGTCGGGGTCGATCCGCTCGGCGCGGGCGGCCAGCGCCCGGGTCGCGGCGGCCGCGTCGACGATGTCGACCGCGGCGTCCAGCGGCACGAACACGTGCAGCCCCTTCGCCCCGCTGGTCTTCACCGCCCCGGCCAGTCCGCTGTCGGCCAGCGCCCGCCGGACCAGCCCGGCGGCCCGCACCACGTGGTCGAAGTCGTCGCCGGCCGGCGGGTCCAGGTCCAGCACCAGGTGCGTGGCCCGGGACTCGCCCACCCGCACCAGCGTCGGGTGGTACTCGACCGCGCGCTGGTTGGCGAACCACAGCAGGGTGCGGCGGTCGTCGCAGAGCGCGTAGCTGACCTCGCGGTGCGACGCCTCGGCCCAGACGGTGGTGGTCGCGATCCAGTCCGGGGCGTACTTGGGCACGTTCTTCTGCATGAACGGGTCCTGGCCGGGGCGCACCCGCTTGACCGTCAGCGGCCGGCGCGCCAGCTCCGGCAGGATCCGGTCGCGGACCGCGTCCAGGTAGTCGACGAGGTCCCGCTTGGTCACGCCGGTGTCGTCGAAGGTCGGGTCGAACAGCGGCTGGTCGAGGTTGGTCAGCTCGACGCCGTCCCGGGTCTCGACGCTCTTCGCGCGTGCCATCGGCCCATCACACCACGCCCGGCCTCGTGCGTGGGTTTCATGCCTGCAGGCATGAAAGTCACGCACGAGGTGGGGGCAGGTGGTGGAGGTGGAGGTCGGTGAGGGCGCCGTCGGCGGCGGTGGCGGTCATCCAGGTGAAGGTGGGCATGCGGCGGCGGTCGGTGGGGGAGCCCGGGTTGAGCAGCCGCAGCCCGGAGGGCGCCACGGTGTCCCACGGGATGTGGCTGTGCCCGAACACCAGCACGTCGACGTCGGGGTAGGCGGCCGCGCAGCGCCGCTCCCGGCCGGTCGCGGCCCCGGTCTCGTGCACCACCGCGATCCGGACCCCGCCGACCTCCACCCGGGCCACCTCGGGCAGCCGGGCCCGCAGCTGCGGGCCGTCGTTGTTGCCGTACACCCCGACCAGCCGGGCGGCGCGGCGCTCCAGCCGGTCCAGCAGGTCGACCTCGACCCAGTCGCCGGCGTGCACGACGACGTCGGCGGCGTCGACCGCGGCCCAGACCGGTTCGGGCAGGTCCTTCGCGCGCCGGGGCAGGTGGGTGTCGGAGATCAGCAGCAGGGTCGGCAACGCGGCCTCCGGTTCGGGTTCGGGTTCGGGGTGCCGAGTACCCCGATCGCGGTTACACAGGTCCGGTGACCGACACCGCCACCGAGTCCAGCAGATCCGGACCGGCCGAAGGGGTCGATCCGCGGCGCTGGAAGGCGCTGTCGGTGACGCTGCTGGCCGGTTTCATGAGCCTGCTCGACGTGAGCATCGTCTCGGTGGCGCTGCCGTCGATCCAGCGCGGGCTGGGCACCGACGCGGCCGGCGTGCAGTGGGTGGTGTCGGGCTACGCCCTGGCCTTCGGGCTGGCCCTGGTGCCCGCCGGCCGGCTCGGCGACGCCTACGGCCGGCGCCGGGTCTTCATGGTCGCGCTGACCGCGTTCGTGGTGTTCAGCGCGCTGGTGGGGTTCGCCACCAGCACCGGGTGGCTGATCGCCGCGCGGCTGGCCCAGGGCCTGGCCGCCGGGACGATGGCCCCGCAGAACTCGGCGCTGATCCAGCAGCTGTTCCGGGGCGCCGAGCGGGGCCGGGCGTTCGGCTTCTTCGGCGCCACCGTCGGGCTGTCCACCGCGATCGGACCGGTCGCCGGCGGGCTGATCCTGGCCGTGGCCGGGGAGCAGGACGGCTGGCGGTGGATCTTCTTCGTGAACGTGCCGATCGGCGCGGTCGCACTGCTGCTGGCCGCCCGGCTGCTGCCCGCCGGCGGTGGCAGCGGTCGCGACAGCCGCGTCGACCTGGTCGGCGTGGGTCTGCTCGGGGCGGGGGTGCTCGCCGTGATGCTGCCGCTGGTGCTGGCCGAGAGCGGCGGGCTGGCCCGGCTGTGGTGGCTGTTCGGGGTCGGCGCGGTGCTGCTGGCCGCGTTCGCCGCGTGGGAGCGGCGGATGACCGCCCGGCGGCGGGAGCCGCTGCTGGACGTCGGGCTGCTGACCGGGACCCCCGGCTACGCCTCCGGCGTCGCCCTCGGGACGACCTACTTCGTCGGCTTCAGCGGGATCTGGCTGGTGTTCGCGCTGTTCTTCCAGTCCGGGCTGGGCTACACCCCGCTGCAGTCCGGGCTGGCGGTGACCCCGTTCGCGCTGGGCGCGGCCGTCTCGGCGGTGATCAGCGGGCGGCTGGTCGCGCGGCTGGGCCGGCTGCTGACGGTGATCGGGCTCAGCCTGGTGGTGCTCGGGCTCGGCGTGACCGCGGTGGTGCTGTGGCTGGCCCCGCCCGCGGCGGCCGGCTGGGCGGTGGCGCTGCCGCTGCTGGTCGCCGGGGTCGGCGGCGGCTGGGTGATCTCGCCGAACACCACCATGACGCTGCGCTGCGTGCCGGTGAGCACGGCCGGTTCGGCCGGCGGGGCGCTGCAGACCGGGCAGCGCGTCGGCTCGGCGATCGGCACCGCGGCCCTGGCCGGCACCTTCTACGCGGTGCTCGCGGCCAACGGTGAGGACTACCCGGCCGCGGTCGCGGTGGCGCTCGGCCTCGCCGCCCTCGCGGTCTGCACCGCCCTGGCCATCGGCGTCGTCGAGTGGCGCCGCGCGCGCAGCGCCGCGGCCGACGCCGCCGACGAGGATGCGTCGGAGCACCAGCACCACTTCATCCACCCGCACTAACCTCGTGCGCGGAAGGTCACGCCATGGCGTGAACATCCCCCCACGACGGTCCGCTGACGCCGACCAGGTCGACGACGAAGATCA
>JASLAP010000676.1 GCA_030147065.1 Pseudonocardia sp. | reverse complement strand
TTCGGCTCGCCGACCCGCACCGGGCTCCCGTCGGCGGACCACACGGCCAGCGGCCCGAGCAGCCCGAAGCGCACCCGTCCACGCTAACCCGCACCCCCGACACCGCCGCTCCCGCCGCCGGCCCGGACCGGTCCGGCCTGGTCGAGAGCCACTCTCGTTCGGCCGGGTGGGACGAGTCGTGCTCGGCACGGTGGGACGGAAGTCGCTCTCGTTCGGCTGGGTGGGACGGGAGTCGCGCTCGTTCGGCCGGGTGGGACGAGTCGTGCTCGGCACGGTGGGACGGAAGTCGCTCTCGTTCGGCTGGGTGGGACGGGAGTCGCGCTCGTTCGGCTGGGCCGAACGAGAGTCGCGTTCGTCCTGCTGGGACGAGGGTCGCGCTCGTTCGGCTGGTTGGGACGAGGGTCGCGTTCGTTCGGCTGGCTGGGACGAGGGTCGCGTTCGTCCTGCTGGGACGAGAGTCGCGCTCGTTCGGCCCGCTGGGACGAGAGCCGCTTTCGTTTGGCCGGGTGGGACGGGAGTCGCTCTCGTTCGGCTGGGTGGGACGGAGGCGGGTGGGGCGGGGGCGAGGCGTGCGTCGGTCGTGCGCGGTTCGTGCGCGGGGGTGGGCAGGGTCGGTGCCGTGGAAGACAGCGCGGAGGACGGGAAGAGGGTGTCGGTGCTCGGGCTGGGTGCCATGGGCACGGCGCTGGCCGGGGTGTTCCTCGCCGCCGGCCGGCGGGTGACGGTGTGGAACCGCTCGCCCGGCCGGGCCGACGAGCTGGTCGCGCGCGGCGCGGTGGAGGCGGTGTCGGCGGCGGAGGCGGTCGGGGCGAGCGGGACGGTGGTCGTCTGCCTGCTCGACCACCGCTCGGTGCACGAGGTGCTCGATCCGGTCGCGGCGGGGCTGGCCGGGAAGGTGCTGGTCGACCTGACCAACGGCACCCCGGAGCAGGCGCGCGAGCTGGCCGGGTGGGCCCGGCGGCACGGGGCGGAGCTGCTCAGCGGCGGGATCATGGCGGTGCCGCCGACGATCGGGACCCCGGCGGCGTTCGTGCTCTACGACGGACCGCGGGCGGTCTTCGAGGCCGCCCGGCCGGACCTGGACGTGCTGGGCGCGAGCGTGCACGTGGGAGAGGACCCGGGCCGGGCGGCGCTGCTGGACACCGCCCTGCTCAGCGCGATGTACGGGCTGTTCGGCGGCGTCCTGCACGCTTACGCGCTGGCCGGGTCGGGTGGGGTGCGGGCCCGGGAGTTCGCGCCGCTGCTGGGCCGCTGGCTGGGCGCGATGGGCGGGTTCGTCGACGGCGCCGCCGAGCAGATCGACGCCGGCGACTACGCGACCGGCGTCGTGTCCGGGCTGGCCATGCAGGCCGCGGCGTACCCGAACCTGGTGGCGGTCGCCCGCGCGCAGGGCGTCGACCCGGCGCTGATCGCGCCGCTCGGACCGCTGATGGCCCGGCGGGTCGCCGCCGGGTACGGACACGAGGACATCACCGGAGTGGTCGAACTGCTCCGCGACGGGGGGAACCGACGATGAACGACGCGGTCGCGATGATCGGGCTGGGCCCGATGGGGCAGGCCATGGTGCGGAGCCTGCTGGCCGCGGGCCACCCGGTGACGGTGTGGAACCGCACCCCGGGCCGGGCCGACGAGGTGGTCGCTGCGGGTGCGCGGCGGGCGGAGAAGCCGGCCGACGCCGTCCGCGCCGCCGACCTGGTGATCCTCAGCCTCACCGACTACCAGGCCATGTACGACGTCCTCGGCGGGGAGGACACCGCGCTGGCCGGTCGGGTGGTGGTCAACCTGAGCTCGGACACCCCGCAGCGCACCCGGGAGGCGGCGGCGTGGCTCGCCGAACGGGAGGCCCGGCTCGTCGCGGGTGGGATCATGGTGCCGGCCGAACTGGTCGGCACGCCGGACTCGTTCGTGTTCTACAGCGGCCCGCGGGACGCGTTCGACGCCCACGAGCCGACCCTGCGGGTGCTCGGGCGCCCGGAGTACCTGGGCGCCGACCACGCCCTCGCCCAGCTCTACTACCAGGCCCAGCTGGACTTCTTCCTCACCGCGCTGGCGGCGTTCCTGCACTCCGCGGCCCTGGTCGGGACGGCCGGGGTGGCGGCGCGGGACTACCTGCCGCACGCGATCGCGATGGCCGACTCGATCTCGTCGTACCTGGCCGAGGCGGCGGCCGAGGTCGACGCCCGCGAGTACCCGGGCGAGTCGGCCACGGCGACGATGATGGGCGCGACCGCCGAGCACGTCGTCGGGGCCAGCCGGGCCGCCGGGATCGACGCCGCGCTGCCCGAGGCGGTCGCCTCGCTCTACCGCCGGGCGATCGCCGCCGGCCACGGCCGGGACGGCTGGACCGCGCTGAACGAGGTGATCACCGGCCGGGTGGTCACTGGTAGCTGACGATCACCGGTGGGGTGGGGCCGATCCCGACGGTCTGCTCCGGGGTGAGCATCGGGGTGTCCTCGTCGATGAAGTTCTTCCAGCCCCAGGTGACGCCGGCCGGTTCGGCCTGGTGCAGCGTCTGCCAGGTCTCGAACTTCAGGTCCGGGGTGCCGAACCCGTCGGCGTGCAGGACCACGGCGACCTCGTCGCGGGAGGTGTCCAGGCGCTCCCGGTCGGCGATCATCTGCAGCCGGAACTGGTGCAGCATCAGCACCTTCTGCGGCAGCACCCGGTCGCGCGTGAGGTCGGCCAGCCAGGTCATCACCTGGTTGACCTCGTCGGCGCCGACGCTGCCGATCTGGGCCAGGTGCTTCTGGTCGGGCCGCAACCGCCA
>JASLAP010000647.1 GCA_030147065.1 Pseudonocardia sp. | reverse complement strand
GGCGCCCCCGGCCGGCGCGACCGACCCGGTCGCGTTCGTGCAGAACTACTACGCCCTGCTGCCGGGCAACCCCGAGGCGGCGATCGCGCAGCTCAGCGATGAGGCGGTGGCCGCTTCGGGCGGTCGGGGCGGCTACTTCGGCTTCTACGCCGACATGAACGAGGTCTCGGTGTCCAACGTCCGCCAGGTCGGCGAGAACACCGTCGACGGCACGGTGACCTTCAACCGCCGCAACGGCCAGGTCACCAACGAGCCCTACCGCTTCGTCATCAGCACCAACGGCGACGGCAGCACGATCATGCAGTCCTTCCAGAAGCTCTGACCGGCCCGCCGGCCGCGCTCACGCGGTCTGCTCGACCGGCTCCACCAGCTGCGCGGCGACCCAGCGGACCACCTCGCGGACGAACACCGCCCGGTTCTCCGTGCCGCGCACCTCGTGGCCCTCGTCGGGGAACAGCAGGAACCCCGGCGACGCGGCCCGCTCGCGCAGCGCGGCCACCATCTGCTCGGCCTCCACCAGCGGCACGTTGGTGTCGTGCGCCCCGTGCACCACCAGCAGCGGCGCCACGATCCGGTCGACGTGGTGGATCGGGGACAGCTCGCGCAGCAGCGGGGCGTCCGCGGCCGGGTCGCCGTACTTGGTCACCGCGGCGGCGGCGATCCACGGCTCGGTCCCGGCGTAGAACGTCGAGAAGTCGGACATGCCGCAGACGTCCACGCCGACGGCGAACCGGTCCGGGAACCAGGCCAGCGCGATCAGCGTCAGGTAGCCGCCGTAGGACCGGCCGGACACCCCGATCCGGGCCGGGTCGGCCAGCTCGGCGCCGACCAGGAAGTCCACCGCCGCGCGCACGTCGGTGATCGCCACGAACCGGCGGTCCAGGTCGTCGGCGGCGGCGAAGGTGCGGCCGTAGCCGATCGAGCCGCGCACGTTCGGCGCGAAGACCGCGATCCCCTCGGCCAGCAGCGCCTGGAACAGCGGCTGGAAGGTCGGGCGCTCCTGGGCCTCCGGGCCGCCGTGCAGCCACAGCAGGGTCGGCAGCGCGCCCAGCGCGCCGCGCGGGCGGAACAGCCAGCCGGTCAGCGCCAGCCCGTCCTCGGCCGGGAACTCGTGCAGCGTCGGCTCGACCAGCGCCGCCCCGTCGTCCGGGGCGGCCGGCAGCAGCGGGCCGAGCGCGCCGGTGTCGAAGGCGAACCGGCTCAGCCGCGGCGGGACGGCCGGGCCCTCGTTCGCGACCAGCAGCGCCTGCGCGTCGCGGGTGAAGGCCAGCCCGGTCACCACGTCGCCGGCGATGCCGCCGACCGGTTCGAGCAGCCCGGAGCGCAGGTCCAGCAGCTCGGTCTCGCTGCGCCCGTCGACGTTCCAGACCAGCGCCGCCCGGGCCCCGCCGGGGTCCAGCGCGACCAGGTCCAGGTCGTCGTCGGGCCGCTCGGCCACCGGGTACACGCTGGACACCGCGGACTCGCTCAGCGTCACCGCGAGCAGCGCCGGGCGCTCCCGGCCGGCGTCGGTGTGCACGTAGAGCTGGCGGCCGGTGACGGCGAACCGGGCGTCGGCCACGTTGGCCTCCCCGCCCGGGATGAGCTCGGTGCGCCGCCCGGTCCACAGGTCGACCAGCTCCAGGCTGCGCCGCCCGCGCCGGCCGAGCCGGACGACCGCGCGCCGGCCGTCGCCGCTGACCGCGCACACCCGCGCCGCCGGCCCGGCCGCGAGCACGGTGGAGGTGCCGTCGCGCAGGTCGACCAGGCAGGCCTGGCCGTCGCCGGCGCCCTCCGGGAACACGGTGACGCCGAGCTGGTTGCCGCTGGGCGACCAGGTGCCCAGGGTGACCGCGGCGGCGCCCGGGGCGATGTCGCGGACCTCGCCGTCGTCCGGGCTGATCAGCCGCACCCGGGTGCGCTCGCCGCCGTAGTGCGCGAGCTGGCAGGCGATCCAGGCGCCGTCCGGCGACCAGCTCAGCGCCTGCACGTCGTCGACGGTGTCCAGCGGGAAGTCGGGTTCGACGACCGGTGAGCCGTCCGCCGGCAGCGCGGCCACCCAGGCGTGCGGGCGACCGTCGCGGTCGGAGATCCACGCCAGCCGGGCGCCGTCCGGGGAGGGCGCCGGGTCGGAGTAGGCGGGCGGGAAGAGGTCGGGACGCCCGAGGCGGGCGAGTCGTCGCCCGGCCAGGTCGGCCTGCAACTGGACGGGTACCAAACTAGAGCCCCCTCTCCTGGAGCCACATCTCCAGCAGTGCCACCTGCCACAACGCGTTGGACCCGAGGTTGGTGCGCGCGGTGTTGGGATCGGCCAGCATCGCGTCCAGCCAGTCCCGGCGGACCAGCCCGCGGGCCTTGGCCACCGGGTCGGTGACCGCGTCGCGCACCCGGTCCAGGAACGGCCCCTCCAGGTGCCGGATCGCCGGCACCGGGAAGTACCCCTTCGGCCGGTCGATGATCGCATCCGGGACGACGCCGCGAGCGGCCTCCTTGAGCACGCCCTTGCCGCCGTGCGCGAGCTTGAGCCCGGGCGGGCAGGCGGCGGCCAGTTCCACCAGCTCATGGTCCAGGAACGGCACCCGCGCCTCCAGACCCCACGCCATCGTCATGTTGTCCACCCGCTTCACCGGGTCGTCGACCAGCATGATCGTCGAGTCCAGGCGCAACGCCGCGTCCAACGTGTCGTCGGCGCCGGGCATTCCGAAGTGCTCGGCGACGAAGGCCCGGCTGGGGTCGTGGTCGAGCAGCCACTCCGGTTCCAGGATGCCCGCCAGGTCCGCGTGCGGGCGGTCGGTGAAGACCTTCGCGTACTCCTCGACCGCGCGCTCCCGGGGCGTGCGGGCCAGCGGCGGGTACCAGTCGTAGCCGGCGAACACCTCGTCGGCGCCCTGCCCGGACTGCACGACCGTGACCGACTTCTTGACCTCCTCGGCGAGCAGGTAGAACGCCACGCAGTCGTGGCTGACCATCGGTTCGGCCATGGCGGTGATCGCGTCGTCGACCGCGGGCAGCATCCGGGCCGGGTCGACCAGGATCTGCTGGTGGGCCGTGCCGAAGGTCTGCGCGACCAGGTCGGAGTACTCGAACTCGTCACCGGCCTCGCCCGCGGCGGCGTGGAACCCGACGCTGAAGGTCTGCAGCCCGACCTGGCCCTCCTCGGCCAGCAGCGCCACCACCAGCGACGAGTCCAGCCCGCCGGACAGCAGCACGCCCACCGGCACGTCGGCCACCATCCGGCGGCGCACGGCCAGCCGCAGCGCCTCGAGCACGGCGTCGCGCCAGTCGGCGGCGCTCATCCCGGCGTACTCGGGGCGGCGGACGTGCTCGGGCCGCCAGTAGACGTGGTCGCTGCTGGTGCCGTCGGGCTGCACGGTGCGCACGGTGGCCGGGGGCAGCTTGCGGACCCCGGCCAGGATCGTCCGCGGCGCCGGCACGACCGAGTGGAAGGTCATGTAGTGGTGCAGGGCGACCGGGTCGAGGTCGGTGTTCACCCCGCCGGCCTCCAGCAGGGCCGGCAGCGAGGAGGCGAACCGCAGCCGGCCGGCGTCCTCGGTGTAGTAGAGCGGCTTGATGCCCAGCCGGTCGCGGCCCAGGGTGAGCACCCCGGACTCCCGGTCGACGATCGCGAAGGCGAACATGCCCAGGAAGCGCTGCACGCAGGCCGGGCCCCAGCGGTGGAACGCCTTGATCAGGACCTCGGTGTCGGTGTGCGAGAAGAACCGGTAGCCGGCCCCCTCCAGCTCCGCGCGCAGCTCCCGGAAGTTGTAGACCAGGCCGTTGAAAACCGCGGTCAGCCCCAGGTCGGAGTCGACCATCGGCTGGGCGCCGCGCTCGGACAGGTCGAGGATCTTCAGCCGGCGGTGGCCGAGCGCGACCGGGCCGACCGCGTGCACCCCCGACCCGTCCGGGCCGCGGCGGTGCATCGCGGCGGTGACCCGGGCCACGGCCGCCACGTCGGGCTCGCCGCCGTCGAACCGGATCTCCCCGGCGATACCGCACATGCGCAAGTCCTCTCGTTCACGGCCGCAGGGCACGAGTGGACGATGCCGACCCCCGTCCGCGCAACCCGCGCCGTGTTTCCAGCTCGTGACCGGACCCTCCGTCGTGGTGCACTGCGCGGGTGAGCGAGCCGACCACCGGAGTGGTGTTCCGTCCCCAGTCCCCGCCCGAACAGCTGCGGAACGCGGCCCGCCGGGCCGACGAGGCCGGGATCGACGAGCTGTGGCTGTGGGAGGACTGCTTCCTGGAGGGCGGGCTGACCGCGGCGGCCGCCGCGCTGGCCTGGACCGGGCGGCTGACCGTCGGGGTGGGGCTGCTGCCGGTCCCGCTGCGCAACCCGGCGCTGGTCGCGATGGAGCTGGCCACCCTGGCCCGGTTGTTCCCCGGCCGCTTCCTCCCGGCGCTCGGCCACGGCGTCCAGGACTGGATGGCGCAGGTCGGGGAGCGCGTCGCGTCCCCGATGGCGTTGCTGCGCGAGCACACCGACGCGGTGCGGACCCTGCTGGCCGGCCGGACGGTGACCGCCACCGGGAAGTACGTCCGGCTCGACGGCGTCACCCTGGACTGGCCCCCGCAGCAGCCGCAGCCGGTCCTGATCGGGGGCCGCGGTCCGAAGACCCTGCGGCTGGCCGGCGAGCTGGCCGACGGCGTCCTGCTCGACTCCGGGCTCACTCTGGAGCAGGTCCGGGAATCGCTGGCCGCGGTCGAGGAGGGCCGGGCGGCAGCCGGCCGCACCGACGAGCCCTTCCGCGTCGTGGGCTACGTCGAGGTCGACCCGGCCGCCCCCGACCTCCCGGACCTGCTCGCCCGCCGG
>JASLAP010000629.1 GCA_030147065.1 Pseudonocardia sp. | reverse complement strand
GCCGGCGGCAGCGGTCGGGGCAGCCCGGCCGCGGCCACCGGGCCGGGCGGGGCGATCACGTGGGACGTGCTGGGCTGGGGCATCGCTACCTCTCCACCCGCCGGGGGCCGGGCGGTCTCGTACGGGTGCAGCCGGGGTGGGCGGGCCGGGCCGGTCACGGGGCCGGGCGGAGCCCGCCGACGCCGGGGGTCCCCGGTCGGGTCGGGGCGGTCCGCGGTGCCCCGGCGACAACTGGCTGCATGCCACTCCCTTTGGGTGAGTCCACGCGACCGTGTCGCGCGATCAGACGTTGAGGTGGTGTGGCGGCGGAGCATATGGCGGCCGGGGTTCGCCGCAGTGGGTGCAGCCGGTCGGTCCAACGGGTTTTCCGGTGAGCGGCCTATCACACGCGGTGAGCGTCATGTCGCTGCGCGTGTCGGTGCGGCCGTGCCGCGGACGGCTGCGACGAACGTCGCCGGACATGCGGTCCCCGGTTCGTGGAAGACTCGCCGCAGTCCTGTCATGCCGCCGACCGGCCGTCGCCCCCGACCGATGGAGCACCGTGGACAGCACGTCTGCCGACCGCCCGCCGCGGGCCGCGACGCACGTGGCCGATCTGGTCGCCCGGGCGGCCGGGCGGGTTCCCGAGCACCCGGCCCTGGTGGACGTGTCCGCCGGGAGGACGCTGTCCTGGGCCGGGTTCGACGCCGCGGTCACCGCCGAGGCTGCACGCCTGCGCGCGGCCGGGGTCGGGGTCGGCGACCGGGTGGTCGTCCGGCTGGGCAACGGCGCCGGGTTCTGCGTGGCCGTGCTGGGCGCGGTGCGCGCCGGTGCGGTCGCGGTGCCGACCGGGCCGGTCGCGGTGGCCCGCGAGCTGGAGATCGTGTTCGGCGACTGCACCCCGGCGGTCGTGGTGGCCGCCGCCGCCGACGAGGCCGCTCGGACCTGCGCCGGGCCCGTCGGCGCGACGGTGCTGCCGCCGCCCGACCTCGACGCCGCACCGTCCGGCGGCGCCCCGCCCGACGCCGCCCCGCCGGACCAGGGCCCGGGTGGCGAGGACCTGGCCCTGCTCGTCTACACCTCGGGCACCACCGGCCGCCCGCGCGGCGTGCGGCTGTCGCACCGAGCCCTGCTGGCCAACCGCGAGCAGACCGCGGCCGTGCGCCCGTCCCCGGTGACGCCGGTCGACCGGGTGCTGCTGGCGCTGCCGCTGTTCCACGTCTACGGCCTGGCCGCCGGGCTGCTGCAGGCGTGCTGGGTCGGCGCAACCGCGGTGCTCACCGAGCGCTTCGACGCCGAGCACGTCGCCGAGGTGCTCGTCGAGCAGCGGGTGAGCGTGCTGGCCGGCGTGCCGTCGATGTTCCGGGCGCTGCTGGAGCTCCCCCCGGCCCGGGTGCGCGCGGCGACCACCGGGGTACGGCTGTGCACCTCCGGCGGGGCGCCCCTGCCGCCGCGCTGGCTGGCCGACTTCCAGGAGGCCACCGGGCTGTCGATCTTCGAGGGCTACGGGCTGACCGAGGGCGGTCCGGTGATCACCACGACGGCGATCGGCGGGGTGGCCAAGGCGGGCTCGGTGGGCCGCCCGCTGCCGGGCATCGAGCTGCGGCTGGTCGACACGGCGGGCCGGCCGCTGGACGAGGGGGGCGAGCCGGACCCCGACGACCCCGACGCCGACCCCTCCGACTCGGCCCTGGACACCGGCATCGTGGCGCTGCGCGGGCCGAACCTGTTCTCCGGCTACTGGCCCGACGGGGCGGGCGGGCCGGACCGGGAGGGCTGGTTCCGCACCGCCGACGTCGGCTTCCTGGACGCCGACGGCGACCTGCACCTGGTCGACCGGTCCTCCGACGTGGTGATCGTCAGCGGCTTCAACGTCTACCCGCGCGAGGTCGAGCAGGTGCTCCTGGAGCTGCCCGGGGTGGCCGAGGCCGCGGTCGTCGGGGTGCCCGACGACCGGACCGGCGAGCAGGTCAAGGCGGTGCTGGTGCGGGCGGAGGGGGACGGCCCGACCGCCGAGCAGGTGCGCGAGCACTGCCAGGAGCGGCTGGCCCGGTTCAAGGTGCCGGCGGCGATCGAGTTCGTCGACGCGCTGCCCCGCACGCCCACCGGCAAGGTGGCCCGCCGGCAGCTGGCCGGGCAGTCGTGACCGGGCCGCGGGTGACGGTCTACACCCGGGCCGGCTGCCACCTGTGCACCGAGGCCGAGGCGGCCGTCGAGCGGATCTGCGCCGAGCTCGGCCAGGACTGGCGGGCGGTGGACGTGGACGCCGACCCCGCTCTGCGCGCCGAGTACGGCGACCAGGTGCCGGTGATCCTGCTCGACGGCCGCGAGCACGGCTTCTGGCGGGTCGAGGAGGACCGTTTCCGGGCCGCTCTGGCCCGATAAAAGCTACTAGCCCGTTCGGGCTCCGCCGTTAGCCTGAAAAGCTCACACACAGTGCTGCTGTACGGTCCAGCGTGATCGAAGCAGAGTGCGGCCGAACGACGACGGCCGGTCCGGCGGACCGCCGCGGCCGCCGAGCCCGGGCCGTCCGAATGGAGGAGACCCGGTGCGACACTTCCGGACACCGGCCGCCGCCGGTGCGATGGCCGCCCTGACCCTGGCCCTGACCGCGTGCGGGGGGTCGGTGGCCGCACCCGGTGCCGGGGCCACCGACCCGGTCGCGCCGGCCGCGGCCGTCGCCGAGCTGACCGACCTCTACGGACCGGACTGCGCCGGCGTGCTCACCACCGGCACGACCGACCGGCCGATCCTCGACGTGCTGGCCGCGAGCCCGGCGCTGGCCACCATGGCCGCCGCCGTCGGGTCGGTGCCGGCGCTGGTCACGACCCTGCAGGGGGAGGACTCGGTGACCGTCTTCGCGCCCAGCGACGCGGCCTTCGACGCGCTGCGGGCGAGCATGGGCGAGGCGGAGTACGCCGCGCTGCTCGCCGACCGCGAGCGGCTCGACGGGCTGCTCTCCCACCACGTCGCCGGCAAGCGCTACGACGCCGGGCAGCTCGTCGCGGCGGGCAAGACCAGCCAGCTCGCCTACGGCGACGTCACCGTGGGCGGGGAGCCCGCCGCGCTCACCCTGACCGGCACCGGGGGCACCACCGCCGGCGTGCTGTGCGGCAATGTGCCCACCGCCACCGGCATGCTCTTCGTCATCGACACCGTCCTCACCCCGGCCGGCTGAGCCCGGCGCGGGCGCCGTCCCCGCTGGTCGGCCCGGCTGCCGGGCGCGACGAGCGGGCCTCCGGCGGCGCCCACCGGTCGGCCACCCCGGTGGGGGGTGCTGAGCACGATCGGGACCAAGATCGCAACTTTGTGCGTGCCTTCACAAGCGGCTACCGTGGAAAACCGTCGCCGTCAACGCCCGGTCCCGCGGAATCTCCCCGGAGCGGGTGGCCTCGTTCCCTGGAGGCGTCCGACGGCGCTGACGCCAGCAGACACCACCGAGCTCAGCAGCGCGAGGAGAGGCCGTGACGTTGCCGCAGGCCGGCTCCGAGGGCGCGACCGGACGGGCACCGCGGTCGATCCCCGAGGCCAGCGTCGCCCGCCTCGCGGTCTACCTGCGGATGCTCTCCGAACTCGCCGAGCAGGGCCTGGACACCGTCTCCAGCGAGGAGCTGGCCACCGCCACCGGCGTCAACTCGGCCAAGCTGCGCAAGGACCTGTCCTACATCGGCTCCTACGGCATCCGCGGCGTCGGCTACTCGGTCGCCGCGCTGGTCCGCCAGCTGGAGCGGGCGCTCGGGCTCAACCACCGGCAGGCCGTGGCGCTGGTCGGGGTGGGCAACCTGGGCCACGCGCTGGCCGGCTACGGCGGGTTCGGCGGGCGCGGCTTCCCGGTCACCGCGCTGTTCGACGTCGACCCGGACCTGGTCGGCATCCACATCAACGGGATCCTGGTCGACCACGTCCGGGACATCCCGGCGCTGTGCCGCGACCGCGGCATCACCATCGGGATGATCGCCACCCCGGGCCCGGCCGCGCAGGGCGTGTGCGACCTGCTCGTCGAGGCGGGCGTGCGCTGCATCCTCAACTTCGCCCCGGTCGTGCTGCAGGTCCCCGACGAGGTCGAGGTGCGCAAGGTCGACCTGGCCGTCGAGCTGCAGATCCTGGCCTTCCACGTGGCCCGGCGGCACCTGGTGGCCGACCAGCAGGCCGACGGGGTCGAGCCGGTCGACATCGTCGGGCCGCCGCCCGGGCTGCCCGGTCCGGTCAACGGCACCGGTCCGGTCAACGTCACCGCCCCGGTGAACGGCGCGGGAGGGGTCCGATGAGTCTGATCGTGGTGGGTCTGTCGCACCGCAGCGCGCCGGTCAGCGTGCTGGAGCGGGCCGCGGTCGCCGCCCCCGACGTGCCCAAGCTGCTCGACGAGCTGCTGCGCCGCAGCCACGTCTCGGAGTGCCTGCTGCTCTCGACCTGCAACCGGATCGAGGTCTACGCGGTCGTCGACGCCTTCCACGGCGGCCTCACCGACATCTCCGAGGTGCTCGCCCGGCAGGCCGGCACCGCGGTGTCCGACCTCACCGGGCACGCCTACGTGCACTATGCCGGCTCCGCGGTGCAGCACCTGTTCGCGGTGGCCGCCGGGCTGGACTCGATGGTCGTCGGCGAGGCGCAGATCCTCGGCCAGTTGCGGGCCGCCTACGCCGCGGCCGACGAGGCCGGCACCGTCGGCCGCTCGCTGCACGAGCTCGCCCAGCACGCGCTGCGGGTGGGCAAGCGGGCGCACGCCGACACCGGGATCGACGCCGCCGGCGCCTCGGTGGTCTCCGAGGCACTCGCCGAGGCCGCCGCCGTGCTCGGCGGCGGACTGGCCGGCCGCTCGGCCGCCGTGGTGGGCGCCGGGGCGATGGGTGGGCTGGCCGCCGCGCACCTGCGCCGGGCCGGCGCCGGCGAGATCGTGGTGCTCAACCGCACCGCCGAACGCGGCGCCCGGCTGGCCGAGATCACCCGGGCGGCCGGCACCCCGGCCCGCTCGGCCGGGCTGGACGCCCTGGAGCCCGCCCTGGCGGCGGCGGACGTCGCGGTGGTCTGCACCGGCGCGATCGGCACCGTGGTCGAGCGCGACGCCGTGGCCGCCGCGGTCGCCGCCCGGGCCGGCCGGCCGCTGGTCGTCTGCGACCTCGGGCTGCCCCGCGACGTCGACCCGGCCGCGGCCGGGCTGCCCGGCGTGACCGTCGTCGACCTGGCCACCCTGCAGGCCAAGCTGGCGACCGGCAGCCGCGGCACGGCCGTCGCCGCGGCCCAGGAGCTGGTGGCCGAGGAGGCGCAGGCCTACCTGGTCGCGCAGCGCTCCGCCGAGGTCACCCCCACCGTCACCGCGCTGCGCCGACGGGCCTCCCAGGTCATCGACGCCGAGCTGCTCCGGCTCGACGGGCGGCTGCCCGGACTGGACGACGGCGTGCGCGACGAGTTCGCCCGCACCGTCCGGCGCGTCGTGGACAAGCTGCTCCACACCCCGACCGTGCAGGTCAAGCGGCTGGCCGAGGGTCCGGACGGGGACAGCTACGCCGCCGCGCTGCGCGCCCTGTTCGAACTCGACCCGCAGACCCCCGCGGCGGTGGCCGTCCAGCGCAGCGGGGACGTGCTCGGCGCGCTCGAGGTGCGGACCGAGCACGAGGAGGAGCGCCGATGACCGCCGCCCGCCCGACCCTGAGGATCGGCACCCGCCCCAGCGCGCTGGCGCTGGCCCAGTCCGGCGCGATCGCCGACCGGCTGCGCGCCGCCGGGCACCCGTGCGAGCTGGTCGAGGTGCGCACGCCCGGCGACCGGTCCGCGGCACCGGTGGCCGAGCTCGGCGTCGGGGTGTTCGTCTCGGCGCTGCGCGACGCGCTGGCCGCCGGCGAGGTCGACGTGGCCGTGCACTCCTACAAGGACCTCCCGACCGCTCCCGACCCCCGGCTCACCCTGGCCGCCGTCCCGTCGCGGGAGGATCCCCGCGACGCGCTGGTGGCCCGGGACGGGATGGTGCTCGGCGAGCTGCCCCCCGGGGCCACCGTCGGCACCGGCTCGCCGCGGCGGCGGGCCCAGCTCGACGCGCTCGGCCTGGGGCTGTCGGTGGTGGCCATCCGCGGCAACGTGGACACCCGGATCGGCCGGGTCCGGTCGGGCGAGCTGGACGCGGTCGTGGTGGCCGCGGCCGGGCTGCGCCGGCTGGGCCGGGTCGACGAGGCCACCGAACTGCTCGACCCGCTGCAGATGCTGCCGGCGCCCGCCCAGGGCGCGCTGGCGATCGAGTGCCGGGCCGGCACGTCCGACGCGGACCTGGCGCTGGCCCGTGCCCTCGCCGGGGTGCTGGACGACGGCTCGACCCGGGCCGCGGTCACCGCCGAGCGTGCGGTGCTGGCCACCCTCGAGGCCGGCTGCAGCGCCCCGGTCGCGGCGCTGGCCGACGTGGTCGAGGACTGGGAGGACGGCCCGCACGGGGGCTACGCGGTCGACCGCGTGTCCCTGCGGGCCGTGATCGGCACGACCGGCGGGGGGCTGCTGCGCGCCTCCGTGACCGGTGACCTGGACGACGCCGAGAAGCTCGGGGCGGCGCTGGCCGCCGAGCTGCTCGACATGGGGGGCCTGGCCCCCGGAGAACCGCTGGATCGGGAGACCCCACAATGAACCGAGCACCATCGCCACCCCGCGAGGCCCCCGCGGAGCGCGCGACGACCCCCACCGCGGCGGCCGTCGAGCCGGCCGCGGACCCGTCCACGGCGCCGGCCGCGCCACCGCGGGCGGCGGCCGACCGCTCGGTGACGCCGGGCCGGGTCGCGTTCGTCGGCAGCGGGCCGGGCGACCCCGGGCTGCTGACCGTGCGGGCGCGCGCCGCGCTGGCCAATGCACCGCTGGTGGTGACCGACCCGGACGTGCCCGAGGCCGTGCTGGCCCTGCTCGCCGACGGCGCCGAGGTGCGCCCGGCGGTGGGCGAGCCCGCCGACGTGGCCCGGGAGCTGGTCGCCGAGGCCCGGGCCGGGCGCTCGGTCACCCGGCTGGTCCACGGCGACCCGCTGACCGTCGACGCGGTGGTGGCCGAGGCCGTCGCCGTGGCCGGCGCCGACGTGCCGTTCGACGTGGTGCCGGGGGTGGCCGCGGGGACCGCGGTGCCGGCCTACGCCGGGGTGCCGCTGGGCTCGGCGCACATCGAGGCCGACGTCCGCAACGGCGTCGACTGGGCCCGGCTGTCCGCCGCCCCGGGGATGCTGGTGCTGCACGCCGTGGCCGCGCACCTGGCCGAGGTGGCCGAGGCGCTGACCGAGAACGGGGTCGCCGCGAGCACCCCGGTCGCGGTCACCGCCAACGGCACCACGACGACCCAGCGCACGGTGCAGACCACGCTGGCGTCGCTGGCCGCCGACGCCGGCGACCTGGACGGTCCGCTGGTGCTGGCCATCGGCCCGGAGGTGGGCCTGCGCGCCGACCTGTCCTGGTGGGAGTCCCGCGCGCTGTACGGCTGGCGGGTGCTGGTGCCGCGGACCAAGGACCAGGCCGGCGCGATGACCGAGCGGCTGGCCGTGCACGGCGCCAGCGCCGAGGAGGTGCCCACGATCGCCGTGGAGCCGCCCCGCTCGCCCACCCAG
>JASLAP010000589.1 GCA_030147065.1 Pseudonocardia sp. | reverse complement strand
ACACCCAGGTCAGCTATCCGGTCGGCCACCTGACCACGATGTACTGGCTGGGGCTGCAGCCGGGCGACGTGCACCTCAACATCAGCTCACCGGGCTGGGCCAAGCACGCCTGGAGCTGCTTCTTCGCCCCGTGGATCGCCGGGGCGACCATCTACCTCTACAACTACACGCGCTTCGACGCCGCGGCCCTGCTCGAGCGGATCCGCACCGACCGGATCACCACCTTCTGCGCTCCGCCGACGGTGTGGCGGATGCTCATCCAGGCCGACCTCACCGGCGGGTCCGGGTCACTGCGGGAGGTGGCCGCCGCGGGGGAGCCGCTGAACCCCGAGGTCATCGAGCAGGTCCGGGCCGCGTGGGGGCTGACCCTGCGGGACGGCTTCGGGCAGACCGAGACCACGGCGTCGGTGGGCAACACCCCGGGTGCGCCGCTGAAGCCCGGGTCCATGGGACGGCCGCTGCCGGGGGTCCCGGTGGTCCTCGTCGACCCGATCACCGGGGAGCCGGGGGACGACGGGGAGATCTGCCTCGACCTGTCCGCGCGCCCGCTGACCCTGATGACCGGCTACCAGGGCGATCCGCAGCGGCAGGCCGAGGCGACGGCCGGCGGCTGGTACCACACCGGTGACGTCGCGACCCGGGACGCCGACGGCTACATCACCTACGTCGGGCGCACCGACGACGTCTTCAAGGCCAGCGACTACAAGATCAGCCCGTTCGAGCTGGAGAGCGTGCTGATCGAGCACCCGGCGGTGACCGAGGCCGCCGTCGTCCCGGTGCCCGACCCGGTGCGGGCCGCCGTCCCGAAGGCCTACGTGTCGCTCGCCGCCGGCTGGGAGCCGACCGCCGAGACGGCGCACTCGATCCTCGCCCACGCCCGGGCCCACCTGGCGCCGTTCCTGCGGGTGCGCAGGCTCGAGTTCGCCGAGCTGCCCAAGACGATCTCGGGGAAGATCCGCCGGGTCGAGCTGCGCACCCGCGAGGAGGAACTCGCCCCGACGGGGAGCCCGACCGAGTACGCCGACACGGACTTCCCCGACCTCCGGGGTACCTGAGGGGCTTTCGGTACCGAGAGCACCCGGGGTCAGTCGAGCAGGGCGCGGACGGCGGCCGGGGCCTGCGACGGCGAGTGCAGCGGGGCGCTGCGGCCACCGCCGGCCGCGGCCAGGTCGGCGCAGTTGGCCACCGACTCCGGGTCCGCGGACAGGTTGAGCACGTGCAGCCGCGCCCCGGACCGGGCCAGCGCGGCCGCGGCCGGACGAGGGTCGGGACTGTCGGTGGGCATCCCGTCGGACAGCAGCAGCACGTCGCGGGCCGCGGTGCGGCTGCGGGCGAGCTGCCCCGCGGCGGTGCGCAGTGCCAGGTCCAGGTCGGTGGTGCCCCCGCCGGCCAGGTCGAACAACCGGTCGACGACGACCTCGGGCCTCGGCTGCGCGGACAGCGGCTGCAGCAGCACCGCCGTGGACCAGAACGCCGCCACGGCCAGCTCGTCGCCCGGCCGCATCCGCTGGGCCAGGGCGGCCGCGGTCAGCACGGCCGCGGCCAGCTCGTCTCCGGCCACCGAGCCGGACGCGTCCACCAACAGCACGCAGGCCCGCCCGGTGGCCCGCCAGCTGCGGGTGTGCAGGTGCTCGGCCCTCCAGTGCGGCTCGGCGCCGCGGGCGGCCAGCGTCGCGTCCAGGTCGACGTCGGAGCCGGTGGGGTCCCGCCGGGTGACCACCCGCCGGCTGCCGGACCGGTCCGGCACACCCGTCCGCGGCGGGCCGACCGGCAGCCGGGCGGCCAGCGCCCGGGCGGCGGTCCGCAGCGCGGGGTCGAACGCCCGGCCCAGGGCGGTGACCAGCCGGAGCGCGGCGTCGGGGTCCCGGCCGGCGAGGTCGGCCAGCGCCTGCTCGTCCAGCTCCCCGGCCTGCGGACTGACCTGCTGGAACTCGTCGTGGGAACGGGACAGCTCGTCCCGTCCGGCACGGCGGGCCCGCTGGTCGCGCAGCAGCTGCTCGACGTCCTGGTCGTCCTCGACCGCGGGGCGGGGCCGCGGACGGTGGCCCGGCGGCTCGGCGAGCCCGCCGCCCGGTGGCGGCGGCTGGGGCGGCCCCCCGGCGTCCGGGGGTGACCCGTCGCCCGGGTCGGTGTCGCCCGACTCGGGCGTCAGGCTTTTCCCAGCTGCTCACCGGCCCGCCGCCAGATGTCCACCACGACCTGCTCGACCGGGCGGGAGACGCCATCGGCGAGCGTCACCTTGCCGGTGAGGGCGGCGAGCGCGGCGTCCTCGCCGACGTCGGCGTCGACCTGTGCCCGCCCGCGCACGACGGCCAGCTCACCGGCGATGAGCACGGTGTCGATGGCACCCCGCACCGAGGCGCCGATCCGCAGCTCGGCGTGGTCCCGGGTGATCCGCACCGCGCGGACGGCGTGCGCCACCAGATCGGCCGGGCCGCCGGTGGCGGTCGTGACGACGGCGCGCTCGGCGTCCTCGTCCTGGTAGCCCATCGCCACCCGGCAGGACCGGTCGTACAGGGCCGGGGTGATCCGGGCAGTGCCCACGGCGTCGAAGGGGTTCATGGCCGCGACCAGCCGGAACGTCGGCCGGGCGGGGACCCGGCCGTAGCGCGGCACGTGCATCTCGCGCTCGGACAGCACCCCGAGCAGGACGTTCATCGTCTCCTCGGGCACCCGGTTGAACTCCTCGACGTAGAGCAGCGCGCCCTCGGTCATCGCCCGGGTGAGCGGGCCGGGCACGAAGTTCTCCGGCCGGTAGTCCTCGGTGAG
>JASLAP010000367.1 GCA_030147065.1 Pseudonocardia sp. | reverse complement strand
GAGTTCAATGCCCATAGGCATGGAACTCACGCACGACGGTATTCATTGACGACCACGCCGGACTCGAACTGCCGGCTGGCGACCCGGGTGAGGGTGCGCGGGGAGTAGCCGCGCTCGGCGAACACCGGGATGCCGGCCCCGAGCAGTACCGGGTTGACCTTGAAGACGAACCGGTCGATCTCGTCGAACAGGGTCGAGGCGAGCTGCCCGCCGCCGCACAGCCAGATGCCGGTGCCGGTCGGTTCGGCCTTGAGTTCGCGCACGACGGCGACCGGGTCGCGGTCGGTCAGCACGATGTCGCCGTCGGCCTTGTCGTGGGCGCGGGAGAAGACGTACTGGCGCAGGTGCTGGTAGGGGTCGGTGACGCCGGCCGCGAACCCGGCGGCGTAGGTGTTCCAGCCCATCAGCACGGTGTCGAACCGGCTGGTGTCCGCCTCCAGCCCGAGCATCTGCAGCCCGACGGTCGGCAGCGTGTCGGGGTACTCGCGGCCGATCCAGTCGATGTGGTCGCCCTGCACGGGGATGGCGTCGAAGGTGTGGTCCGGTGCGGCGATGTACCCGTCCAGGCTGACCGCGACGAAGTAGGTGAGCTCTCGCACGAGGCGCTCCAATCACGATGGCTGTAGTGGTTGCCAGCAAACTACAACAGTCATAGTGGTTGCGATAGGGTCTTCCGCATGGCCCGCAACGACGAACGCCGCCGCGAGCTGGCCGACGCCGGACTGGCCGTGCTCGCCCGCGACGGCGCCCGCGGTCTCACCCACCGGGCCGTGGACACCGAGGCCGGCGCCCCGGCCGGCACGACCTCGAACTACTTCCGCAGCAAGCAGGCCCTGTTCGCCGGGCTGTTCGCCCGGATCGGCGAGCGCCTCGCCCCGGACCCGCAGGTGCACGCGGGCCTGGCCGCCCGCCCGCCGTCGCGCGAGCTGTTCGCCGACTACCTGCGCGACATCGTCGCCCGGCTCACCGCCGACCGGGAGGTCACGCTCGCGCTGTTCGAGCTGCGCCTCGAAGCCGCCAGGCGGCCCGAGCTGCGCGAGCCGGTGGGGGAGTGGCTGCGGGGCAACTTCGCCGGGGACGTCGAGTTCAACCGGGCTGCCGGGTTGCCCGGCGGGCCGGCCGAGATCGCCCTGTTCCACTACGCCCTGGACGGGCTGCTGTTCGACCGGCTGACCACCCCGATCGACCCCGGCACCCCCACCGACGAGGTCGTCGACCGGTTCGTCGCCGGCCTGCTCACCGACGGCTGAGGGTCAGCTCTCCCAGACCACCCGGGCGGTCTCGCGCCAGCGGGCGGCCAGCGTGGCGTCGCCGTCGACCGGCACCGCCGGCACCCGGTTCCACAGGAACAGGTACAGCGGGCCGGCCGGGCCGCGCAGCGTGCACTGTGCCGGCCCGGTGCGGCGCTCGGTGGTGGTGCCGTCCGGACCGACCACCACCAGCCACCGCTCGGGCACGTCGTCCGGCGCGACCAGCAGCCGGTACTCCGGCGTGCTGCGCAGCCGCCCGGGCCGGGCCAGGAAACCGGTCAGCAGCTCGTCGATCCCGTCGGCGGCGAACGCCGGCGGGAAGGCCGCGGCCGCGTCCGGGGTGCCCACGGCCGCGTCGGCGTCGGCCCGGTGCACCGCGGTCTCGTGGGCCTGCCGCCGGGCCCAGAACGCCAGCGGGCTCGGCGCCGGCAGGAACGACCAGGTGGCCAGCTCGGCCGGGGCGGCCCGGAGCGCGGCGACCAGGGCGGCGTGGCCTGCGCGGAACCACTCCACCGGGTCGCCGGTGGGCGTCTCCAGCTCGGCGTCCGGGTCGGCGCCCGGATCGCCGCGGACCAGCGCGGCCGCCCAGCGGTGCACGCCGCCGGTGTGCGCGACGAGGTCGCGCAGCGTCCAGCCGGGACAGGTCGGCACCGGCGCGTCCGGGTCGGCGAGGGCGGCCAGGTCGGCCAGCGCACGGCCCTGCCGCTCCAGCTCGTCGACGTGCTCGGTGGCGTCCACGCCGCGATCCTCCTGGTGTCCACCGACGGAAACAGGCCGTCCCGCCCGGTGGGGAGCGCCGGGCGGGACGGTGATGGTGTGGGAGGTCGGTCGGGTTACTCGTAGATCCGCATGAAATCGACGTGCATCTCCGACGGCTCCGGGTCGCCCTCGTCGGGGAAGTAGTCCAGCTGGATCGTGGCGTGCATGTCACCGGGCGGCAGGGTGTCGTCGTCGGTGCTCTCGAACCACTTCTCACCGTCGATGTAGCCGGTGATGCGGCCGTCCACCCACTCCACGGCGTAGTTGTGCCACTGCGTGATGTCGATGACCTTGCGGTCGAACACCTGGCTGTTGTCCGCGCCGTAGTGCAGGAAGAACATCACGTCGTCAGCGGCGCTGTTGGTCTCGGCGAAGTCGACCTCGCCGCCCTCCGGCCAGTTCTCCGCGCTCGGCCACAGGATCAGCACCGGGTGGTACTGCTCGTCGCCCTCGGGGAACCGGGCGCGCATCTCCCACTTGCCGTAGGTCTGGCCGTCGTCCCAGGCCATGCCGCCGGTGTTGCCGTCGTCGTCGCCGCGGATGATCAGCGCGCCGTTCTCCACGCTGACCGCGTCCGGAACCCGGCGGCCGTTCCCGCCGTGGCCGGGACCGTCGTAGACCTGCCAGCGGTCGCTCATACCGCCGTTGAACTCGTCGCCCTCGACCAGCGTCCAGCCGTGCACCTTCGCCGCGGTGGTCCCCTCGTTGGGTCCGGCCGGGCGTGCCGCGGGCGCGGGTTCGGGCTCCGGCTCGGGCGGTGCCTCGGGCAGCGCGACCGGCGGCGGCGGGACGACCGGCTCCGTGGTCGGGGTGACCTCGTCGAGCCGGTTGAGCTCGGGCTCCTCGGCCACGATGGCGTTGTTACTCAGCTCCGGCGCGGCGATCTGGTCGTCCTCGGGGGGCTGCACCAGCGTCGCGATGGTGGTGGCGACCAGCATCACGGCCGCCCCGACGGCCAGCGGGGCCAGTCGGCGGACGGTGAACCGGGACCGGCGGACCGGGGCCGCGTCGTCGTGCTCGTCGTCGGCCCCGTCGTCGTCCCAGTCCTCGTCGCGGTCGTCGTCGAAGTCGACCTCGATGTCGGCGGCGATGTCCGCCGGCTCGTCCGGCTCGGCCGGGACGACCTCGAGGGCCGCGGTGTCCACGTCGTCGTCCACGGGCGGTGCCGGGACGCGGGTGACGACTGCGGGGCTCGTGAGGCCGGCGGTGCGGCTGACCAGGGCGGTGCTGGTGATACCGGCCGCGCTGGTGATGCGGTCGATGACGGTGGTGTCGGCCGCGGTCTCGGTCTTCGGGCCCGCGTGCCGCGAGTGCCGACCGGTGGCACTGCTGGACGAGCGGCTCTGCCGCTCTGCGGTGATTCGTGCGATCAGCTCGGTCGATGACTCCGTGCGACCACCCGCATCGGAGTGATTCCGGCGCATGGGGCGGAACCATAGGAGGGGTGACGTCCGGTGATCGGTGAACCTGAGAGCCCTGGTTGCGTGGACGCGCCCACAGGTCGTCCGGACGCGCCGGAACGCAACCAAATCGGACCAATCTCCGCGATGTTGCCCCGATCGGCCTAGCAGAACTCTCAGCTCCCGGCCAGCGGTCCCACTCTGACGGGTGGACCCGACCGGGGGGACACGCGCCCGTTAGGCGATTGTTATCGCGGCCCCGATACGCCACAATCGCGCCGATGCTCCCCGCTGCTCCCCCGGGGGGTGCGTCCCCGTACGCGACGGCGTTGGCGCCGACGCGTGTGTTCGTGCCCCCGAACGACCATGTAGTGCTGGCGCTGCCCACCACGGCCGCGTCGGCTTCCGTGCTGCGCAGCCTCCGTTCCGAGGGGATGAACGTCAGCGCGGTCGGCGACGGCATCGGCGTGCTCGACGCCGTCCGGATCCGCGAGCCGGCGCTGCTCGTGCTCGACGTGGAGCTGCCCGGGCCCGACCAGTCCGGGGCGATCGCCGCGGTGCAGTCCGAGGCCCCGAACGTGGCGGTCATCGCGATCACCCCGCGGGAGCGGCGCAACAGCCTGCTGGTCCAGCTGCGCGGCGACCGCGACGACTACCTGCTGCGCCCGTTCGCGGTGGACGACCTGGCGGCCCGGATCCGGCTCCGGCTGCGGCTCGGCCCGATGATCGAGAACACCGTGCTGCGGCAGGGCGAGCTGGCGGTGGACACCGAGTTCGGCGAGGTCACCGTGGACGGGCAGTCGGTGTCGCTGTCGCCCACCGAGTACGCCCTGCTGATGGCCCTGCTCGCGGCGCCCGGCGAGGTCGTGGCGCCGGACCGGCTGGCCCGCGAGGTGTGGTCGGAGCCGGCGTCGGCCAACCTGGTCCAGGTCTACATCTCCTACCTGCGCCGCAAGATCGGCCCCGAACGCATCCGGACGGTGCGCGGCGAGGGCTACGTTCTGGAAGCCTGAGCGGCCGGGCCCCACCCCGACCGACAGGAGACCCGGCGATGTCCGCGAGCTCGATCACCCGTGAGGCGGTCGCCCGCCTCGTCGACCACACCCTGCTCAAGCCGGAGGCGACCGCCGCCGACGTGGCCGCGCTCTGCGCGGACGCCGCCGAGCTCGGGGCGTTCGCGGTCTGCGTGTCGCCGTCGCAGCTGCCGATCCCGCCCGGGGTGCTGGCGGCCGGGGTGGCGCTGGCCACCGTGTGCGGGTTCCCCTCCGGCGCGCACCACGACGAGGTCAAGGCGGCCGAGGCGGCGGCCGCGGTCGAGCACGGCGCCGACGAGGTCGACATGGTGGTCGACCTGGGGCTGGTCCGGGCGGGGGAGTGGGCCGCGGTGACCCGGCAGATCGCCGCGGTGCGCGCCGCGGTGCCGGCCCCGCGGCTGGTCAAGGTGATCATCGAGTCGGCCGCGCTGGGCGACGAGGAGATCGTCGGGGCCTGCCGGGCGGCCGAGGACGCCGGCGCGGACTTCGTGAAGACCTCGACCGGCTTCCACCCGTCCGGCGGGGCGACCGAGCACGCCGTGCGGCTGATGGCCCAGACCGTCGGCGGGCGGCTGGGGGTCAAGGCCAGCGGCGGGATCCGGACCGCCGAGCAGGCCGTGACGATGATCGGGGCCGGCGCGACCCGGCTCGGCCTGTCCGGCACCCGCACCGTCCTGGACGGCCTGCCCACCTGACCCCCGCCCCGGCGGCAGGAAAGCCACTTTCAGGACCGAATCCGTCCTGAAAGTGGCTTTCCTGCCAGTGGGGGGCGGTCGTCAGGGCCGGAAGGACCGGGCGGCGGCCAGCAGGGTGTCGTTCTCGGCCGGCGAGGCCACGGTGACCCGCACCCCGTCCGGCTGGAACGGGCGGACCACCACCTTGTGCTCCAGGCAGTGCGCGGCGAACGCGGCCGCCCGGTCGCCGAGGGCCAGCCAGACGAAGTTGGACTGGGTCGGCGGCACCGTGAACCCGGCCTCGACCAGCGCGTCGCGCACCCGGTCCCGTTCGGAGACCACCTCGGCGCACGCGGAGAGCAGGTTCTCCGCGTCGCCCAGGGCGGCGATCGCCGCGGCCTGGGCCACCGAGCTCACGCTGAACGGCGAGCTGACCTTGCGCAGCGCGGTGGCCACCTCGACGCTGCCGACCGCGTAGCCCACCCGCAGCGCGGCCAGCCGGTAGGCCTTGGAGAACGTGCGCAGGACCACCAGGTTCGGGTGCGCGTCGACCAGCGCCATCCCGTCCACGGTGTCGGGGTCGGTGACGTACTCGTGGTAGGCCTCGTCCAGGGCGACCACCACGTCGGGGCCGACCGCGGCGAGGAACCGCTCCAGCTCGGGCCGGGTGACCGTGGTGCCGGTCGGGTTGTTGGGGCTGCACACGAACACCAGCCGGGTGTGCGGCCCGACCGCGGCGGCCATGGCGTCCAGGTCGTGGCGGAAGTCGGCGTCGAGCCCGACGGTGACCGCCCGCGCCCCGCCGATCTGGGTCACGATCGGGTAGGCCTCGAACGACCGCCAGGCGAACAGCACCTCGTCGTCAGGGTGCTTGCAGGTGGCCTGCACAAGTTGCTGGCACAGGCTGACCGACCCGCAGCCGACCGCGATCCGCTCGGCGGCCACCCCGAGCTGCTCGGCGAGCCGCCCGGTGAGCCCGGTGACGGCCAGATCGGGGTAGCGGTTGCCGCCCGCGGCCGCTTCGGCGATGGCGTCGAGCACCGCCTTCGACGGCGGCAGCGACACCTCGTTGCTGGCCAGTTTGATCGCCCCGGGGATGGTCCGGCCGG
>JASLAP010000549.1 GCA_030147065.1 Pseudonocardia sp. | reverse complement strand
GAAGACCCAGTCGCCCAGCAGCGGCACGCACAGCGAGGCCAGCCGGTCGAACAGCTCGGCCATGTCCAGCGTCGCGCTCAGCGTGCTGGTCGCCTCGGCCATCAGCGCCAGCCGGTTCTGCGCCCGCTCGGCGTCGGCGCGCGCCTGCTCGGCGTCCGCGCGGGCCTGCTCGGCCTCCCGGCGGGCCGCCCGCTCCGCGCTGAAGGCGGCCGCCCGCTCGTCCTCCCCGCGCACCCGCTCGGTGACGTCGGTCTGCACGCCGACGAAGCTCACCAGCGACCCCTCGCCGTCGAAGACCGGCGTGATCGACAGCTGGTTCCAGAACGCCGTGCCGTCCTGCCGGTAGTTCAGCAGCGTCGTGGTGATCGGCTGCTGCTCGGCCAGCGACTTGCGGAGCTCGTCGATCCGGGCCGGGTCGGTGGCCGGGCCCTGGAGGAAGCGGCAGTTGCGGCCCACGGCGTCGGCGTAGCCGTAGCCGGTGATCCGGCTGAACGAGGGGTTCACCCAGACCAGCGGGTCGTCGGGCTGGCGCGGGTCGGTGATGGTGAAGGCGATGTCGGTGGCGACGACGGCGCGGTCCCGCAACGCCTGCAGCTGCACCTCGGGGTCGACGCGGCCGTCGCCGTCCTCCAGGTGCAGGAAGACCACCAGGGACAGCCGTTGCGCGCTGGTGTCCTGGGACAGCGGGAACCCGGTGACCCACAGCAGCAGGTCCCCGGCGTCCGCAACGGCCTCGGCGGCGCGGGTGCGGTCGCTGCTGCGGCCGGGGGCCAGCCGGACGGCCTCGCCGGTCAGCGGCCGGCCCTGCGCCACCCGGGACAGCGGGTTGCTGGTGGCCGCCAGGGGGGAGCCGGTGAGGTCGGTCAGGCCGGCCGACGCGCCCCAGGTGTCGACCGGCACGGGCAGCTGCACGTTGCCGGCCAGCTCGATCGCGGCGGTGTTGGCGTAGACGACCGTGCCGTCGGCCTGGTCGATGACCAGCACCGCGACCGGGACGTCGCCGAGCACCGACGGGAGCGCGGCCCGGGCGTTGCTGCCGGCGTCCGGGCCGGAGACGGCGGCCTCCGCGGCGTCGACGATGGAGGCCTGCTGCGCCTGCTCCGACCCGCCCCGGGACGCCGGGTGCACCCCGGCGATGACCGCCGCTGCCTCGGGCGGGACGGTCGATCCGGGCAGGTCAGCACGACCGTCGCGCGTAGGCGGCACGGCGGTGATCTTACCGACGGCAGTTCTGTGGTGCACCACCTGCCTCGCCCGTCGCGCGGTCGCGCCGCCGGGTGCGTCCCGGCGCGCGCGGCTGGGTAGGGGGCCGGGACACCCGACGAGAGGACGGAAGCGATGGGACTCCTGGACCGGCTCTTCGGCCGCCGGCGCGCGTCGTCGCCCTACGGCGCGCAGTACGACGAGCAGCCCTACGACCAGCCCTACGGCGCGCCGCCCTACGGTGCCCAGCCCTCCGCGCCGGCCGCGCCGCGCGCGCCCCGGTCGGCCGACGAGCAGGCGGTCGAGCGCTACCGCTACCTGCTGCGCACCGCCCCGCCGGACCAGGTGGAGGAGGCCCACGCCGAGGCGTTCGCGAAGCTGACGCCCGAGCAGCGGCGTCAGGTGCTGGAGCAGCTCGCGGCGGTGCCGGGCGGTGAGCGGCCCCGCGGGGACGACGCCCGCAGCCTGGCCCGGGCCGCGACCCGGGCCGAGATCCGGCAGCCGGGCACCCTGGAGCGCGCCTTCGGCGGCGGCGGCTACGGCCCGGGCGGTGGCCACGGCGGCGGCTACGGGCCGGGCTACGGCGGCGGGTACGGCCGCGGCGGCTACGGCATGGGCGGCGGGATGGGGGGCATGGGGATGGGCAGCATGATCGGCGGCAGCCTGCTCGGCACCGTCGCCGGCGTGGTGGTCGGCTCCGCGGTCGCCGACGCGCTGTTCGACACCGGGCTGGGCGACGGCGGGCTGTTCGGCGGCGGCGACGAGGAGGCCTACGCCGAGGGGTACCAGGACGGCGCCCAGGACGACGGCGGGGACGGCGGCGACCCCGGCGGGGACCAGTTCGCCGACGGTGGCGGCGACTATGCCGACGGCGGCGACTATGCCGACGGCGGCGACTTCGGCGGCGGGGGCGACTTCGGCGGGGACTTCGGCGGCGGTGAGTTCTGAGCCCCTCCGACGGCCTCCTCGGCGGCCCTCTCCGACAGGTGCCGCAGCCACATCAGGCCGAGCACCGGGAGCACCAGCGGGATGAACCCGTAGCCCCGGCCGAAGCCCGACCACACGGTCTCGTCGGGGAAGGCCGCCGGGTCGGCCAGGGACAGCGCGCCGACGACCAGCACGCCGGCCAGCTCGACGCCGCAGGCGGCCATCGCGGTGCGCCGTCCCTGGCGGCCGCCGCGCACCAGCCCGGCGGTCGCCACCGCGTAGACCACGGCGGCGACGGCCGACAGCAGGTAGGCCAGCGGCGCCTCGTCGAACCGGGTCGCCAGCTGGACGGCGGCCCGGGCGCCGGCGGCCAGCGCGAAGACGCCGTACAGGGCGACGAGGACCCGGCCGGGGCCCGCGGCGGTGCCCGTGCCGGTCGGGGCCGCCTCAGCCACCGGTGACCTCCCACAGCTGGAGCAGCCGCCAGAGCATGACGCCGACGGCGGCGGCGGCCACGGCCAGCACGGTCCCGGCCCAGCGGGTCGGCTCGGT
>JASLAP010000496.1 GCA_030147065.1 Pseudonocardia sp. | reverse complement strand
GTCGCGACGTCGCCGCCCGCCGGGCCCGGGCCGCCGCGCTCGCCGGCGACCTCGACGGCGCCCTGCGCCACGCCGACCAGGTGATCGGGGACGCCGGGGCGGCCGACCGCCCGCTGGCCGTCGACACCGCCGCCGCGGTGCTGGCCCACCGCGGCCTGCTCACCGACAGCGCCGAGCTCTACCGCAGCCTGTCGCCGTCCGCGGCGCTGCTCGGGGTGCCGGCGCTGGTCGCCACCGGCGCGCTCGACGAGGCCCACCGCGCCGTGGCCGCCGCCGGCGCCGACGCCGGGCCGCAGGCCGCCACCCTGCTCGACGGGGCAGCGATGCTGATGGCCCGCGGCATGATCAGCACAGTCACCGGGTCGGCGCCGGCGGCGATGTCGCAGCTCTCGCGGGCCGCGGTCCTGCTGGAGCCGGTCGCCCCGACCACCCTGCTGCCGGACACCCCGGCCGCGCTGACCACCGTGGTCGCCCTGCAGTGCGGGGAGCTGTCGGTCGCCGCCGGAACGCTGCGCCGTGCCGTCGAGGGCCGGCACGGCGGGCGTCCGGCGGCGCTGCGGCACCGGCTGCTGCACGCCTGGCTGCTGCTCGACGGCGGCCGGGCCGCCGGGGCCCGCCAGTCGCTGGACCGGGTGACCGGGCCCGGCGTCCGGCTGGAACCGCGCGACGAGTTCGTCGCGGCCGCGCTCGGGGTGGCGCTGGCGCGCCGGGCGGAGAGCCCGGGGGCGCTGACCACGGCCTGGTCGCGCGCCCGCGACGCCCTGGTCCGCTACCCGGTCGACCTGTCCACCCTGCGCCAGCTCGGCGAGCTGGCGGTCGCGGCCGCCGCGCTCGGCGAGGACGGCTGGCTGGCCGCGCACCTCGACGAGGCGGAGCAACTGCTCGACCGGCTGGGCCGCCCGGTGCTGTGGGCCGCGCCGCTGCACTGGTTCCGGCTGCAGGCCGCGGTCGCCGCCGATCGACCGGACGAGGTGGAGCCGCAGGTCACGGCCCTGGCCCAGGCCGCGGCGACCCCCGCCGGGGGACGCCCCGGCTCGAGCCCGTACGCCGAGGTGCTGCACGCCGCCGCCGTCTGCTGGGCGGGGGTGCTGGCCGGCACCGCCGACCCGGACGCGGTGGTCGCGCTCGGCCGCCGGATGCAGGCCGTCGGGCTGGGCTGGGAGGCCGCCCAACTGGCCGCGCGGGCCGCCCCGCTCGTCCCGGAGCGGCGGGCGGCGGCCGCGCTGAGCGCGTTCGCCCGGACCCTGCAGCCCGGGTCGGCGGCCGAGGAACCACCCACCGGGGCGACCGCCCCGCACGTCGAGCCCGACCGCACCCCGGCCAGCACGCCGCGCTCCGGCCCCGACGACGGCCCGGCGTTCAGCGAGCGCGAGCTGGAGATCGGCCGGCTGATCCTGGCCGGGCTGACCTACCGGCAGATCGGCCAGCGGCTCTACATCTCGGCCAAGACCGTCGAGCACCACGTGGCCCGGATGCGCCAGCGCCTCGGCGTCGCCTCCCGCGAGGAGCTGTTCGACCAGATCCGCACCGCCCTCGGCTGACCGTCGGGGGTCAGCCGGGGTGGGCGGTGATGATCCACATCGCCGAGGGGTAGGTGACACCGTCCGGGCCGAGGTGCTCGGCGAGGGTCGCGCGCAGTGCGGCCTCGGCGGTCGCGCGCCCGGCGGCGGTGAACTCGCCGAGGACGCGCCGGAACAGCCCGCGCACCAGCGGTTCGGCCGTCGCCAGGTCCGGTCCGTAGAACATCGGCGCGCGCACGGCGCGCAGCTCCGGCTCGGCGAAGCCGGCGGCGGTCAGCACGGCGCGCACCCGGTCGGGGTCGCCGAGGGAGAACGGGCCGGGGCCGTCCGTGGGCAGGGGCGGGAGGGCGCCGCCGGCGGCGACCGCGGCCAGGAACGCGCTGTACCACTCGTTCTCGGCCAGGGACTGCCACACGTTCAGCACCATCCGCCCGTCCGGCCGCAGGGCCCGCCTGAGGTTGGCGAACGCCGCGGCCGGGTCGCCGAAGAACATCACGCCGTTGCGGCTGATCACCCGGTCGTAGCGGGCCGGGCCGAGGTCGGCCACCTGGACGTCGGCCCGCTCGAACCGGACGTTGCCCAGTCCCGCCGCGGCGGCGCGCCGTCGCGCGAGATCGAGCATCCGCGCCGAGAGGTCCACGCCGACGACCTCGCCGTCGGGGGCGAGCCGGGCCGCCTCGCGGGTGGTCAGCCCGACGCCGCACCCGACGTCGAGCACCCGCGCGGCCGGGCCGATGTCCGCGGCATCCAGGAAGGTCGGCAGGTAGGCGGCGACCTCGGCGTCGAAGGCGTCGGCGTGCTCGACCCAGAAGTCACCCCCGGGCCCGTCCCAGTTGGCGGCGGTCTCCACATTGGACGGATCGACGGTGCTCACCGCTCGCACGCTACCCAGACCGCCCGGCCCCGTCGAGAACGACGTTGCGGTCGTGTGGACCGGTCCACAATCGCGACACCGTCGCTCTCGACGGAGCGGTGGGTCAGCTGACGGTGAGGCGGTGCTTGGCGGGTTCGGCGGCCGGGGGTTGGGTCGGAGCAGCCGGCGCCGGGGTGGGGGCGGCGGGGGTGGGCTTGGGGAGCAGGGTGCGGACGCGCTCCTGCAGCTTCTCCAGCTTGGCCAGCTCCGCCGGGATCTCGGTCAGCCGGCGGTCCCGGTCGCCCTGCGAGGCCTTGACCGTCTTCTCCGCGGTCACCAGCGAGTCCTTCAGCGAGCGGTTCAGCTGCTCGGCCAGCTCGGTGAAGTGGTCGCGCAGGTCGCGCTGGACGCCGCGGAGCATGTCCCGGGAGTCCTTGCCGACCTGGAAGGTCACGTCGTCGACGTAGCGGCGGACGCTGACCTTGGCCTCGCCCTGCCGGCGGGTGATGATCCGGCGCCGCTCGTCGCTGATCGTCTTGCCGCCGAGCAGCAGCCCGGCGCCGATCGAGAACGGGTTGATCAGGCTGAGCCCGACCATGGTGCCGATCAGGCCGAACATCAGCACGCCCATGTAGCTGCCGCGCAGCCCGGCCAGGGCCTGCTGGCCCAGGTTCCACGGCTCGCCCTCGCGGACCCGCAGGTCGCGGACCGCGCCCAGGGCCGCGGACGCCTCGGTGCGCAGCGCGGGCAGCAGCGCCTCGCGCTCCTCGTCGAAGTGCGTGGCGACCTGCTCGGCCAGCCAGCGGGCCCGCTCGGTCGCCCAGACGAAGTTCGTCGACGCCGCCGCGGCCACCTGTTGCTGCACCCAGGCGGCCAGCTGCTCCCAGGTCTTGGTCGGGTCGCCGCCGTCGTCGATCTCCTCCTCGGCCAGCCGGGTGATCTCCCGCATCCGGTCGCGCAGGTCGTGCTCGATGTCGGCGTTCAGGTCGGCGACGCCGTCGTTGAGGGTGATCTGCCAGCGCGCCGAGCGCTCCTTGAGCGCGGCCGCCTGCTGCTGCGCCCGGGTCAGCTCGGAGATCAGCTCCTGGACCTGCTCGGGGTTGCGCTGCGCGGCCTCCTCGGCCTTGAGCCCGTCGATGATCTGGTCGGTGACGGCGAGGATGTCGTGCACCGTGGAGCGGCGGGAGAGCAGGTCGGCCTGGCCGAGCACCCGCCGGGCCAGGAACGCCTCCAGCTCCGGGAAGCCCGACTCGGCGTTCAGCCCGTCCTCGCCGCTGATCACGGCCTGCCAGCGGACCGTGGACGACACCCCGAACAGCTCCGCGTCGATCCCGGCGGCGCGCAGGTGCCCGCGGTCCAGCTCGGCGATCCGCCGCCACTCCGGGTACAGGTCGGTCTTGGTGAGCACGCAGGCCACGTTCGGGCACAGCCGCACGGCCTGGCGCAGGAACTCCAGCTCCGGGGCGGTGTACTCCTGGGAGGCGTCGGAGACCAGCAGCACCGCGTCCGCGGTGGGCAGCGCGGACATCGTGGCCGCGCCGTGCACCGAGTTCAGCCCGCCGACCCCGGGGGTGTCCACCACCTCCAGGCCGGCCTGCAGGATGTGCCGCGGGATGCCGACCTCGACGTGGCTCAGGCCCTGCCGGTTCTGCGGGTTGCGCTGCTCGGCGACGTAGTGCGCGACCGCGTCGGAGAGCTCGTGCAGCGGCACCGGCGGTTGGGTGTGGCGCTGCTCGACCGGTGGCGAGTCCCCGCCGGTGTCGGTCAACCGGACCAGGGTCAGCGAGGGCTCGTCGGCGTAGCGGACCACCGTGGACACCGCCGTCGCCACGTCGTCGTACACCGGGCAGATCGGCGCGCTGACCAGCGCGTTCACCAGCAGGCTCTTGCCCTGCTTGAACTCCCCGACGACCAGCACCCGGACCTTCTCGTCGAGCAGCCGCGCGCGCGCCTGGCGCAGCCGGGCCTCCAGGTCGGGACGGTTGTAGCGGCCGATCGTGGCCAGCGCGAGGTCGACGGCCTTGACCGGGACGGGCAGCTCCACGGTGGTGTCCTCCTGGGGAACGGATGGGCTCGGGGCGGGCACGCCGACAGCTCCGCCCTCCCGGCCCGGTGCGGGGCGCGGGGAGGGCGGAGCCGGTGGACCGGCACGGGCGGGGGCGGTGCCCGCGGCCGGTGCTCGGGTGCAGCCGATCAGCGCGGTCAGGCCGTCGCGTCGGCCAGCACGGGTTCGTCGGCGGCGACGGTCAGCGAGGTGTCGGCGTTGTAGGAGTCGTTCACCTCGACCGACGAGCTGGTGCTGGAGTCGTTGCCCGAGTCGGCGACCGTGGTCGAGTTGTCGCTCGAGTCGTTGCCCGAGTCGACGATCACGGTGGTGTCGGTGGTCTCCTCGTTGAAGGAGTCCTCGACCGTGGTGGTCTCCTCGGAGTTGCCGACGTCGGTCTGGTCCCCGTTGGCGACGTTGCTGTCGTTGATGATGCCGCCCTTGTTGTCGACGCCGTCGTTGTCCTGGTTGAACGAGTCCTGGATGACGGTGTCGGCGGTGATGCTGTTGTCGGTGTAGCTGAAGTGGTTGTTGTACTCGTTGTACGTGTTCTGCGTGGTGTTGTGCTTGACGATCACCTCGCGGTCCACGCTGTGGTTGTTGACCACGTGGTGGATCTCGCGCACCGGGTCGTCGTGCTGCGGCTTCTGGTGGTGATGGTGGTGGTGGTGCTGCTGCTGGTGGTGGTGGCTGCCGCCACCGTCGTTGTCGTGCTGCTGACGGTGCGGGCGGACCCCGGCGACGTCGGCCAGGATCGGCCGGGCGTCGCACACGTCCTGCGCGGTCACGTTCTCCAGACCGTGCTTGGCCAGCATGGCCTGCGGGTCCCGGGCGAACTCGGCCTGGGCGGCGTCGTCGCGGAGCAGGTCGATCAGGAACTCGATCAGCGATGAGATGGAGAGCATCGTCGTTCACCTCCAGGTGGTTCGGGGGCCCGGGATCCGGGCGGGATGAGCGTGCCGGGACCCGCCGGCCCCGCCGCTCAGGCGGGGCCGGGGGGTCGACCGATCGGGGTCAGAGCCCGTTGTTGCTGAGGATGTCGCCGACCACGGCGTCCACGTCGAGCAGGTCGGGGTCGAAGTCGCCACCGACGTTGAACGACTCGTCGGTGTTGCCGACGTTCTCCAGGTCGATGTCGATGTCGGTCGACTGGTCGTTGCCGGAGTCCCGGATCGTGGTCGAGTTGTCCGAGTTGTCGTTGCCGACGTTGCGCAGGATGGTGGTCACGGTCTCGGAGGTGTTGAACGAGCCCGAGATGTCCAGCGACTCGGAGGAGTTGCCGACGTTGGTCTGCGCGCCGTTGGCCACGTTCGAGTTGTTGATCAGGCCGCCGGAGTTGTCCACCCCGTCGTTGTCCTGGTTGAACGAGTCCTCGACGTCGGCACCCTTGAGGTCGAAGCCGTCGTCGTCGGTGAACGAGTCCTCGAAGGACAGGTCCGCGGTGGTGATGACGGCCTGGTCGGCGGAGTTGGTGCCACCGGCCCCGCCGGCGCCGCCGGCCCCACCGTCGCCGGAGACAGCCACGCTGGTCACGTCGGCCTCGGCACCGTCGCCACCGTCGCCGGCCACGGCGAGCCCGCCGTTGGCCCCGTCAGCGTCGCCGCCCAGGCCGGCGCCCAGCCCGGTGCCGCCGGTGCCGGTGCCGGCGCCGCCCAGGCCCAGCAGGGACAGCAGCGCGGCGTTGTCCCCGCCGACGCCGAGGCCGTCGCCGCCGGACCCGGAGCCCAGGCCCGAGCCGGCCTCGTTGCTGCCGCCGTTGGCCTGCGCGCCGCCGCCGTTGCCGCCGCCGCCGACCGCCGCGACGAACGGGTTGCTGACGGCGTTGCCGCTGGCCCCGCCGTTGCCGCCGGTGCCGCCGGAGGCGTCCTGGTCGTTGTTGTTCACCGCGACCGGGAACTGGGTGAAGCTGAACGAGGGGCCGTAGCTGTTGGACATGAGTGATTCCTGTTCATTCGTGGTGCGGAACGGTGCGGCCGGCTCGGGGGACCCGGCCCGCCGTGGATGCGAACGCGGTGGCCGCGCGGTCGGGCCCGGTCACGGGCCCGGCGGCGGCCGGCGGGCGGATCCCCGTGCTGTGCGGGGACCCGCCCGGCGGATCAGGGGATGTTGATGTTGCTGGCGATGTCGCCCAGGTCGAGGTCGAGGTCCAGCACGTCGGGGTCGAAGTCGCCGCCGATGTTGGTGGAGGAGTCGGTGTTGCCGACGTTGTCCAGGTCGAGGTCGAGGTCCAAGGACTCGTCGTTGAACGAGTCGCGGATGTCGACCGAGTTGTCGGAGTTGTCGTTGCCGACGTTGCGCAGGACCGTCCGGACCGTCTCCTCGCTGTTGAAGGAGTCGGTGATCGTGGTGGTCTGCTGGGAGTTGCCGACGTTGCTCTGCGGGCCATTGGCCACGTTCGAGCCGTTGATGATCCCGCCGGAGTTGTCCACCCCGTCGTTGTCCTGGTTGAACGAGTCCTCGACCCGGGCGTCCTTGAGGTCGAAGTCGTCGTCGTCGGTGAAGGAGTCCTCGAAGTCCAGCTCGGCGCTGGTCGACACCAGCTGGTCGGCGGAGTTGGTGCCGCCGTTCCCGCCGGCGCCGCCCGCGCCGCCGTTCCCGGAGACCGCCGAGCTGTCGACGTCGGCCTCGGCACCGTCGCCACCGTCGCCGGCCAGGGCCCCGCCGCCGTTCGCGCCCTCGGCCGACCCGCCGACGCCGAGCCCGGCACCGGCGCCGCCGGTCCCGGTGCCCGCCCCGCCGAGCCCGAGCAGCGACAGCAGCGCGGCGTTGTCCCCGCCCAGGCCCAGTCCGTCGCCGCCGGAGCCGACGCCCAGCCCGCTGCCGGCCTCGTTGGACCCGCCGTTGGCCTGGGCGACGCCCCCGTTGCCGCCGGCCCCGTTCGCGATGACCTGGGGGTTGCTGACCGCGGCCCCGCTGTTCCCACCGTTGCCACCGGCGCCACCGGCGGCGTTCTGGTCGTTCTGGTTGACCACGAACGGGAACTGCCTGAACTCGAATGACGGCATCGCCGGACTCCTGTCGATCTGTGCTTCGGGGGATTCGCCTTGCCGGGGTCTCACCGGCTTGTGACAAAAGGTAGGGGCGCAGCTCCCCACGGTCATCGGGGCGAACTCCGAACCCGCCCCCCGCGCCGAGGGGGGTGATCCCCCACCGCTCGGGGGACCGCCCGGATTCCCCTGGTCAGGACGGCCGCGAGCCCGGTCGGGACACGGTCAGCAGGCCCTCGCAGGTGCGGATGACGACCCGGCAGGCGTCCGCCGCGGCCCGCGCGGTCATCGGGTTCTCGGCCAGGTCCTGCCACCGCGACAGCGCGTCCAGCGCGGCCCCGCGGACCTCGGCCGGCCCGGCCTCGGGCGGCAGGCCGAGCCGGGTGGTGGCCGAGGCCCCGCTCTCCCCGAGCAGCCGCTCGGCCTCGGCGACCACCGACGCCGGCAGCGCCACCGCCCGCGAGCGCAGCGCGCCGAGCAGCCGGAGCTCGGTGAACTCGTGGGCCCCGGCGAAGATCCGCTCCACGTCGCCGGCCAGCCCGCGCGCGCCCGGCCGCGGGTCGGTGCGCAGCAGGCGGTCCAGGGCCAGCAGCGCCGATCGCGCCTTGAGCAGGTCGCGGCGCTCGGCGAACTGGCTGTGCAGGACGTGCTGCAGCTCCTCCAGCCCGGACCGGCGGACCAGTTCGGTGGCCAGCTCGGCCGGGCTGGCGGTGCCCTGCCGGATCAGCAGGGTGGACAGCCGCAGCCCGAACAGCCCGAACCGGCGCAGCAGCGCGCGGCGCTCGGCCGGGGTGGTCTCCGGGGCGGCGGTGGCGACCGGGCCGTCGTCGGCGGTGAACCGGTCGGCGGTGAGCAGCGCGGCGTCCAGGTCCTCGCGCGGCACGGCCGCCAGCGCGCGCAGCGCGCCGAACTCGGCCTGGCGCAGGGTGCGCCCGGTCTGGGCGACCAGCCCGGCCACCGCGACCACGTTCTGGCACAGCCCGCGCAGCGCGGGCTCGGTGCGGTAGCGGCCGGCCACCGCCCGTGCGGAGATCATCGCGTCCAGCCGGCCACCGCCGATCTCGTCGGCCCGGGAGATCACCGCGACGGTGTTCACCGAGGCCGCCCGGGCGACGCCCTGGTCGCGGAAGGCCTCCAGGAACTCCGCGTCCGAGGCGTGCAACTGGCGCATCAGGTAGACGACGGCGTCGGCCTCGGTGGGGGTGTCGTCGTCGGGGTTGAGGAACCGGACGGTGCGCCGC
>JASLAP010000466.1 GCA_030147065.1 Pseudonocardia sp. | reverse complement strand
CTCGAACGGGACCCCCTCCCAGCGCAGACCGGTGGCCGACCAGCCGGCCACGCAGTGGAAGTCGGCGGCGACCTCCCTCCGGGGAAGCGTCGACAGCGCGGCGAGGGGCAGGTCGAACCCTTCGGTCACCGCCCCGCGCATCTCGATGACCGGGTCGGCCGGGACGGCCGGCGCCGGGCGGGAGAGGTGCGAGCCGAAGCGCGGGAATCCGTCGACCCGGCGTTGCCCCGGCGGCAGTCTGCTGTCCTTCTGCATCGAATCAGTCCTTTCCTGACGACGTGCGGTACGCCGGTTCCGGCCGTGCTGGAGGTGTGGAGCGAGATCAAAAATACGGTGCCGTATGGAACGGGACATTAGCGTTGTCCGGGGCCGTGTCAATGTGGTCTGCGATACTCGACGCCGTGCCCGCGCCCATCCGCACGCCCCGCAGCAGCTGGATCACCGCCGGGCTGCTCGCCCTCGCCGCCGGCGGGCCGGACGCCGTCCGGGTGGAGTCGCTGGCCCAGGCCATGGGCGTCACCAAAGGAGGCTTCTACTGGCACTTCGCCGACCGCAACGAGCTGCTCGTCGAGATGCTCGACACCTGGGAGCGCCGGAGTACCGACGAGGTGATCGAGCGCGTCGAGCGCGAGGGGGGCGACCCGATGACCAAAGCGCAGCGGGCGGGCGCGCTCACCTTCGGCGACGGTCTGCGGGAGATCGACCTGGCGGTTCGCGACTGGTCCCGACGGGATCGGGCCGTGGCCGCCCGACTCCGTCGCGTCGACAACCGGCGGATGGATTACCTGCGAACGCAGTTCGCCACCTTCTGCTCCGACGAGGACGACCTCGAGGCGCGCTGCATGATTGCCTTCTCGGTCGCGGTCGGCACGCACTTCATCGCCGCCGATCACCGCACCCGCAGCCGAGCAGACGTGCTGGGAGCGGTCGTCAGGCTGCTCCAGGCGTAGCGCTCCGCCCGAGCCCGGCCGTGTCATGCGGGATGGGCGCCATGATGTGCCCGCCGAAGCCCGAGCGCGAGCGGCACGGCCCACCCGGCACCGTCGCGGCCGTCGAGAGCCGCCGCGTGCTACAGCAACCCGGCATCACGCCGGCGGTCCGAGGCGCTTGACGAACATGACGGGATCCGACGATGCCGCGTGCCGCCTCAGGACGCCTCACCAGCCGAGACGCCGGGCCTCCCGGCACGGGGGCCTCCGGCGTTCGTCGTCCGGCGGAAGGCGTCGGCCGCGGACTCGTCGACGGTCGCGAGCTGGGCGTGGATCTGGTCTGTGGTCGCGGGATCGAGACCGCTCAGCAGGGAGTGCGCGTGGCCCCAGTACTCGTGGGCGGCCGGGTGGTTGCCGGCGAGGTGGTGGGCGGCGGCCAGGTGGGCGAGGGTGCTGGCCTCGGCGTACGGGTCGCCGAGCTCCCGGAACAGGTCGAGGGCCCGGTGGTAGCAGGGGGCCGCCCTGTCGGGGTCGCCCAGCTGGAGGTGGATCTCGGCGAGGCAGGACCACGTGTGGGCCTCGTGGGGGCGGTTGCCGAGCGCCTGGTGCAGGACCAGAGCCCGCTCGAGGAGGTCGAGGGCCTGGCGGTGGTCGCCCAGCCGGCCGCGGTACCAGCCGAGGTCGGTGAGCGCGACGGCCCGGCCGACCCGGTCGCCCAGCTGGTCGAACAGGTCGTGGGCGCGACGGGCGGCGGTGAGCGCGTCGGCCTCCCGGCCCTGCAGGGCGTACACCAGGTCCCGGACGTAATGCGTCCACGCCTGCCCGGCGAGGTCGTCGGGCGATCGGCCCAGGGCGGCGTCGATGTTGCGGTGGGCGTCGTCGAATCGGCCCAGGTCCGCCAGTGCGCGGGCCAGGTTGCGGTGCGCGCGGGTCTCCTCCACCGGGTCGCCCAGCCGCCGGGCGGCGGCCACGGCGGCCCGCTGCGTCTCGGCCTGGTCGTGCCAGCGGCCCCGCCGGTGCAGGGGGACGACCAACGCCTGCGCGAGATGGCAGACGTGCCGGTCGAGGCCCAGGTCGGCGGCGAGCCCGAGGGCGGCCAGCAGGGCGGGGTGCTCGGCGGTGAACCAGGCCATCGCCTCGTCGGGCCCGGCGACTTCGGTCACCGAGACGCCGGGGACGGGCGCGGCAGGGGTGACGGTCCCGACGTCCCCGGGGAGGTGCCGCGCCGCGGCGTACGCGGTGTGGACGTAGTGGTCCACGATGCGGTGCCGCGCGGCGTCCCGGTCCGCATCGGTGGACTCGCAGAGCTCGGAGGCGTAGGCGCGCAGCAGGTCGTGGCACGTGTAGCGGCCCGGGACGGGCTCGGTGAGCAGGGTGGCGCGGGTCAGCGCGGCCAGCGCCGGGCGCACCGGCGGGACCGGGACGCCCGCCAGGCTGGCGGCGGCGGCCACGGAGCTGCCGGGACCGGGATGCAGCCCGGCGACCAGCCGGAACAGTCGCGCCGCCAGCTCGTCGCCGAGCGTCTCGTACGACCACGAGAAGATCGCCCGCACGTCGGCGGCCCGGTCCAGGGCGCCGAGGGCGTCCCGGAGGTCGCCGGCGAGCGCGCCGAGCGGGTGGGTGGGATGGATCGCGGCCCGGGCGGCGACGATCGCCAGCGCCAGCGGCAGCCCGGCGCAGCGGCGGACGATCTCGTCGGCGGCGGCGGGCTCGGCGGCGATCCGGTCGTGGCCGAGCCGGCGGACCAGCAACCGCATGGCCTCGCCCGGCGGCAGCAGGTCGAGGGCGAGCGGGTGCGCGCCGTAGGTCATGACCAGCCCGACGAGGTGGTCCCGGCTGGTGACCACCACCAGGCAGCCGGGTGCCCCGGGCAGCAGCGGGGCGACCTGGTCGGCGTCGCGGGCGTTGTCCAGCACCACCAGTACCCGCCGTCCGGCCAGC
>JASLAP010000398.1 GCA_030147065.1 Pseudonocardia sp. | reverse complement strand
ACGCCGTCGAAGAACGCCAGCTCGTTCATCGACTCGAAGTCGAACGCCAGCGACCCGGCGCTGCCGTTGACCTCCAGGCGCAGCGCGTTCTTGCGGCCGGTGGCGAACCGGGTGGCCTCGAAGCTGGCCACCGCCCCGCCGCCGAACCGGCCCAGGAACAGCGCCGCGTCGTCCACCGTGACCTCGCCGCGGGCGGTCGAGCCCGACGCGGACAGCCCGCTGGACGCCGCCGGCAGCGGCCGCTCCTTGACGAACGTCTCGGTCAGCGCGCTGACCCCGGTGAGCAGGTCGCCGGTCACGAACTGGGCCATGTCCACGATGTGCGCGCCGATGTCGCCCAGCGCGCCGGACCCGGCCTTGTCCTTCTGCAGCCGCCAGACCAGCGGGAACTCCGGATCGACGATCCAGTCCTGCTGGTAGCTGGCCCGGACGTGGCGGACCTGTCCGATCCGGCCCTGCTCGACCAGCCGGCGGGCCAGCGCCACCGCCGGCACCCGCCGGTAGTTGAACCCGACCGTGCTGTGCACCCCGTGGGCCCGGGCCCGGCGGGCCGCGGCCACCATCGCCCGGGCCTCGTCGACGGTGTTGGCCAGCGGCTTCTCGCACAGCACGTGCTTGCCCGCGTCCAGCGCGGCCACCGCGATCTCGGCGTGCGTGTCGCCGGGCGTGCAGATGTCGACCAGCTGCACGTCGTCGCGGGTGAGCAGCTTCTTCCAGTCGGTCTCCACCGAGCGCCAGCCCAGCTTCGCCGCCGCGGCCCGGGCGCCGGTCTCGTCGCGGCCGCAGAGCACCGCCATGTCCGGTTCCAGCGGCAGGTCGAAGAACCGGCCCGCGGTCCGCCAGGCCTGCGAGTGCGCCGCGCCCATGAACGCGTAGCCGACCATGCCGACGCCCAGCCGGGCGGCACCGGCGCGGTCGGCGCCGGGGGTGTCGGCAGGGGTCACGACTCGAAGCCCAGCGGCAGGTACTCGGCCACGTTCTCGCTGGTGATGGTGGCCGAGGCCAGGGTGATCGAGGCCGGCACCTCGCGCTCGGCGAGGTCGGTCATGCCGCGGCCCTGGGCCACCAGCCGGGCCAGCGACACCGCCGAGGCGGCCATGGTCGGGCTGTAGGTCACGGTGGCCTTGAGCACGGTGTCGTCGGCCTGGATCGAGCGCATCGCGTTCGCCGAGCCGGCGCCGCCGACCATGAAGAACTCGTCGCGCCCGGCCTGCTGGATCGCCGCGAGCACCCCGATGCCCTGGTCGTCGTCGTGGTTCCAGACCGCGTCCAGCTGCGGTGCGGCCTGCAGCAGGTTGGCCGTCACCCGCTGCCCGCCCTGGGCGGTGAAGTCCGCGGCCTGGCGCGGGCCGACCGAGAACCCGTAGGTGGCCAGGGCGTCGGCGAAGCCCTGGCTGCGCTGCTGGGTCAGCGGCAGGTTGTCGATGCCGGCGATCTCGCCGATCACCGGGTTGGCCACGCCGGCATCGCGCAGCCGCTGGCCGACGTAGTTGCCCGCGGACACGCCCATGCCGTAGTTGTCCCCGCCGATCCAGCTCCGGTAGGCCAGCGGCGAGTCGAAGATCCGGTCCAGGTTGATCACCGGGATGCCGGCCTCCATCGCCTGGCGCCCGACCGAGGTCAGCTGGCTGCCGTCGTTGGGCAGGATGACCAGCGCGTTGACCCCCTGGTTGATCAGCGTCTGCACCGCGGCGATCTGCTGGGCGACGTCGTTGGTCGGGTTGACCGGGGAGAACGTCACGTCCGGGTACTGGTCGGCCTGGGCCTGGGCGTTGTTGGCGATCGCGGCGATCCAGCCGTGGTCGGCCGCCGGCGCGGAGAAGCCGATGGTGACCGGCTCGCCTTCCTCGGCGTTGTCGCCGCCGGGCGCGGCCACGTTCGCCCCACCGCCGGTCGGGGCGCCGGCCGGGGTGTTGCTGGTGCACGCGGTCAGCGCCGCCCCGGCACCGACGCCGAGGGAGCCGAGCAGGAACCGGCGGCGGGCCAGGCTGCTGCGGAGGTGGTCGGACATGGTGGTGCGCTCCTTCATCGATGAAAGGTCGACCCGGATCGGGGGAGGTGAGCGGGAACGGTCTACGGATCGGCGCGGCGGGCGCGGGCCTGGATGAGCACGGCCGCGACGATGATCACGCCCTTGGCGATGTTCTGGACCTCGACGGCCAGGTTGTTGAGCACGAACAGGTTGGTGATGGTGGTGAACACCAGCACCCCGAGGATCGAGCCGATCAGGGTGCCCCGGCCGCCGGACAGCAGGGTGCCGCCGATGATCACCGCGGCGATCGCGTCCAGCTCGTAGAGGGTGCCGTGGGTGCTCGACCCGGTGGTGGTGAGCGAGGCGATCATGATCGCGGCGATGCCGCAGCACAGCCCGGAGACCATGTAGAGCAGGATCGTGTGCCGCTTCACGTCGAGGCCGGCCAGGCGCGCGGCCTCGGGGTTGCCGCCGATGGCGAACGTGCGGCGGCCGAACGTGGTGCGGTTGAGCACCACCCACCCGACGGCGACGACCGCGGCGAAGATGTAGACCAGCAGCGGGATCCCCAGCAGCCGGGTGTTCGCGATGCCGGCGATCACCGGGTCGGTGACGATCTGGCTGCGCCGCCCGGAGATGCGCTCGGCGAGGCCCTGCGCGGAGATCAGCATCGCCAGCGTGACGATGAACGGGACGATCCGGCCGTAGGCGATGAGCAGGCCGTTCACCAGCCCGGCGCCGATCCCGACGGCGAGCGCGCAGAACACCATGACCAGCGGACCGAACGACTGCGTCGCGACCGTGGTGGCCCACACCGACGCGAGCGCCATCACCTTGCCGACCGACAGGTCGATCCCGCCGCCGATGATCACGAAGGTGACGCCGACGGTGAGCACCCCGATGATCGAGGCCGACGTCAGGATCGTCAGCAGGTTGGAGGTCGTCAGGAACGTGTCGGCGGTGGCGATGCCGACGATCGCCAGCAGCACCAGCACCGCGACGAGGCCCAGGTTGCGCCCCGCGCCGCTGTCGAGCAGCCGGCCCCACTGCGAACCGGTCGGCTCCGCCTCGCGCGCGGCCTGCTCCACGCGCCCGCGCTCGTCGGCCGCCGGGACGGCGGCCTGGCCCGTCGTCTGTTCCGTCATGCCCTGCTCCCTTCCATCACCAGGTCGAGCACCCGGCCCTCGTCCAGCTCGGCGCTGGGGGCCTCGTGGACCACCCGGCCCTCCCGCACGACCAGCACCCGGTCGGCGAGGCCGAGCACCTCCGGCACCTCGCTCGAGACCAGCACGATCGCGGCCCCCTGCGCGGCGAGCTGCCGCACCAGCGCGTAGATCTCGCTGCGCGCGCCGACGTCGACGCCGCGGGTCGGCTCGTCCAGCAGCAGCACCGAGCAGCCCTGCAGCAGCCAGCGGGCCAGGACCACCTTCTGCTGGTTGCCACCGGACAGCGTGCGGACCGGGCGGGTGGCGTCCGGCGGGCGCA
>JASLAP010000369.1 GCA_030147065.1 Pseudonocardia sp. | reverse complement strand
GGTCGTCGCCGTCGCCGTGGCGGGGAGCCTGGTGCTCACCTGGGCGTCGTCCGAGCGGTCCGCGACCGGGCCGGGTGCGCTCGGGTACGTGCTGCTCGTGGCGGGAGGGCTGGCGCTGCTCGCCGGACGGCGGGCGCCCGTCGCGGTCCTGGTCGTCACCGGGCTGTGCGCCGTCGCGCACCGGGCGATCGGTGTCGACGTGCCCGCGGTGGCGTTCCTGTTCGCCGTGTACGTGGCGATGCGGGCGGGGCACCGCCTCGCCACCGCCGCAGCCTGCGGAACGGTGCTGGCCGCGCTCCCCATCGCCGCGCTGCTCGCCGGGCAGGACGCCGCAGGGGCGCTCGCGCAGGCGCGCGGCGCGCTCGAGGTCGCGTGGCTGGTCGCCGCAGCCGCCGCCGGCGAGGCCCTGCGGCAGGCGGAGCGGCGTGCGGACGAGGCCGAGCGCGGCCGGGCGCAGGCCGCGATGCGGCGGGCGGACGAGGAGCGGCTGCACATCGCGCGCGAGCTGCACGACGCGCTCACCCACCAGATCTCGATCGTCAAGGTGCAGGCGGACGTCGCCGTCCACGTCGCGCGTCGCCGGGGCGAGCCGGTCCCGGACGCGCTGCTGGCCATCCAGGACGCGGGCCGCGAGGCGATGCGCGAGCTGCGCGCGACCCTGTCCGCGCTGCGCGACGACGACCTGGGCCCGCCGCGCGGGCTCGACGACGTCCCCGAGCTCGTGGAGCGCACGCGCACGCTCGGGCTCGACGCGACGCTGACGATCGACGGCGAGCGCCGGGACCTGCCGACGGCGGTCGGCCGCACCGCGTACCGGATCGTGCAGGAGTCGCTGACCAACATCGCCCGGCACGCCGCCGCCGCGTCCGCGTCGGTCCGGATCGACTACCGGCCCGACGCGCTGGTCATCCGGGTGGACGACGACGGCACGTCCACCCCGGACACCGCTCCGGTGCCCGGGGTCGGGCTGCTCGGGATGCGCGAACGCGTCACCGCCCTCGGCGGCCACCTGCGGGCCGCACCGCGCAGCGGGGGCGGGTTCACCGTCGAGGCCGACCTCCCGGTGGGCCACCCGTCGTGATCCGGGTCCTGCTGGTCGACGACCAGCCGCTCATCCGCAGCGGGTTCCGCGCGCTCCTGGACGTCGAGGACGACATCGAGGTCGTGGCCGAGGCCGCCGACGGCAGTGCGGGCGTCGCGCTGGCCCGCGAGCACCTGCCCGACATCGCCCTCATCGACATCCAGATGCCGGTCGTGGACGGCATCGAGGCGACCCGCCGGATCGCCGCCGACCCGGCCCTGGCCGCGGTGCACGTCGTCGTCCTCACCAACTACGGCCTGGACGAGTACGTCTTCGACGCGCTGCGCGCCGGGGCGGCGGGCTTCCTGGTCAAGGACATCGAGCCGGAGGACTTCCTGCACGCCGTGCGGGTCGCGGCGCGCGGCGACGCCCTGCTGGCCCCGTCGATCACCCGCAAGCTGATCGACCGGTACGTCACCCAACCCCTCCGGAGCGGCACCGGCACCGGCCTGGCCGAACTGACCAACCGCGAACGCGAGGCCGTCGTCCTGGTCGCGCAGGGCCTGTCCAACGACCAGATCGCCGCCCGCATGGTGATCAGCCCGCTGACCGCGAAGACCCACGTCAACCGGGCCATGACCAAGCTGCACGCCCGCGACCGCGCCCAGCTCGTGGTCCTCGCCTACGAATCGGGTCTGGTGGTCCCGGGCGACTCCTGACTTTCGGAGTCCTCGCAGGGTCCCCATACGCCGCGCAGGGCCCACGGGCCCGGCGCGGCGTACACGGACTCAGCGAGGACGGCGGGGGGGCCCCGGCGCTAAGAGCCCCCAGCCGTGGTGCAGCCGGAGGAACTCCATGTGCCGCTCGTACTGGTCCAGCACGTCGTCGATGAGCTGGGTGTGGGTGTAGCCCATGACGTCGTACCCCTGGCCACCGTCGCGCAGGTGCACCTCCAGCCGCGAGTAGTGCTCGTCACCGCGCGGCACCCACCCGCTGTACGCCGGGAACGGTGCCTCCCGGTGCTGCACGGCGTAGCGGAACGGCATGGTGTCGCCGACGTCGGCGTTGAGCTGGACCCCCGGCTGCCCGGTCTCGTCGGTGCAGGCGCTCACCTCGGCGTGCACCCCCTGCGAGGTGAGCTCGGCGGCGACCTCGGTCAGCGCCGGGGTCACCACGTCGGCCAGGAAGGTCTCGGCCTTGGCCCGGTCCGGGAAGGTCATCACCCGGCGCATGCGGGCCTGCCAGGGCACGTTCGGGCGCTGCTGGTCGGAGGCGACGCTGCGCCCGGACAGCACGCCGGGCAGCGATCCGACCCGGCTCTCGGCCATCTTGGCCTCGACCGACAGCGCCTTGTAGAGCCCCCACATCACCGCGATCATCACCAGCGCGAACGGCAGGCCGATGATGACGGTGGCGTACTGCAGCGCGTAGATCCCGCCGGCGGCCAGGATGGCGATGGTCAGGGCGCCGGTCGCGGTCGCCCAGAAGATCCGCAGCCACGGCCTGCCGTCGGTGTTGGCCGTGGGCAGGTGCGAGGACAGGTTGGCCATCACCAGGGCGCCGGAGTCGGCCGAGGTCACGTAGAACAGCAGGCCGACCAGGATGGCCAGGCTGGCCACCACCGGGAAGGCCGGGTACTCCTGCAGCAGCGCCCAGAGCCCCTGGTCCGGGCCGGTCGCCGAGGTCACCGCCTCGGCGAAGCCGACGTTGCCGTTGCGGATCTCGTCCAGCGCGGCGTTGCCGAAGATCGAGATCCACATCACGATGTAGCTGAATGGGATGATCATCGTGCCGGCCACGAACTGGCGGATGGTGCGGCCGCGGGAGATCCGGGCGAGGAACAGCCCGACGAACGCCGACCAGGCGACCCACCAGGCCCAGAAGAACAGCGTCCACAGGCTCATCCAGTCGCCGGTGTCCTCGAAGGCGAAGGTCTGCAGCGTCATGTCCGGGAAGAGCCGGACGTAGTCGCCGATGTTGAGCACGATCGCGTTGAGCAGGTACGCCGTGCGCCCGGTGACCAGCACGAAGAGGGCCAACAGGATCGCCAGCAGCACGTTGACCTGAGAAATGATCTTGATGCCCTTGTCGACGCCGGAGACCGCCGACGCGGTGGCGATGACCACCGCCAGCACGATGAGGGCGAGTTGCACCCCCACGTTCACCGGCACCCCGAAGACCACGAACAGCCCGGCGTTCAGGCTGACCACGCCGATGCCCAGCGAGGTGGCGACGCCGAAGATCGTGCCGAGCACCGCGGCGGTGTCGGCGGCGTGCCCGATCGGGCCCTCGACCCGCTTGCCGATCAGCGGGTACAGCGCCGAGCGCACCGCGAGCGGCAGGTTCATCCGGTAGGCGAAGTAGGCCAGGGCCATGCCCATCAGGCAGTACATCCCCCACCCGGAGAT
>JASLAP010000364.1 GCA_030147065.1 Pseudonocardia sp. | reverse complement strand
GAGGTAGCCGAACGCCGGGGCGCCCGGCCCGCCGCACAGGTACTTGTAGGTGCAGCCCACGGCCAGGTCGACGCCCCAGCCGTCGAGGTCGAGCTCGACCGACCCGGCGGAGTGGCTGAGGTCCCACAGCACCAGCCCGCCGGCGTCGTGCACCGCGCGGGTGATCCCGGGGGCGTCGGCGAGGTGGGCCGAGCGGTAGGCGACGTGGCTGAACACGGCCAGCGCCGTCCGCGACCCGACCGCGGCGCGCACCTGGTCGAGGGTGACGCCGGCGTCCGGGTCGGTCTCGATCCAGCGCACCGAGCACCCCCGCTCGGCCGCGATGCCCTCCAGCACGTAGCGGTCGGTGGGGAAGTTGTCGGTGTCGCAGACGATCTCGTCGCGGCCGGCCGGGGCGCCGTCCACCGCGGCCCGGGCCAGCTTGTAGAGCATCACGGTGGTGGAGTCGGCGACGACGGTCTGCCCGGCGGCGGCGCCGAGGACCGCGCGGCCCAGCTGGTCGCCGACCTGCTGCGGCCAGTCCAGCCAGCCGTCGGTCCAGCCGCGGATCAGCCGCCCGCCCCACTCCTCGGTGACGAACCGGGCCATCCGCTCCGCGGTGACCTTCAGCGGCCGGCCCAGCGAGTTGCCGTCCAGGTAGGCGGTGACCCCCGGGGCGGCGTCGAGCAGGAACTCCTCGCGCACGCGGGCCAGCGGGTCGGCGGCGTCGAGCTCGGCGGCGCGCTCGCGCCAGGCCGTCGCGGTTGCGGTCACCGGTTCCTCCTCATCAGGCCGTGGTCACAGGCCGTGCGGGGTGCCCTCGGTGAACCCGGCCAGGGTCTGCACCCCGACCGTAGCCCGCTCGGACAGCTCGTCGAGGGTGCGCGCGCCGGCGTAGGTGCACGTCGAGCGGACCCCGGAGCAGATCTCGTCGAGCACGTCCTCGACCCCGGGGCGGCGCGGGTCCAGCCGCTGCCGGGAACTGGAGATGCCCTCCTCGAACAGCGCCTTGCGGGCCCGGTCGAAGGCGCCGTCGCCGCGGGTGCGGGCACCGACCGCGCGCTTGGACGCCATCCCGAAGCACTCCTTGTACGGCTGCCCGGCCTCGTCGCGCAGCAGGTCGCCGGGGGACTCGTAGGTGCCGGCCAGCCAGGAGCCGATCATCACCGCGGACGCCCCGGCGGCCAGCGCCAGCGCCACGTCGCGCGGGTGGCGCACCCCGCCGTCGGCCCAGACGTGCACACCGTGCTCGCGCCCGGCCGCGGCGCACTCCAGCACCGCCGAGAACTGCGGCCGGCCGACCCCGGTCATCATCCGGGTGGTGCACATCGCCCCCGGCCCCACGCCGACCTTGACGATGTCCGCGCCGGCCGCGGCCAGGTCGGCCACGCCCCCGGCGGTGACCACGTTGCCCGCGGCCACCGGCACGGCCGAGCCGGCGTCGGTGGCCACCCGGCGGACCGCCCGCAGTGCCTCCAGCATCCGGTCCTGGTGGCCGTGCGCGGTGTCCACCACCAGCAGGTCGACCCCGGCGTCGAGCAGCGCCTTCGCCTGGACCGCGACGTCGGCGTTGATGCCCACCGCGGCCGCCGTGCGCAGCCGGCCGTCGGCGTCCAGGGCGGGGGTGTAGATGCCGGCGCGCAGCGCGCCGAGCGGGGTGAGCAGGCCGGCCAGCCGCCCGTCCGGGTCGACGCCCAGCGCCACGCCGCGCCCGCCCAGGGTCTCGAAGACCTCCCGCGGCGAGGTGTCCAGCGGCAGCGTGAGCGGGGCCGGGGCCAGCACGTCGGCGAGCCGGGTGAACCGGTCGACGCCGGTGCAGGCGGCCTCGTCGACGGTGCCCACCGGCCGGCCGCCGTCGTCGACCACGACGACCGCGCCGTGCGCCCGCTTGGACAGCAGGTTCACCGCGTCGGCCACGGCGGCGCCCGGGGTGAGGACCAGCGGGGTGTCCCACACCGGGTGCCGGGACTTGATCCAGGCCACGATGTCGGCGACCGCCTCCGGCGCCACGTCCTGCGGCAGCACGGTGAGCGCGCCGCGGCGGGCGAGCGTCTCGGCCATCCGCCGCCCGGCCACCGCGGTCATGTTCGCCGCGATCACCGGGACCGTCGCGCCCGACCCGTCGACCGTGGCGAGGTCCACGTCGAAGCGGGAGGCGACCGAAGACCGCCCGGGGACGAGGAACACGTCGTCGTAGGTGAGGTCGTGGCTGGGCCGTTGGCCGTCGAGGAAGCGCACGGGACGGTGAGTCTACCCGCCGGAGCGGCCGGTGCCCGGACCCTTCCAGTGGGCCAGCCGGTGCAGCGCGTCGGCGGTCGCGGTGAACCCGCCCGCACCCAGCACCTCGCGCAGCTCGGCGTTGAACCGGTCGACCTCGGGCTGGACGGCCTCCAGCGCGGCGGCGCCCTTCGCCGACAGTTCCAGCACGACCGCGCGGTGCTCGTCGGGGTGGCCGGCCCGGGTGACCAGGCCGGCCGCGGCCAGCCGGCCGACCAGCGCGGTGACCGCGGACTCGCGCAGCCCGAGCTCGCGGGCCAGCTCCCGCTGGGTGGTCCCGGGGTGCTCGCGCACCGCGAACAGCGCCCCGAGCTGGGCGGTGGTGATCCCGGCCGCGGCCAGGCAGCGGCGGTCGGCGTCCCGGCGCAGGGCGTGCGCGGCCCGCTGCAGCAGGAAGAACAGGCGCTGGTCGGGGTCGGCCACGGCCCGATCTTGACAGCCGCCGACGGCCGGCGGGAAGCTCACTTCACTAACGAAGTGAGGAGTCCGACATGCTGATCCCGGACCTGGAGCGCGCCCGGGACGTGCTGGCGGCCCAGCCGTTCAGCCGCCTGCTGGGGACCCGCCTGGTGGCCTTCGGCGACGGCGAGGCGGTGCTGGAGCTGGACATCCGCGACGAGCTGCGCCAGCAGCAGGGCTTCGTGCACGGCGGCGTGCTCAGCTACGCCGCCGACAACGCGCTCACCTTCGCCGCCGGCACCGCAGCCGGACCCCGGCTGGTCACCGCCGGCATGACCATCGACTACCTGCGCCCGGCCGACGGCCACACGTTGCGCGCGCACGCCCGCGTCGTCCGGGCCGGCCGGACCCGGGTGGTCTGCCGCTGCGACCTGACGACCGTGGACGACACCGGAGCCGCGACGCTGTGCGCCGTTGCGCAGGGGACGATCGCCGCGACCGCCCCGGCGTGAGCGCTCAGCCGCGCAGCATCGCCCGGACGGCGTCGATGGTGTCGGCCTCGGCCGGGGTCTTGTCCGGGCGGTAGCGCAGCACCCGGGCGAACCGCAGCGCCACCCCGCCGGGGTAGCGGGTGCTGCGCTGGGCGCCGTCCAGCTCGATCTCGACGACCAGCTCGGGCCGCAGCAGCACGGCACCGCGCGTCTCCTCGCGCACGTACCGCGGGAAGGTGGCGGTCTGCCAGGCCAGCAGCTCGTCGGTCATGCCCTTGAACGTCTTGCCGACCATGATCGGCTCGCCGCCGTCCGGGTCGCGGGCGCCGAGGTGGATGTTGGACAGGGTGCCGGTGCGCCGGCCGTAGCCCCACTCGGCGCCGATCACCACCAGGTCCAGGGTGTGCACCGGCTTGACCTTCTGCCAGGCCTTGCCGCGCCGGCCGGCCGCGTACGGGGAGTCCAGCGCCTTGACCATGACGCCCTCGTGGCCGGCCGCCAACGCGCTGTCCAGCACCTCGGCGGCCTGCTCCGCGGTGGGCCGCAGCCGCCCGGGCATCCGGTGCGGGCCGGCCACCCGGGCCAGCGCGTCGAGCCGCACGGCCAGCGGCTCGTCGAGCAGGTCGGTGCCGTCCAGGGCGAGGCAGTCGAAGAAGTACGGCTGCAGCAGCTGCTCGCCGGCCAGCGCGCCGAACCGGCTCATCGTCTCCTGGAACGGGCGCGGGCGGCCGTCGTCGGTGAGCGCCAGGGTCTCCCCGTCCAGCACCACCGACCGGCAGGGCAGCCCGCGGACGAACTCCACCAGCTCCGGCACCCCGGCGGTGATCTCGCGCAGGGTGCGGGTCCAGATCCGGACGTCGTCGCCGTCGCGGTGGACCTGGATCCGGGCGCCGTCGAGCTTGTACTCCACGCTGACGTCGGCGCCCAGGTCGGCCAGCGCGGCGTCCAGCGAGTCGGCGGGGGAGGCCAGCATCGGGCGGACCGGCGTGCCGACCGCCAGCGCCACCGCCGACAGCGCCTCCGCGCCCCCGGACAGGGCGAGCGCGGCGGTGCCCGGCAGCCTCCCGGAGAGCATGAACGCCCGGCGCACGACCCCCGCCGGCACCTCCGCGGCGGCCGCGATCGCCTCCAGCATCACGCCCTCCAGCGCGCCCTGGCGCAGCTCGCCGGTGAGCAGGCGGTGCAGGAACGCCTGCTCGTCCGCGGTGGCCGCGCCGAACAACTCGCCGAGCAACGCCGAGCGACGCGCGGTGGAGCCGGTGCCGGACGTGGCGGCCAGCGCGTCGAGGAGGTCGTCCACCGCGCGGACCCGCAGCGACGGCTCGGCGGCCGGGGCGATGTCGAGGTTGTGCAGGGTGCGCCAGCCGGCGCCGGTGCGGCCCTGGCGGGGCTCGCCGGACAGCCACGCGGTGACCGCCTCGACCTCCCCGGGGCCTGCCGCCCGCAGCGCCGCGGCGAGCTCGGCCGTCTTCGCCGTGCGCGAGCGGGTGGCGCCGACCGCGGCGGAGGTGGCGACGACGTCGGCGAGCAGCACCGGCCCATCGTCGCAGGTCGCACCGACAGCCGGGCTCGTCCCACCCGTCATCCCATGGTCTTCGCGCCGTCCAGCGACTCGCGGATGATGTCGGCGTGCCCGGCGTGCTGGGCGGTCTCGGCCACGATGTGCAGGAACACCCGCCGCGCGCTGCGCCGGGCGCCCGGCTCGAACCACGGCGCCGGGTCGAGTTCGTGGGACAGGTCGAGGTCGGGAAGTGATGCCACCAGGTCGTCGGTGCGCTTCGCGACCTGGTCGTAGCGGGTCAGCAGCACGTCCAGGGTCTCGCCGTCGAGCATCCGGAAGCTGTTCGCGTGATTCGCGTAGTCCTCCTCGGTGGGTGCGGTCCCCTTCGGGCCGTTCTCGATGAAGTCCACCCATTGCGCCTCGGTGACCGTCAGGTGCTTGATCAGGCCGCCGATCGTCAGCTCGGAGACGGTGCTGCGGGTGGCGGCCTGCTCGTCGGTCAGGTCGCGGGCGGTGTGGCGCAGGAAGGAGCGGTGGGCCCGCAGGGTCTCCAGCAGGTCGGCGCGCTCGCCGGTGAGGGTCTTCTCGGAGGTGGTCATCGGGGTTCCTTCCGTCTGTTCCGGACAGGGACAACGGTAGGGGTGTCTGCGGTCACTTCCTGACCTCAATGAGCTCTCATGTGGATCCACCGCCGCGGCACGGGGGTTCCCCCGGGGGGCCGGTGACGGCCAGTTCGATGATCACCCGATCGCTGCCGACCGGTCGGCCGGCGACGATCAGACCCACTCCGTCTCCCAGTGGCCGTGAACGTCGAACCGGAGGTGGTGGTCCCCGGTGGCGAGGACGAAGGTGTTCTGCGGGCCCGGGGTGGTCGGCTGACCGGTGAAGACCTCGTCCAGATCGATGGTGCCGCTCGCCGATGCGTAGTCGCACCCGCCGCCGCTCCCACCTGCCGAGAACGCCTCGACGACGCACGCGCCGGGATCGTCCTCGACTCCGAAGACCCTGAGCTCGGTGAGACGAGGTGGGGCCACGAGCGTGACGGGGATCCCGTCGGTGCCGCCGCTCGACGGGCCGAGTTCGACCCAGTCGCCAGATGCGATCTTGTGCTCGGCGCGGTGGGCGTACTTCGTGCCGTTGACGAAGAAGTCGAACGCGATCTCACCCCGGTTGGTGACCCCCGGGGAGTCCTGGTCGCCGTCGCTGTGGACCTGGATCCGGTCGAACACGACGGTCGCTCTCCGGTACGGAACCCTGACCTCGCCGTAGCGCCAGGACAGGTTTCCGGCGCTGTCGTTCGCCCGGGCCGCGATGAAGTACGTGGCACCCTGTGTCAGCTCGAAGGGCTTGGTCCAGAAGTCGTACACACCCGGCTGGCTCAGGTCCTCGTCGTCGAGGCCGTGCCACTGCGGCGGGACCTCGCCGACGGCGCTGCCGGGAATGGCCGGTTCATCATTGATCTGCACGCGGATCCGCGTCGGCACCTGGGTGTGCACGTGCACCTTCCCCGACCGGTACAACGTCGCCGCGTCGATGCAGTTCTGCCCGCTGGGCAGGAACTCGGAGGCCGACTTCTGGACGCAACCGTTGTTCGCGATCAGATCGTCGGACGCCCGCGGCGACGACGGTCCGTCCGCGCTCGGCGGCCCCGAACCGAGCACACCGGGCCCGCCCGGCGGGGCAGTGCGTCCCGTCGTCGGTGCCGAGACCACCGGTCCACCGGCCGGTTGCAGCGTGGGAACCACGCCACCCGCGAGCCAGGTCACGACGACGCCACCGTCCCGGGTCGGGAGTCCGAGGTCGTGGTGCTCGGCCGCGGAAGCGGGCGCGCCGAGCGCGATGAGACCCGCCGCCGTCACCGCGGCGAGACCCGCGACGCCCCATCGGGTCATCCGGGGCGGGCCGGTACTGGTGGACTTCTTCATCGGACGCTCCGCTCGTGATCGGCAGGGTCACCAGCCGGCGACCGGCTTGATCCTCTGCATCGGCATTTCGGGTGTTGTCATCGGCGACACGGGCCTTCTCCGATGACGGGTTCACCAGACGAGCCCCGAGAAGCGGCACAATGCCGAACTCCACATCCGGGTGAGGCACATGACGCTGATCGCGTTCTCCGCACTGCCACCTGGGCGGGCAGCGGTCAGATCTTGACCGCAATCGCGGGACACTCGAACCATGGCCAACACGAGCTCGCGGACCCTGCGGCTGCTCTCCCTGCTGCAGGCGCGCCGTTACTGGCCCGGTCCGGTGCTGGCCGAGCGGCTGGGCGTCTCGCCGCGCACCCTGCGCCGCGACGTCGACCGGCTGCGCGAGCTCGGCTACCCGGTCGAGGCCAGTCGCGGCGTGGACGGCGGCTACCAGCTGGCTCCCGGCGCCACCCTGCCCCCGCTGATCCTCGACGACGACGAGGCGGTGGCGCTGGCGGTGGGCATGCAGGCCGCCACCCAGGGCCCGGCGTCCGGCATCGAGGAGGCGGCGGTCCGGGCGCTGACCAAGGTCGTGCAGGTGATGCCGGCCCGGCTGCGCCGCCGGGTCGAGGCGCTGCGCGCGGTCACCGTGCCCGGGTCGTGGGGGGAACCCGGCCCGGCCGTCACCCCCGAGGTCCTGGCGGACGCCGCGCAGGCCTGCCGGGACGCCGAGCGGCTGCGGTTCGGCTACACCGCCCACGACGGCGCGGCCAGCGACCGGCACGTCGAGCCGCTGCGCCTGGTGCTGCTCGGCCGGCGCTGGTACCTGGTGGCCTACGACCTGGAGCGGCACGGCTGGCGCAGCTTCCGGCTGGACCGGATCGTCGGCCCGCGGGGCACCGGGGCCCGGTTCCGGCCCCGCGAGCTGCCGGCCGCCGACGCCGCGGCGTTCGTCCGGGCCGGGATCACCGGCATCCCGGCGCCCTACACCGTCGAGGCGCTGGTGGAGGCGCCGGCCGCGGTCGTGCGCGAGCGGATCGGCCGCTGGTGCGAGGTCGCCGAGGACGTCGGCGCCGGCCGCTGCCGGATCCGGATGACCAGCGAGAACCTGGAGTGGGCCGCGATGGCGCTGGGCGTCGTGGGCGCGGAGTTCACCATCCTCGACCCGCCCGAGCTCCGCGACCTGGCCCGCACCCTCTCGACCCGCTTCGCCCGCGCCGCCACCCCCGTCGAGAACGACGTCGTGGGATCAACAACGGCGGAGTTGATCCCGTAGCGTCGTTCTCGACGGTCGGGGTCAGGACTTGGTGCCGCCGCGGGCCATGGCCAGGACGTCCAGGGCCGTGTCGAGCTGGTCCTCGGTGAGCGTGCCGCTGGAGACGTGGCCGCGTTCGACGACCACCTCGCGGATCGTCTTGCGCTCCTTGAGCGCCTGCTTGGCGATCGAGGCCGCCTCCTCGTAGCCGAGGTAGCGGTTGAGCGGGGTGACCACCGACGGGGACGACTCGGCGTACTCGCGGGTGCGCTCCAGGTCCGGTTCGGCGCCCTCGACGACCTTGTCGGCCAACAGCCGGGCCGACGCGGCCAGCAGCCGCGCGGACTCCAGCAGGTTGCGGGCCATCACCGGCATCATCACGTTGAGCTGCAGGTTGCCCTGGGTGCCGGAGAACGCCACGGTCGCGTCGTTGCCGATCACCTGGGCGGCCACCATCATGGTCGCCTCGCAGATCACCGGGTTGACCTTGCCCGGCATGATCGAGCTGCCCGGCTGCAGGTCGGGCAGGGCCAGCTCGGCCAGCCCGGTGCGCGGCCCGGAGCCCAGCCAGCGCAGGTCGTTGGCGATCTTGAACAGGGACACCGCCACGGTGCGCAGCGCGCCGGAGGCCTCCACCAGCCCGTCCCGGGCGCCCTGGGCCTCCATGTGGTCCTCGGCCTCGGAGATCACGCCCTCCAGCCCGGTCGCGGTGCGCAGCTCCTCGACCACCATCGCGCCGAACCCCTCCGGCGCGTTCAGCCCGGTGCCGACCGCGGTGCCGCCGATCGGCAGCTGGCCGAGCCGGGGCAGCACGTCGGTGATCCGGGTCGAGCCGTACTCGACCTGGGTGGCCCAGCCGCCGGCCTCCTGGCCCAGGGTCACCGGCACCGCGTCCATCAGGTGGGTGCGCCCGGCCTTGACCACGTCGGCCCACTCCGCGGCCCGCCGGCGCAGCGTCCCGGCCAGGTGGTCCAGCGCCGGGACGACGTCGGTGAGCAGCGCCTCGGTCGCGGCCAGGTGGATGGTCGTCGGGAACACGTCGTTGGACGACTGCGAGGCGTTGACGTGGTCGTTGGGGTGCACCTCCACGCCGGCCCGGGCCGCCGCCGAGGCGATCACCTCGTTGGCGTTCATGTTGGAGCTGGTGCCCGAGCCGGTCTGGAACACGTCGACCGGGAAGTGCGCGTCGTGCTCGCCCGCGGCCACCTCGTCGGCCGCGGCGGCGATCGCCTCGGCCAGCGCCGGGTCCAGCACCCCGATCTTCCCGTTCACCCGGGCCGCGGCCGCCTTGACCAGGCCGAGCGCCCGGATCTGGGCCCGCTCCAGGCCGCGCCCGGAAATCGGGAAGTTCTGCACGGCGCGCTGGGTCTGGGCCCGCCAGAGGGCGTCGGCGGGCACCCGGACCTCGCCCATCGTGTCGTGCTCGACGCGGTACCCGGTGGTGTCGGCGGCTGCGGCGGTGTCAGCGGGGTCGGTGGCCATGCCCGCAGTCTCCCGCTCCGCCGCCCGCGGTGCAGCCGGGCGTGATCAGCGGGACATCGCCGGACGGATCAGCCGACCCGGGTCAGCGCACGACCTGCACGACGTCGCCGCGCTGCAGGGTGGCGAAGAACGTCTGCGCGGCCGAGCGGGAGAGCCGCACGCAGCCGTGCGAGCGGCCGCCCAGGTCGCCCTGGTGGAACGCGATGCCGCGGTTGAAGAACACCGAGTACGGCATCCGCGAGCCGTAGATCGAGCTGACGTGGTGGCGGCTGTGGAAGGTCACCCGGAAGGTGCCGGGCGGGGTGCGGTGGCCCTTGCCGCCGTGCGCCACCGGCACCGGTCCGTACTCGACGACGCCGTCGCGGATCAGCCAGGCCCGGTTCTCCGCCAGGTCGACGCAGGCGCGAGCGGCGGCCGAGCACGGCGTGCCGGCCACCCGCGCCGGGGCCGCCGCGGCCGCCTGCACAGCGCTGCCGCCGGCCCCGGCGGTGGTGACCAACCCCGCCACGGCCATCGCGACGGTCAAGAGGAGCACCCGGAAACCGCGCATGACCACACCCCCGGTGATCGGTGCGGCTCCGGCTGCCCCGGTCCCGCTACCAGGAGCATCCGGGCTGTGCCCGCGCTGATCAAGACCGAGAAGTGGCACCGACCGCGCACGGGCGGGTGACGTGGTGGTTCCCGCCCGCCCGCCCGGACCGATCAGCGCTGCTCAGGGCAACGGCGGGGCCGAGTGCTCGACCGCGGCGAGCTGCTCGTCGGACAGGTCGAAGTCCACACTGGAGTACTCCCGCAGCTTGGCCAGGCGGTGGTAGCCGTCGACCATCCGCACGGTGCCCGACTTCGACCGCATGACGATCGACTGGGTGGTGCAGCCGTCGGCCCGGTAGTGCACCCCGCGCAGCAGGTCGCCGTCGGTGACCCCGGTCGCGCAGAAGAAGACGTTGTCGCCGCGCACCAGGTCGTCGGTGGTGAGCACCCGGTCCAGGTCGTGGCCGGCGGCGACCGCCTTGGCCCGCTCCTCGTCGTCGCGCGGCCACAGCCGGCCCTGCATCGCCCCGCCCATGCACTTGAGCGCGCAGGCGGTGATGATCCCCTCCGGGGTGCCGCCGATGCCGTAGAGCATGTCGACCCCGGTCCCCGGGCGGGCCGCGGAGATCGCGCCGGCCACGTCGCCGTCGGAGAGGAAGTGGATGCGCGCCCCGGTCCGGCGGATCTGCTTGACCAGGTCGTCGTGCCGCGGGCGGTCCAGCACGCACACCGTGACGTCGGCGACCCCGATGCCCTTGGCCGCGGCCACGTTGCGGATGTTCTCGGCCACCGGCGCGGTGATGTCGATCGCCTCGGCGGCCTCCGGGCCGACCGCCAGCTTCTCCATGTAGAACACCGCGGACGGGTCGAACATCGCCCCGCGCTCGGCCACCGCCAGCACCGCCACCGCGTTGGGCATGCCCTTGGCCATCAGCGTGGTGCCGTCGATCGGGTCGACGGCCACGTCGCACCACGGGCCCTCGCCGTTGCCGACCTCCTCGCCGTTGTACAGCATGGGCGCCTCGTCCTTCTCGCCCTCGCCGATCACCACCACCCCGCGCATCGACACGCTGCCGATCAGCTGGCGCATGGCGTCGACCGCCGCGCCGTCGCCGCCGTTCTTGTCACCCCGGCCGACCCACCGCCCGGCCGCCATCGCCGCCGCCTCGGTGACGCGGACGAGCTCGAGGGCGAGGTTGCGGTCCGGGACCTCTTGCGTGGGCTGGCTCATGGCGCCGGAGCCTATCGGGGGAGGAGCGTCGCCGCGGGTGAGAGGCTGGTCGCCATGCCCCGCCGCGACTACGACCCCGCCGAGCTCGGCCGGGCCTGCTACCCGCTGCTCAACAGCGTGGTCGTGCCGCGCCCGATCGCCTGGGTGTCGAGCCGCTCGGCGGACGGCGTCGACAACCTGGCCCCGCACTCGTTCTTCACCATCGCCGGCATCGACCCGCCCGTGGTCAGCTTCACCTCCGTCGGCGCAAAGGACAGCCTGCGCAACGTGCTGGCCACGCGCGAGTTCGTCGTCTGCCTGTCGCCCGAGCCGCTGGTCGAGCAGGTCAAC
>JASLAP010000339.1 GCA_030147065.1 Pseudonocardia sp. | reverse complement strand
GACCGGGCCAGGGTGTCGGCGAAGCCCCGCATCAGCGGCGTGCTGCCGGCGAAGCCGTGCACGACCACCACTCCGGGCCCGGGCACCGCCGTGCCCTCGGCGGTGACCGTCGCCAGGGGCACCCCGTCGGTGACGGTGTCCGTGCGGTCGAGCCCGTCGTCGGCCCGCACCAACCCGACGATCCCGGTCACGGCGCACACGACCGCTGCCACCAGCGCCACGGTCCGCCACACGCCGGCCAGCGCAGTGGCGTCCCGCATCCGGCCGGCGCCCGCCGTCGGGACGGCGCTTCCCCCGATGCCATGCGCCCAGCGTCGCGGGCCGGCGGGTCCCGGTCCAGGGGACGCCCCGCGGTCAGCTCCGGTTCAGGGCGGCCAGCTCCTCGGTGGTGAGGTCCAGGTCGGCGGCCGCGGCGGAGTCGGTGATCGACTGCGGTCGCTTGGCGCCCGGGATCGGGATGACGACCGGGGACTGGGCCAGCTCCCAGGCCAGCGCCACCTGCTGCGGGCTCACCCCGCGCGCCCGCGCGATCTCGGCGAACGCCGGGTGCTTGTCGGCGAGCTCCTTGGCGTCGCCCAGGCCGCCGAGCGGGCTCCACGGCAGGAACGCCAGCCCCAGCTCGGCGCAGACGTCGATCTCGGGCCGGCTGCCGCGGTAGGCCGGTGAGAACTGGTTCTGCACGCTGACCAGGGAGTCGCCGAGGACGGCGTGGGCGTCACGGATCTGGTCCGGGTCGGCGTTGGACAGGCCGATCCGGGCCACCTTGCCCGAGCCGGCGATCTCCTTGAGCGTGCCGATGACCTCGTCGTAGGGGACCCCCGGGTCGGGCCGGTGGTGCTGCCACAGCGCGATCTGCTCGACGCCCAGGCGCTGCAGGCTGGCGTCCACGGCCGCCCGCAGGTGCTCGGGGGAGCTGTCGGTGGCCCAGCCGCCGCCGTCGGTGCGGGTGTGACCGCCCTTGGTCGCCAGCAACACCCGGTCGCGCACCCCGAGCTCGTCGAGCAGCCCGGCGACGAGCCGTTCGTTCTCCCCCTGCGCGCCGGCCCCCTTCTCCTCACCCGGCCCGTAGGCGTCGGCGGTGTCGAACAGGGTCACCCCGGCGTCGAGGGCGGCGCGGACGGTGTCGGCGAGCTGCTCGCGCGGCTGGGTGCCGGTCTGGTCGAAGGTCATCAGTCCGAGGCCGATCGCCCCCACCTCGACGCGCCCGACGGTGTCGTTGCCGATGGTTCGTGTCCGCATGCCGCCGGCGTACCCGTTCGGCACCCCACCATCCCGTCCCGGCGGGTGCGTCCCTCGCCACCACCGGGGTGCGGCGGGGTCAGCGGGCGCGGCGGATGCGGATCGGGCCCTTCGCCGTGGACGGGTCGACCACCCGGCCGCCCTGCACGATCTCCACCTCGCCCCGGGTGACGAGCCGGCGCGCGGCCATCCGCGCGGGCTCCATCAGCGGCCGCCACCCCGGCCCGGCGGGGCCGTCCCCGGGGCCGGCCACCCGCCGGGCGGCCTCGGACGGGCAGATCGTCGCGGTGCGGGCGCGGGCGGCGAGCAGGGCGCGGATCGCGTCCTCCAGCGCGGCGTCGGCCGGGGTCAGCCCGCGGCGGCGGCACGCGGTGCTGCAGTGACGCACCTGCTCCCAGTCGCGCGCCCACTTCGCCCGCCACTCGATGTGCCGCCCGCAGACCGCGCACACCTTGCCCGCCCCGGTCCCGGGCCCGTCCTGCCGCACGCGTCCCACCGGAGCCATGGTGGAGGGCCGGGCACCGGCGCGCCCGCCGGACCGCCGGCTGCGCTGCGCCGGTGGCCGGGTCGGTGGCCGTCAGCCGGCCATCGCGTGCTCGGCGAGGAACCCCGTGACGATCTTCGTGAGGTCGTCGGGGCGCTCGATGTGCATGCCGTGGCTCGACCCGGGGCCGGTGACGAGCTCGTAGCGGGCCCCGGGGATCGCGTCGGCCACCTTCTTCGCCTGCCACGTCGGGGTCAGCAGGTCCTGCTCGCCCACGACGACCAGGGTCGGCGCGGTGATCCCGCCCAGGCGGTCGATCGAGTCGTGGGCCAGGTCGGCGTCCCACTGCTCGACGGTCACCTGCATCTGCTCCTCGTTCTGCGGGAACGCCGGCAGCATCGGGACCAGCATCTCGGCGAAGTCCGGGTTGTCGAGCAGCTGCGGGGAGAAGGCGATGCCGGCCGTGGCCAGCGCCGACTCCATGTCGCGGTGGATGTAGGGCAGGCGCAGGGCGGTGAGCACCGAGCGCTGGAAGCCGTCGCAGCGCCCCCACGTCGCGTAGAGCAGGGCCGAGGCCACCCGGTCGGGGTGGGCGAGGGCGAGCTCCTGGACGATCGCCGACCCGAGCGACCAGCCCATGGCGTGCGCCTTCGGGACCTCGAGCGCCTCCAGCAGGGCGGCGGCGTCCTCGGCGAGCGAGGCGACCGAGATCGGGCCGTCACCGCGGTCGCTGCCGCCGAGGCCGCGGTTGTCGTAGGCGATGACCCGGTGGGTCTGCGCGAGCCGGGTCACCATCTCGCCCCACAGCGGGACGGCGCCGGAGGTTCCCATGATCAGCAGCAGCGGTTCGCCGTCGCCGGTGGTCTCGTAGTTGAGGGTGGTGCCGGTGCGGACGGGGATGCGGGGCACGGTGTCTCCTGGGTGGGCGGGGATCAGCGGTACTGGAGGCCGTCGTCGAGGTCGGCCTCGGGCAGGGCGGCGCGTTCGTGGTCGTGCTCGTGCATGTGGGTCCAGGGCTCCCGGTCGCCCTGGCGGAACATGCGGTCCTGGGAGCGCATGACGTAGCCGGCGTTGAAGTTCTCCGGGTCGCTCCAGGGCAGCAGGGGCATGTCCGCGTCCTGCGGGCGCAGCGTCGGGACGACGGTCCGCGCGCCGCGCTCGGCCATGTGCGCGAAGATCCGCTCGACGACGTCGTTGACCAGGTCGACGCGCAGGGTCCAGCTGTGCCGGAAGTAGCCGAAGGCGTAAGCCATGTTCGGCACGCCGCTGATCATCATGCCGCGCCAGGTGACCCGCTTCGCGAAGTCCACCGGTTCGCCGTCCACCACGAACGGGATGCCGCCGAAGGCGAGCAGGTTGAAGCCGGTGGCGGTGACCACGACGTCGGCCTCGATCACCTCGCCCGAGGAGACCTGCACGCCCTTCTCGGTGAACTCGGTGATGGTGTCGGTGGCGATCGAGACCTTGCCCTCCCGCATCGCCTCGAAGAAGTCGCCGTCCGGCACGATCGCGATCCGCTGCTGCCACGGCCGGTAGCGCGGGGTGAAGTGCTTCTCGACGTCGGTGCCCTCGGGCAGCAGCGGCCGGATCGTCTCCACGAGGTACTCGTGGACCTGGTCCGGATCCTCCCGGCTGGTCGTGGCCAGCCAGTCGAACTGCTGGATGTACTGCCGGCGCAGGATCTCGTGGGTCCACTCGGCCGGCAGGTCCAGCGGTTCGAGCGTGGTGGCCAGCTCGTGGACCGTCGGCGAGGGAAACCAGTACGAGGGCGAGCGCTGCAGCATCGTCACGTGCGCGGCCGTGCGCGCGATCGCGGGGACCACCGTCGACGCCGTCGAGCCGGAGCCGATGACCAGCACCCGCTTGCCCGTGGTGTTGAGGTCGTCGGGCCACTTCTGCGGGTGCACGACGGGGCCCTCGAAGCGGTCCAGGCCCGGCCACTCGGGGCGGTAGGGGTCGTCGTGGTTGTAGTAGCCCGTGCACATCCACAAGAAGCCGGCGGTCAGGCGCAGCTGCTCACCGGTGTCGGTGCGGGTGACCTCGACGGTCCACCGGTGCTCCTCGGACGACCACGAGGCGGAGGTGACCTTGTGGTGGTAGCGGATGCGCCCGCCCAGGTCGTCCTCCTCGATGACCTCGTCGAGGTACTCCAGGATCGCGCTGCCGGCGGCGATCGAGGGCCCGCGCCAGGGCTTGTGCCGGTAGCCGTAGGTGAACAGGTCGCTGTCGGAGCGGGCTCCCGGGAACTTGTGCGTCCACCAGGTCCCGCCCGGGGCGTCCTGCGACTCCAGGATCGTGAAGCTGCGGTCGGGGAACTGCGTGCGCAGCCGGTGCGCGGCGCCGATGCCCGACACCCCGGCCCCGACGATCAGGACGTCGACGTGCTCGCCCTCGCTGGTGCGCTGGTCCTGCTCGGCCGTGGCGGCACGGGTCATGGCGCGGTCCTCCGGATCGACGGTGACGGGGGCATTCCGACGGTAGGTCGGGCCCCCCGACCTGGGATGTCCCAAGTTGGGACACCTCCGGCGCTTGACCGCGGACGCATGATGGGGTGATCGCACGGAGAGGTGTGGTGCATGGGTGACGTCCTGGCTCGTCGCAGGCTCCTCACGTCCGCCCGGGCGGAGCTGCTGGACCGCCACGACGTGGACCTGCCCGGCATCCCGGAGCACGTGGTCGCCTCCTGGCGGCGCAGCCTGGCCCGCGGCGTCGATCCGGGGGCCATCGCGAACCGGTACCACCCGGACCTGGACGTGGAGTCCCGACTGGTCAGGTGCGCCCGCCCGGTGATCGAGCAGCTGGCCGAGCAGACGGCCGGCGTACCGGTGTGCGTCGTGCTCACCGACAACCAGGCCCGCCTGCTCGTCCGGCTGGACACCACGACGGCGATCGGCCGGCTCGCCGACGGCAACAACTTCGCCGAGGGCTTCGGCTACGACGAGGGCGCGGTCGGGACCAACGGCGTCGGCACCGTGCTGGAGTGCGGCGGCTCGGTGCACGTGGTGGGCGCCGAGCACTTCGTCGAGCAGTTGCAGGACTACGCGTGCGCCGGCGCCCCGGTGCACGACCCGTTCACCGGCCGGGTCGAGGGCGTGCTGGACGTCAGCTGCCGGGCCGAGAACTCCTCGCCGATCCTGCTCTCCCTGGTCACCTCGGCGGCCGCCCGGATCCAGGACGCGCTGCTGCTCGACCGCGACACCGAGCAGCAGGCGTTGTTCGACCTGTACAGCCGGGTCGAGGTCCGCACCCGCCGGGCGGTGCTGGCGGTCGGGCGGCGGACGGTCCTGACGAACACCGCGCTGCAGACCCTGCTCGGTCCCGGTGACCTGGTCGCGCTGCAGGACCACGCGAGGTTCCGGATGCTCCGCGGGGACGCGGTCGACGACCGGCTCGACCTGCCCTCGGGCCTGCGGATCCGGATGCGCGGCAGCGCGGTCGCCGTCGGGAACTCGGTGGCCGGGCTGGTCGCGGTGGTCACCCTGCTGCGCGAGGCCGTCGGCACGGCGGTCCCGGGCGACCGGTCCCTGCCCGAGCCGCTCAGCAGCAGCCCCGCCTGGCGGGCGGCGTGGACCGAAGCAGCCGGGGCGCTCCGCGCGGGGACGCCGCTGCTGGTCGTCGGTGAGGCCGGGTCCGGGCGGCGGCGGCTGCTCGCCGACCTGGACCGCGCCCTGCACGGCGCCGGCCGGGTCGTCGAGGTCGGGCCCGGCGACGAGGGCGATCTCGCCGAGCGGATCGGGCGGTGCGGGCCGTCGCCGTTGGTCGTGCTGCGCGACCTGGACCGCTGGGACGGCGAGATCCCCGCGGTGGCGCTGCACGGGGAGGGGGTGCGACTCGCGGCGACCGCGACGGACACCCGGCGGTGCGGGGCGGCGTTCAGCGGGCTGCTCGCCACCTTCGGGCGCTCGGTGACCGTGCCCCCGCTGCGGAACCGGTCCGGCGACCTGCCCGCGCTCGTGACCGCCATGCTGTCCGAGCTCGCGCCCGGCCGCGACTCGCGGCTGTCGGCCGACGCGTTGCGCACGCTGACCCGCTACGGGTGGCCGGGGAACCTCGGGGAGCTGCGCGACGCGCTCGACCTCGCGCTGCGCCGGCGCCCGGTCGGGGTGGTGGAGGCCGGTGACCTACCCGAGTTCTGCCAGAGCGCGCCGCGGGCCGCGCTGCGCCCGGTCGACCAGGCCGAGCGGGACGCGATCGTCGCGGCGCTGCGCGAGTCCGGCGGCAACCGGGCCGCGGCCGCCGCCGCGCTGGGCCTGGCCCGCTCGACCCTCTACCGCAAGATCACCCAGTACGGCCTCACCGGCTAGGCCCGCCCCGAACGGATGTCGGCGCTGCGGAAGAACCGGTGGGCCGCTCACGTTCGCTGGCCCTCCAGCAGCCCGCGGAGCGCATCGAGCTGCCCGGCGTCCGCGCGGCGGATCGCGACCCGGAGGACCGGGCCCAGCAGCGCCCAGCGGCCCCCGGCGACGACATCGGCGGTGAGCCGCACGGTCGTCCGGCCCGCGGACGGTTCCAGCCGGTAGCGGTAGCGGGCGGTGACGCCGCCCTGCACGGAGTCGAGGGTGACCGACCGCTCCGGCTCGACCGCGCTGATCGTGCTGGTGCGGACCTTGCCCCTGGTCCGGAAGGTGATCGTCGCGCCGACGGCGGTGCCGGCGTCGGACGCCATCGTGTCGACGCCGGCCATCCAGCGCGGCGCGTTCTCCCAGTCGGTGAGCTCGCGCCACACCTCCGCCACCGGCCGGTCGATCACGGTCTCGGCCTCGAACGCTCGTTGCATGGGGGGTGCCCTCCCGGGTCGACGCAACCGGTCGGGGGAGCGTGGCCGTCCGGGTGGCGGCACCGCTTGTACGGATTTCACATCTCGGGCACGAATCCGGGCTCGTTCTGCCCGACGTCGAACGCCTGGCGCTGAGCGGCGACGTAGGCCGACGGGGTCACTCCGGTGTGGCGGCGGAAGTCGCGGATGAAGTGGCTCTGGTCGAACCAGCCCCACCCGGCGGCGAGTGCGGTCCAGTTGATGTCGGCGTGCACGTCGATGCTCTCGAGCAACCGCCGCAGGCGCAGGATGCGGGCCAGCGACCGCGGCGACAGCCCGACGACCCGCACGAACTCGCGGTCCAGGTGCGCATGCGTGACGCCGACGAGGGCGGCGACCTCCGCGATCGGTCGCACCGGATCGGCCTCCAGCGCGCGGACCGCGGCCGCGCACCGGTGCACCCCGGGCGCGTCCGGGCGCAGGCCGGCCCGGAGTGCGGCCTCGACCAGCGCCAATCCGGTCGCCGGATCGGCGACGCCGCGCAGCGCCTCCCGCAGGGGGCCCGCCGCGGGCCAGGTCCCCGCCAGGTCCACGACCCGACCGCACAGCGGAGCCGGGTCGACCCCGAACAGTGCCCGGCAGCCCACGGGTGCGGACACCACGCCGACGGCCCAGGTCTCGGCGGTCGGCGCGTTCACCACCGGCCCGGTGTGCGGGCCGGCCAGCCACCCGTCGGTGGCGACGAACGGCTCGCCGTTCCCGTTGCGGGGGACCTGCACGATCGGGGAACCGAGCACCAGCACGGCGACGGTCGACCCGGTCGGCGCGATCCGCTCCCGCCGGTAGGGGATCAGCCCGCGGGCCCACCACACCGACTCCACGTAGGGCGCGAGCGGCGGCCCCGGCCGGCCCACCTCGAACTCGAACTCCATCGGCGCCCTCTCCCGGGTGCGGCGTCGCCGGCACCCGGCAGCGATGCAGGATGCCAGACGGTGCCGGGCCACCCGGCCCCACTCCTGGGCGATGTTCGCTCGCGGTCACCGGCTCAGGCCCGGTGCGACGCTCCCGACGGGCGAGCGCGCCGACCTCGGCGTCGGACCGGTCCACACGACGAGGGCGACGAGCAGCCACTTGGCCACGAGCACGATGGCGAGCCGACCGAGGGGGCCGGCGAGGACGGCGACCGGCGTCCACGGGTTCGCCGAGGCGTGCAGCACGATCACGGGCAGCACGCTGCCGCGGGTGCGCAGAACAGCAGGGGTCGTCCTCCCGCCGCCTCGGCTGCCACTGGCGAACCGGCCGCCCGGCGGGCAGATCGCGGAGGGGGCCTACCGTCGGGGCGGGACGTTCTGGTTGCTCCGCAGCACGTTCTCCGGGTCGTAGGTCGCCTTGATCTCGGCGAGGCGGTCGTAGTTGTCCTGGTAGGTGGCCCGCACCCGGTCGGGGCCCTCGTCCATCATGAAGTTCACGTACGCCCCTCCCGCGGAGGACGGGTGGGTGGCGTCCCAGTAGTCGACCGTCCACCGGGTGATCGCCTCGGCTCCGCGCGGGTCCGGATCGACCCCGACGATCACCTGCGAGTAGGTGACGTCGCGGTGGCTCCACGCGGTGTCGGACGGGCCGACGCGGTGCACCGCACCGTCGATCGGGTACAGGTGCATGGTCGAGAGCATCGTGGGCAGCTCGGCGCCGAACCGGGCGTGCGCGGCGACCGCGTCGTCGGTGATGGTGCGGACGAAGTCGCCGCGCCAGTACCACTGCATGCCCTTCGGATACAGCGGGTCGAAGGCAGCCTGCAGGGCCGGGTAGGGCACGGCCCCGACGCCCTCCCACTGCGGCGCCATCGCCCGCACCGGCGCGAACGCGGCGTCGGCGTCGGCGGGGTCGCCCGTGTAGCACCACACGATCCCGCACGCCTTCTGCAGGTGCAGCTCGGTGGGGAAGGGGTCGCCCGGTGGGACGGTCAGGACGGCGAAGAACCCGTAGAGGTCCTCGTGCTGGGCGGGGAGGAAGTCCCGGTACCACCTCAGCACCTCGGGAGTGGCCGCCGCGGGCCACAGGGTCGGGCCGGCGATCACGGTGCTGACCGGGTGCAGCCGGAAGGTGAAGGCGGTGACGACGCCGAAGTTGCCGCCGCCACCGCGCAGCGCCCAGAACAGGTCGGGGTGCTCGTCCGGCGAGGCGGTCACGGTCCGCCCGTCGGCCAACACGACCTCCGCCGCCAGCAGGTTGTCGATGGTCAGCCCGTACTTGCGGGACAGGTAGCCGTGCCCGCCGCCCAGGGTCAGGCCGCCGACACCGGTCGTGGAGACGATCCCGGACGGGGTGGCCAACCCGTGCCGGTGCGTGGCGGCGTCGACCACTCCCCACGTGGAGCCGCCCTGCACGCGCGCTGTCCGCGCTCCCGGGTCGACGTCCACCGCGGCCATCGCGCCGAGGTCGATCACCAGCCCGCCGTCGACGGTGCCGAACCCGGGGCCGTTGTGCCCCCCGCCGCGCACCGCGATCGACAGCCCGGACCGACGCCCGGCCTCGAGCGCGGCCCGCACGTCGTCGACCGACCCGCACCGGGCGATGACCGCCGGCCGCCGGTCGATCATGCCGTTGTAGATCGCCCGGGCGTCGTCGTAGCCGGCGTCGCCGGGGGTGAGGACCGGCCCGGTCATCCGGTCGCGCAGCCGGGTCGTCTCCATGGTCGTCATCGCGGGGCTCCTCCACCGTCCACTGCTCCACCGTCCACTGCGGGTCTGCGCAGACGGTGCGGGATCGGGTCACCGCGCGTCATGACCGATCCTGACCGGGCGGTCGCGCCGGGGGTGGTCAGATCTGACTATCGAACGCTCCGTGGTCCACCGGTACGGTGCCCGGATGGCGCCGTGGACCCCGGTCGCCCTGCCACCGCGGTTCGTCGCCTGCCGTCAGGCCCGGATCGTCGGTCGACGCTACGAGCTCGCGGTCATGGAGACCGTGTGGGAGCGCGTGGCGCGGGGCAGCGGGCAGGTCCTGCTGATCGGCGGCGAACCCGGCGCGGGCAAGACCCGGCTGGCCGCCGAGGCCGCCTGCGCCCTGCACGAGCAGGGGGTCGGGGTGCTGGTCGGCACGGCGACCAGCGACGCCGGTGTTCCCTACCAGCCGTTCGTGGAGATGCTCGACCACCTCTTCCGGTCCAGCGGTCCCGCCGCGCTCGCCGAGCTGGTCGCCGACGCGGCTCCCGAGCTGCGTCGGTTGTCCCGCCACGTCGACCGCCACGTCCCCGGCGGGTCCGGGCCCGGCGAGCCGCTCGGTGACGGCCGCCGCGACCTGTTCGACGCGGTGGCCGGGCTGTTCCGCCGGATGGCCGGTGACCGGCCGCTGGCCGTGGTCGTCGAGGACCTGCACTGGGGCCAGCTGCCGACGCTCGCGTTGCTGGAGCACCTGGTCCACTCCTGCGTCGACACCCGGACCCTGGTGCTCGCCACCTTCCGCACGACCGCCCCTGACCGGTCGGAGGAGCTCAGCGCCCGGCTGGCCGACCTGCACCGGCTCGACTGCGTGCGCCGCATCGACCTCGGTGGGCTCGACACCGAGGCCATCGCGGAGTTCGTGTGCCAGCGGTCCGGGGTGTCACCGGCCGGGGCGCGGGCGCCGGCGGCCATCCTCCGCGACCGGACCGGCGGCAACCCGTTCTTCCTGCGGGAGACCTGGACCGATCTCGAACGGCACGGCGGGGTGTCCGCGCTCCGCGGCCCGCAGCGGGTCCCGGTCTCGATCGGGGACACGTTGGCGGCGCGGTTGGCGGGCCTCGGCGAGCGGGTGCGGGAGATCATCGAGCTGGCCGCCGTCCTGGGCGACCGCTTCGACCTGCCCATGCTGGTCCGGGCCAGCGCGACCGATCACGGCCAGAGCATGGACGCGGTGGACTCGGCGACCGCGGTCGGCCTGATCGAGGCCGACGACGCGACGCCCGGCCGCTACGGCTTCGTGCACTCGCTGACCCGGCAGGCCGTGCTCGACCGGCTGCCGCGCGCCCGCGCCACCACCCTGCACGCCCGGGCGGCGCAGGCGCTGGAGGCGCACGGCGATCCGGCGCTGATCCCGCGGATCGCCCACCACTACCTCGAGGCCCACCTGCTCGGCTTCCACGACCAGGCCCTGCGCCACGCGGTGGCGGCGGCCCACCAGGCCGTGCACAGCCTGGCCTTCGAGGAGGCGGCGCTCTGGTTCGACCGGGCCGCCACGCTGCCCGGCACCGGCGAGGGCACCCGCGCCGAGCTGTCCTTCGAGGCCGCGATCAACCACCTGCGGGCCGGCGACTTCGCCGGTGCCCGGGTGATCCACGAGCGGCTGACCGGCATGGCGGACCCCCTCGTCCGGCTGCAGGCGGCGATCGGCGTCGAGGAGGCCGCCTCCCGGCCCGGGCTCGCCGACGGCCGGGCCGCCGACCTGCTCACCGCGGCCCTCGCCGACTCCCCGCTCGCCCCCGACGACCTGCGCCGGGTGCACGCGCTGGGCAGTCTCGGCCGCGCGCTCGCCCTGGCCGGCCGGATGGGGGAGTCCCGCGCCGTGGGCGGCCGGGCGATCGACAGCGCGCGCCGGTCCGGCGATCGGGCGGCCCTGCTGCACACGCTCAAGACCAGCCTGTGGCACGGCCTCCCCCCGGACACGACCGCCACGCAGCTGGCCCGGTCCACCGAGCTCGCCGCGCTGTGCGCCGGTCCGGGCGACCGCGAGACCCTCTGCGTCGCCCTGTTCTTCCGGGCCATGGCGAGCTACCAGGCCGGACGGCCGGAGGACCTGGCCGAGACGATGGCCGATCACGAGCGCGCGAGCCGGTCCACCGGGCAGCCGTGGCACCACTACTTCGCGGGCTGCCTGGCTCAGGGACGGGCGTTCCTGGAGGGCGACTTCGCCCAGGCCGAGCAGCGGGCGGCCGCGGCCCTGCAGCTCGGCGACGCGTTCGGCGTGGACACCACCGACGGCTCGTACGGCGTGCAGATGTTCATGATCAGCCGGGAGACCGGGCGGCTGGAGGCCGCCCGCGAGCATCTCACCGGTCGCGAGACGTTCGCCGATCGGTGGGTGGCCGGCCTGCTCGCGCTGTACACGGAGCTGGGCGTCGTCGAGGGCATCCGGCGGGCACTGCGCCACCTGCTCGACCGCACCCCGGCCGCGCGCACCTCGGGAGCGCAGTGGCCGATCGAACTGGTCTTCATGACCGAGGGGGCGCTCACGCTCGGCGATCGGGAGGCCGTCGCCGTCCTGCGGCCGTTCCTGACGGCCTACGCGGGCATGAACCTGCTCGGTGGGCAGTTCGTCGCCGCCTTCGGCAGCGCCGACCGCTACCTGGCGCGGATCGCCGCGCTCCTCGGCGACACCGACGGCGCCGAGCGGCACTTCGCCGCGGCACTGGCCATGGACCAGCGGATGGGTTCGATGGTGCACGTCGCCGAGACGCTGGCCCAGCACGCCCTGGTGCTGCACGCCGCCGGTACCGACCGGGCCCGGGCCCGCCAGCTCGCCGCCCGCGCCCGGGCGGTGGCCGAGCCGATCGGCCAGGTCCGCGTGCTGCGGCGCCTCGAGCCGCTGCACCGCCCGGCCGGGCCGGCCGACCTCACCGCCCGCGAGGTGGAGGTGATCGAGCTGCTGGCCCGGGGCCTGAGCAACCGGGAGATCGGCACCCGGCTCTACATCAGCTCGCACACCGCGGCCAACCACATCCGCAGCATCCTGATGAAGACCGGGGCCGCGAACCGGACCCAGGCGGCCCGCTACGCCGCCGATCACGACCTGGCCTGACCGCGGGAACGCCGAGCGGTCCGCGATCAGACGTCGGCGGTCCGGCTGCCGTCGGGCAGGATGCGCCCGCCCAGCTCCTCCACGACGTCGGCCGGGAGCCCGGCCCGGACCGCCGCCCGGCGGATCGCATCCGGCGATGGGGCCTCGTACAGGCAGTAGGTCTTGCGGCGGTCCGCTGACAGGAAGGAGTACAGCCAGCGCACCCCCTCCTCGTCGTTGATCCGGTTGATCCCGTCGAGCTCGGCGGCGCTCGCCTCGACCCGCTCCGCGTACCGGCGTTCGATCATGAAGACAGGCACGGCCCGACCCCCTCGCTCGGTGTGACGCGATCCGACGGTAGCGGGCGGGGCAAGGGGCCGGTACGACCGTCATCGCCGGGTACCGGCTCGCCGACCGGTCCCCAGCAACGTCGCCACGGCACCGGACTGCGCGGCAGTCGACGCCACCAGCGGCCGGTCACCGGTGATCGGGGCTCATCCGGTCTGCGCGGGCTCCTCGTCCCGGAGCCGCAGCGCGTCCCGGGAGGGCGGGCGACACCGTGGCGCAGATCAAGGAGATCGGTGGCCGGGCGGCCGCGCTGCCCCTCGAGGTCGGTGACCACGTCGGGTTCCCCGCGTTCGCGACCGCGTGGCGGAGGTGCTGGCGGCGACGTGGGACACCGACCGGATCACCTCACTGGTCAACAACGCCGGGGTCAGCGGGATGGCGATGTTCGAGGACACCAGCGACGAGCTGTGGGAGCGGATGCACCGGGTGCTGCTCAAGGGCCCGTTCTTCCTCACCCGGGCGCTCCTGCCGCTGCTCGCCGACGGGGCCTCGATCGTCAACACCACCAGCACCTCGACCCACGCCACCGCGGTGCCCCCGGGCTACTCCGCCTACGCGACCATGAAGGGCGCTCTGGTGGTCCTGACCCGGTACCTGGCCAAGGAGCTCAGCGCCCGGGGCATCCGGGTCAACTCCGTCTCACCCGGCGTCACCCGCACCCGCTTCGGGGACGACGCGTTCAGCCGCTACCCGGAGCTCATCGGGCCGCAGGCCGCGCGCACCGCCCTCGGCCGCATCGGCGAACCGGAGGACGTCGCGAAGGTGATCGCCTTCCTGGTCTCCGACGAGTCCCGGTGGATCACCGGCCAGGACGTCGAGGCGTCGGGCGGGTACGACCTGTAGCTGCTCGGGCGAGGACGACCACCACCGGGAGGCCGGCACCGTCGCGGCCGGGCGATCCTCGCGCGCTGCGCCGGCAGAGGTTGCGTGCGGCGACCCCTCGCGCGCGGGTGGGTGTCGGGGAAGGGTGGGAGGGTGCCCACCGACGTGCCGCCCCCCGAGCCCGACATCCTGACCGTCCACGCTTCCACGGCCCCCGACAAGGTCGCGGTGATCGACCCGGACGGACCGTCGCTGACCTTCGCCGACCTGGAGGCCGCGGCCAACCGGCTGGCCGGCGGGCTGCTCGGCCTCGGACTCGGCGCCGGGGACCGGATCGTCTGGTGCGGACCCAACAGCGTCGAGGTGCTGGTGGTGCTGCACGCGGCCCGCAAGCTCGGGTTGGTCGCGGTACCGCTGGCCTACCGCTTCACCGCCGACGAGATGCGCTACGTGATCGCCGACAGCGGCGCTGCGGTGGTGCTCGTCGACGCCGAGCAGGCCGACCCGGTCGCGGCCGCGCGGCCCGGGCTGCCCGACGTCCGCGACGTCGTCGTGTTCCGCGGCAGGCCCTTCGACGGAGCCCTGGGCTGGGACGACCTGCTGGCCGGCGGTTCCGCTCAGCCGCCCCCGCCACCGGCCGCCGGCGGTGGCCAGATGATCTACACGTCGGGCACCACGGGACGGCCCAAGGGGGCGCTGCGCACCCGGGTGGACCCGGCGATGACCGCCGCGCTGGTGGCGACCCTGCGCCTGCAGGCGGGCTCGGAGGTGCACCTGACCACCGGCCCGCTCTACCACTCCGGACCGCTCGCCTGGGCCTCGCTGACCCACGCGCTGGGCGGCACGGTCGTGCTCATGCGCAGCTTCGACGCGCGGCGCTGGCTGCGGCTGGTGCGGGAGTACCGCGTGACCAACACCTTCACCGCGCCCACGCCGCTCAAGCGCGTCGTCGCGCTGCCCGCCGAGGAGCTCGCCGCGGCCGACATGTCGTCGATGCGGTCGCTCGTGGCGAACGCCGCGCCGGTGCCGTTCGCGTTGAAGGAGGAGATCGCGCAGAAGCTGGGCGAGGGGTTCCTCTTCGAGGTCTACGGCTCCACCGAGCTGGGCGTGGACGCCGTGCTGCCGCCCGAGGAGCAGTTGCTGCGCCCCGGGTCGTGCGGGCGCGCGATCCCCGGCGTGGAACTGCGCGTGCTGGGCCCGGACGGCGCCCCGCTACCCCCGGGTGAACCCGGGGAGCTGCAGGTCCGCTCCGGGAGCACCTTCGCCGGCTACCACGGGCAGCAGCCGCTCGCCGACGGCTGGAAGTCCGTGGGCGACATGGCGCACCTCGACGCCGAGGGCTACCTCTACATCCGCGACCGCGGCGGGGACCTGGTCATCACCGCCGGGATGAACGTCTACCCGGCCGAGGTCGAGGCCGTGCTGCACGCCCACCCGGACGTCCTGGACGCGGCGGTCTTCGGGGTGCCCTCCGACGAGTGGGGCGAGACGGTGCACGCCGTGGTCGTGCCGCGCCCCGGCCGGGAGATCGACCTCGCGGCGCTCGACGCGCACGTCGCCGGGCGCCTCGCGGGGTTCAAGCGGCCGCGCAGCTGGCAGGTGCGCGACGAGCTGCCCCGCACCGAGGCCGGCAAGCTGCTCAAACGGGTGCTGCGGGCCGAGCACCGGCCCTGACCCGCGGCGCGCGTCGGTGGGCGGTCGGGTGCCGGGTCAGCGCCGGGTCGCCGCGGCCGCCCCCGCGAGCCGGGCCCGGCGCTGGGCGGCCATCCGGACGGGCGCGTTCGGTGCGCCGTACCCGCGGTAGTCCTCGATCCGCTCGACGACCTCGAAGAACACCCGCCCGCCCAGCACCTCGGTGTAGAGGTGCAGGTACGTGCCGAGATCGGACTCGTCGTAGAACAGCCCGAACTCGCGCAGGTCGGCGAGCCGGGCCGGGTCCAGGTCGAAGCGCGCGTCGAGGTCGTCGTGGTAGTTGGCGGGGACGGCCAGCAGCGGCGCGCCGGCGGCGCGCAGGGCGCGCGCGGTGGCGACGATGTCGTCGGTGGCGAACGCGATGTGCTGGGGCGCCGGGACGGTGGGGGCCCAGCCGCCGCGGCGCAGCAGCGACGCGGTGAGGGTCAGCCGCACCGACCGGTCGGCGTTGGTGGCGGCGCGGTCGCGGATCAGCCCGAACGGCGCCGGGATCTCGGTGACCTCGGCCAGGCCGAGCCCGAGGACCTCCCGGTAGAACAGGGCCGCCTCGTCGAAGGAGTCGAACGGCTGGGTCAGGCCGACGTGGTCGATCCGGGTCAGGCCGGCGCCGTCGCGCGGGGCGGTCCCGGTCGGCAGGAAGTCGGCCGGCCAGCCCCCGGGGACGGTGCGGGTGAAGAAGACCTGGGTCCCGTCCGGGGCGGCGACGGCGGCGAGGTCGGCCTCGGACACGCCGCGCGCCCGGGGGAGCACCGGGGCGAGCAGCGACACCGCCCGCCGCGCCGAGCGCGCCGGGTCCTCGCTCTCCAGGCCCAGCGCGGCGACCTCGGCGATCCCCGCCGCGGCCGGTCGCACGACCGAGGCGTTGAGCAGCACGCGCGCATCCCCCTGCTCCCACAGTTGCACGGGCTTGCTGCGGTGCTGGCCGGTGTGGGTGAACCCGAGGCCGGCCAGCGCCGCGCCGGTCAGCGGTCCGGAGACGCCGTCGACGGCCAGCTCGACGAACGAGTACCCGGTGAGCCGGGGCGCCGCCGGGTGGGCGGGCAGCCGCAGGTCGGGCCGGTCGACGGCGACGCGTTCCTGGAGCCACAGCAGCGAGCGCATGGCGTCGACGGCCGTGCGGGCGGGGTCGGCCTGGCGGAACACGTCGTTGAAGACCTCCAGCGACAGCGGCCCGGTGTACCCGGCGTCGAGGACGTGGGCCAGGAAGCCGGGCAGGTCGAAGGCGCCCTGGCCGGGGAACAGCCGGTGGTGGCGGCTCCAGTGCAGGACGTCCATCGCCAGCGGCGGGGCGTCGGCCAGCTGCAGGAAGAAGATCTTGCCCGGGTGCACGGCGGCGAAGCCGGCGGGATCCCCGGCGCGGGAGAGCACGTGGAAGCTGTCCAGGCACAGCCCGAGGGCCGGGTGCGCGGCGCGGCGGACGGCCGCCCACGAGCGGTCCCAGGTGGACACGTGCCGGCCCCACGCCAGCGCCTCGTAGGCGATCCGCAGCCCGCGCCCGGCGGCCCGGTCGGCGGCCGCGGCCAGTTGCTCGGCGAGCTGCCCGAGGTCGGCGACGGCGTCGGCGGCGACCGAGGAGCAGACCAGCACGGTCGGTGCCCCCAGGTGCGCCATGACGTCGAACTTCCGCTCCAGCCGCCGCAGGTTGCGGCCGAAGCGGGCGGGATCGGTCGAATCGAGGTCCCGGAAGGGCTGGTAGAGGTCCACGGTCAGGCCGAGGTCGGCGCAGCGGGCGGCGAGCGTGGCCGGCGACCACGGCGAGGCGATCAGGTCGGGTTCGAAGACCTCGATCCCGTCGAAACCGGCCGCCGCCGCGGCGGCGACCTTGTCCTCCAGCGTTCCGGACAGGCAGACCGTCGCGATCGAGCGTCGCGGGGGCGTCGGGGCGGTCGGGGTCGTCGGGGTCGTCATCGAGCCCTCCGGGTGTCGGGCGGCGGGGTGTGGTCGAGCGCCTCGGCCCGGGGCCCGGTCGAGGCCCGCAGGACCAGCCGCGACGGCAGCACGACCTCCGACGGCGTCGCCTGGTCGCTCGGGCGGCCGAGCGATTCCAGCAGGATCTCCACCGCGGCCCGGCCGACGTCGGCGTGGGCGCCGCCGAGGGTGGTGAGCGAGGGCGTGCACAGGTCGGCGGCGAAGATGTCGTCGAAACCGACGACGCTGAGGTCTTCGGGCACCCGGACCGAGCGGTCCGCCAGCCGGCGCAGCACGCCGATGGCGAGCAGGTCGTTGTGGGCGACCACGGCGGTGGCCCCGGTCCGGATCGCCGCGTCGGCGGCGGCGCCGCCGCTGTCCACCCTGGGCGTGTACGGCCCGGTCCGCAGCGCGCTCATACCGACCTCGGCGGCGGCGTCGCGCAGCGCGCTCCACCGGCTCGCGGCCATCCAGGAGTTGGCCGGGCCGGCCAGGTAGACCAGCGACGTGTGCCCGAGCGAGGCCAGGTGGGCCACGATCTGCCGGCAGCCCTCCCAGGGCTCCAGCACCGCGCTCGCGATGCCGGCGACCCGGCGGTTGACCAGCACGACCGGGTGGGTCGCGGCCAGCTCGGCGAGCTTGTCGTCCGGCTGCCGGCTCGCCGCGAGCAGGAAGCCGTCGACGGATCTGGACAGGCGCCGGACCTGCTCGAGCTCCATCCGGGTCGACTCCTCGGCGTTGACCAGCACGAGGGTGTAGGCGGCGGCCCTGGCCCGCATCTCCGCGCCGCGGATCAGCTCGAAGAAGTGCGGGTTGGTGATGTCGGAGACCACCATCGCGATGGTCTGGGTCCGGTTCGAGGTCAGCGCCCGGGCGTGCGGGTTCGGCTCGTAGCCCAGCTCGTGGGCGGCCTGCAGCACGCGTTCCCGCGTCGCCTCGGCGATGCGTCCGGGCTTGCTGAACACGCGCGACACCGTGGAGGTCGCGACGCCCGCGCGGCGCGCGACGTCGTAGATGGTCGGGGTGGGCACCCGCACATCACAGTCCGATGTCGCCGGTTTGGCAACCTTTGGCAACCGCTTGCCACGCCCGGCGGGGCCCACCTACGTTCCCGGCAACACGACCGCGGGCGCTGCCTGGCACCGACGCCGGAGGGCTGGACGATGAGCCGAGAAGACCGCAGCGCACCCGAGCGCCGCCGATGGGCGGCGTGGGTGGAGTTCGTGACGCGGGTGGAGCTGGCCATCGGCGCCGCGGCCCTCGTGCTGATCTTCCTGCTGGTGCTGGTGCAGGCCGGGCAGCGCTACCTGCCGGTGTCCGGCTGGCCCTGGACCGGCGAACTGGCCCGGTTCTGCCTGGTGTGGCTCACCGTCAGCGTGGCCGGGGTGCTGGTCACCCGCGACGCGCACATCGCCCTGCAGGTGGTCGACGGCGTCCGGAGCCCGACCGTCGTCCGGTTCGTGCGGGTGTTCGCGGCCCTGGTGGTCGCGGCCGTCGGCGCGGGGTTCGCGGTGGAGGCGTGGGACCTGATGGCCTCCCAGGGACGGCTGCGGTCGCCCTCCCTGCGCATGTCGCTGACCTGGCTCTACCTCTTCCCGTTCCTCGGGTTCCTCAGCACGGCGGTGCGCGGCGTGGTGGCCGCCGTCGGGTTCGCCCGGTCCCCGGACCCGCGGGCGGCCGCGTCCGGGGAGGTGTCCGGATGAGCCTGCTGCTGCTGTCCCTGGCGATCGTGCTGCTGCTCCTGCTGCGCGTCCCGGTGGCCTTCGCCTTCCTCGGGCCGTCGCTGGTCTACATGCTCGCCATCGGGCAGTCGGTCGGGATGAGCCTGCGCCTGATCGTCAACGCCACCGCGAGCTTCCCGCTGCTGGCCGTGCCGCTGTTCGTGCTGCTCGGCGTGCTCGCCAACCGCGGCGGCATCGCCGACATGCTCTTCGACTTCGCCCTCGCCGTGCTCGCCCGGGTCCGCGGCGGCCTGGGCTACGTCAGCGTCGGGGTCAGCCTCGGCTTCTCCTGGATGAGCGGTTCGGCGGTCGCCGACGCGGCGGCGCTGGGCAAGGTGCAGATCCCGGCCATGCTCCGCAACGGCTACACCCTGCGGTTCGGCGTCGGCGTCACCGGGGCCGCGTCGCTGATCGCCCCGGTCATGCCGCCCAGCATCCCGGCGGTGATCTTCGCCGGGCTCGCGGCGGTGTCCACCGGCGCCCTGTTCGCGGCCTCGGTCGTCCCGGCGCTGCTGATGGCGGTGGGCCTGTGCATCGTGGTGTTCGTCCAGGTGCGGCGGCAGCCGGACATCGTCCCGGTGGAGTTCTCCGTGCGGCGGGTGCTGGAGACCGGCCGCCGGGTGATCGCCCCGCTGGCCGCCCCGGTGATCATCCTCGGCGGCATCCTGACCGGCGCGTTCACCCCGACCGAAGCGGCCGCCGTCGGGGCCGCGTACATGCTGGTCCTCGGATTCGCCTACCGGACGCTGCGCCTACGGGACCTGCCGGGGGTGCTGGTCGAGACGGTGCTGACCACGGCCGCGATCATGCTGATCGTCGCCTCCGCCGCGCTGCTGGGCTTCATCCTGGCCCGGGAGCGGGTCCCGCAGCTGCTGACCGAGAGCATCTTCGGCTTCACCGGCAGCGCCACCGCCTTCCTGGTGATCACGGCTGTGCTGATGCTGGTCCTGGGCACGGTCGTGGACGCCACCGCGGTGCTCGTGCTGGTGGTGCCGATCCTGCTGCCGATCAGCGCCGGGTTCGGCGTCGACCCGATCGTGCTGGGCGTGCTGATGATCGTCACCCTGATGATCGGGCTGCTGACCCCGCCGGTCGGGACGGTCCTCTACGTGCTCAGCTCGGTCGCGCAGACGAAGGTCGGCGAGGTGTTCCGGGGCTCGCTGCCCTTCATCGTGCCGTTCCTGGTGATCGTCGTGCTGATCATCGCGTTCCCGGACGCGGTCCTCTGGCTGCCCCGGGTGCTCGGCCTGTGAGCGCGGACCCGGGGCGCCGCTCCTACCTGGCCGCACTGCTCGGCCAGGGCATCGGCCCGTCGCTGTCCCCCGAACTGCACGAGCGCGAGGGCGCCCGGCAGGGACTGCGCTACGCCTACAAGACCGTGGAGCTGGCCGACGCGCAGCTCGACCGCGAGCACCTGCGCGACCTGCTCGCGCACGCCGTGGAGCTGGGCTTCGACGGCTTGAACGTCACCCACCCGGTGAAACAGGTCATGGCCACGCTGGTCGACGAGCTGGCCCCGGACGCGGCGGCCCTCGGCGCGATCAACACCATCCTGGTGGCCGACGGGGTCACCCGCGGGCACAACACCGACGTCACCGGTTTCGCCGCGGCGGTCGCCGACGGGCTCGCCGGCGCCCCGCTCGACCGGGTGGTGCTGGTGGGCGCCGGCGGGGCCGGCACCGCGGTGGCCCACGCGCTGGCCGGGCTGGGACTGCAGGAGCTGTGGGTCGTCGACACCGACCTGGCCCGCGCGGAGCAGCTCGTCGGGTCGGTCCGGCAGCGGTGGGACCTGGAGCTCGCGACCAGCACCCCCGCCGACCTGCCCCGCCTGACCGGGGCGGCGTCCGGTCTGGTCAACGCCACGCCGATGGGGATGGCCGCGCACCCCGGCTCGCCGGTCGACCTGGAGCTGCTCGACGAGCGCCTCTGGGTCGCCGACATCGTCTACCGGCCGCTGCTCACCGAGCTGGTGCGCGCGGCGTCCGCGCGCGGCTGCCGGGTGCTGACCGGAGCCGGGATGGCGGTCAACCAGGCCGCCGACTCCTTCGAGCTGATCGTCGGCCGGCCCGCCGACCGCGCGGCCATGTCCCGGGACTTCGACGAGCTCGTCGCCGACGAGGTCGGCTCGGCCACCCAACGAAGGGAATGATCATGCCTACACGCCATCGGCGCCGTGCACTCGTCGCGGCCGTCACGGTTCCGCTGTTGCTCGCCACGGCCTGCGGCGGAGGCGGCGACGCGGGCGGCGGGGAGCAGGGCGGTGGCGGGACCGTCGAGCTGACCCTGGCCCACAGCTACAACGAGCAGCAGCCCCAGCACCGCTGCGGCGCCCAGGTGATCGCCGACGAGGTCGCGGCCGCCGACGTGGGCCTCACCGTCGAGCTCTTCCCGAGCAGCCAGCTCGGCGGCGACGCCGACCGCATCCAGTCGGTGGTCTCCGGCGACATCGACCTGGACATCCAGGGCGCCTCCGCGCTCGGCGCCGTGCACGAGCCGATGAGCGTCGTCGACGCCGCCTACGCCTTCGACGACGGCGAACACCTGGCCCGCTTCTTCGACAGCGACGCCTCCACGGCGCTGACCGACGGGTTCACCGAGGCCACCGGCGTCACCGTGCTCGGGGCGTGGTCGGCGGGAGCCCGGCACTTCACCGCCAACCAGCCGATCCGCCGCCCGGAGGACCTCGGCGCCCTGCGCATGCGCTTCCCCAACTCACCGCAGTTCCTGATGAACGCCGCGGCGCTGGGGGCCAACCCCACCGAGGTCGCCTACGAGGAGCTGTACCTGGCGCTGCAGCAGGGGATCGTCGACGGTCAGGAGAACCCGATCGTCAACATCGACGCCCTGAACCTCGGTGAGGTGCAGGAGTACCTCAGCCTCTCCGGGCACCAGGAGAACTCGAACCTCGTCCTGGTCGGCCCCGGGTGGAACGAGCTGGACCCGCAGCAGCAGGAGGCGCTGTCGGCGGCGGTCGACGCGGCCGTCGCGCAGGTGCCCGCCTGCGTGGAGCAGGACGAGCAGGAGATCCTCGAGGGCTGGCGGTCCGGCGGCCGGTTCCAGGTGGTCGAGGACGTCGACGTGGACGCGTTCCGGACCCGGGTCGAGCCCTACCTGCGCGACAACCTCAGCCCGGGGCAGCTCACCGTGTACGAGGCGATCCGCGGCTCGGCCGCGTGACCTCGCGGCCGGGCGCCGTCGTCCCGACCTTCCGCGGGGCGGTGCGCCCCGCGGAGCTCGGGCCGACCCTGATCCACGAACACGTCTTCGTCGGCCATCCCGAGCTCGACCTCAACCACCCGCACCCGGAGTGGGACGAGGAGGCGGCGGTGGCCGGGGCGGTCGCCGCGCTGACCCGGCTGCACGACGCCGGGATCCGCACGGTCGTGGACCTGACGGTGCTCGGCCTCGGGCGCGACGTCGCCCGGGTCGCCCGGGTGGCCGAACGGGTGCCGGTGCACCTGGTCGCGGCCACCGGGTACTACACCTCGAACGTGCTGCCGCCGTTCTTCCGGACCCACGGCCCGGGCCGGCTGGTCGGCGGTCCCGACCCGCTCGTCGAGTACTTCGTGCGCGACATCGAGGACGGGATCGCCGGCACCGGCGTCCGGGCCGGGATGATCAAGGTGGTCACCGACGAGGAGGGCTTCACCGAGGACGTCACCCGGGTGATGGCCGCAGCCGCCGGGGCCCACCACCGGACCGGGGTCACCGTGACCACGCACAGCCGCCCGGCCCTCCGCAACGGGCTCGACCAACTGGCGTTCCTGCGGGCCGCCGGCGTCGCACCGGAGCGGGTCGTCATCGGCCACTCGGGGGACACCGACGACCTGGACCACCTGCGACGGCTGGTGGACCAGAGCGCCACGATCGGCCTGGACCGCTTCGGGATGGAACACGTCCTGCCCGACGACCGGCGGGTCGCCACCGTCCTGGCCCTGCTCCGGCTGGGCTGCGCCGAGCGGATGGTGCTGTCCCACGACGCGGCCTGCTTCAGCCGGGTGACCCCGCCGTCCTGGCGGGCGGAGCACGCACCGCACTGGCACTACGAGAACATCCCGCGCCGGGTACTGCCGATGCTGCTCGCCGGCGGGGCCACCGACGCCGATCTCCACCAGATGCTGGTGGTCAACCCCGCCCGGCTGCTCGCTCCGGTGCTTGCCACGAGCGGGCCGGGGATTTAGCGTAGCCTTACCTCATCGTCCGACCCTGGGAGCGGCCACGCATGTCCACCAACCCCTTCGACGACGAGAACGGCGAGTTCTACGCCCTGGTCAACGACGAGGGCCAGTACTCGCTGTGGCCGACGTTCTCCGCCGTGCCCTCCGGGTGGACGGTGAGCCACGGCCCGGGGTCCCGGCAGTCGGCGCTGGAGCACATCGAGGCCGCGTGGACCGACCTGCGCCCGAAGAGCCTGGTCGAGCAGATGGAGCGCGCCGAGCGCGAGCGCGCCACCGTGCCCGGCTGACGCGCTCCGCCCCGACCTCCGGGGCTCACACCGCGGGCTCCCGCTCGGCGTACATCTGGTCGAGCTCGGCGGTGAACCGCTCGTTGTCGTGCGCCCGGTGCAGCCAGTAGCCGCAGAACTCGACCCGGCGCTTGTCGACCCCGCGGTCGCGCACCAGGTGCCGGCGCACCTCCTTGACCATCCCGGACTCGCCGGCCACCCACGCGAACACGTGCCCGGCCGGCAGGTCCGCGGCGCGCAGCGTGCGCACCGCGACGTCGCTGCGCCCGGCCGGGGTGTCGCCGCGGTGCAGCCAGACGACCTCGACGTCGGCCCGGCTGATCAGCTGCAGTTCGTCCTCGGGCCCGCCGACCTCGACGTAGGCCAGTGCCCGGCGGCCGGCGGGCAGCTCCTCGAGGATGGCGCCGAGCGCGGGCAGCCCGGTCTCGTCGGCGACGAGCAGCAGCCAGTCGGTGTCGTCCGGGGCCCTGTTCGTGGTCGTGTCGTGCGCGACCCCGACGACGTCGCCCGGGGCGGCGCGCAGCGCCCACGCCGAGGCCGGCCCCTCGTCACCGTGCAGGACGAAGTCGACGTCCAGCTCGCGGGCGACCCGGTCGAAGCGGCGGACGGTGTAGTTGCGCAGCGCCGGGCGGACGTCCTCCGGGATGGCCTGGTAGGTCTCCCACCAGTCGCCGCCGTCCGGGACGACCGGCTCGCGCTGCCCGCGCCGGGGGAAGAACATGCGCACGACCTGGTCGTGGCCGACGGCGACGAACCGGTCGAGTCCCGGCCCGCCCAGGGTGATCCGGGCCATGTGCGCGGCGATCGGGGTGACGCGCAGGACGCGGGCGGCCATGGCGGCGGGACGCGGGCTCATGGCCACAGCTTAGGCATGCCTACCCTCCACTGCGCCTCCCGGATCGGCGATCCTCGCCGTCCTCGCAGAGGCAGCGTGCGCCTCGCACGGGGCCACGGCGCCTGCGAGGAGTACGGAGAGTCTGCGAGGACGAGGCCCGCCCCGGTCTAGGCGCTGCGCTGTGCTGCTGCCGGGAGCACCTCGGCTCCCCGCAGCCGGCGGCGGAGCGTCTCGAGGTCGGCCCGGTGGGGCGGCGTGGTGGCCAGGAAGTCGTCGAGCGCGCGGGCGAACCGGGCGGGATCGTCGAGGTGCGGGAAGTGCCCGGCCCGGTCGAAGACCTCCAACCTGCTGTCGGGCAGCAGGTCGTGGGTGTCGATGCTGTGGTCGACCGGGATCACCGGGTCGCGGTGGCCGGCGACGAGCAGCACCGGGAGGTCGCTGAGCAGGTAGAGCCGCTCGGTGCCGGCGAGGCGCTGGCCGGACCGGTCGAGCGCGCCGCGCGCGGTCTGCAGGAACGCGCCGCGGGCGCCGCCGTCGGCGAAGGAGGTGAAGGCACTGATCATGCCCTCCAGGTCCGGCCCGGCCAGGGCCGGGAAGGCGCGGGCGGTCCGGTGGGTGAGGCGGGCCAGCCATCCGGGGGTGAGCGCGGTGAAGACCCGCAGCGCCGTGGTCGCCCCGGGCAGGGTCGCGGCCCGCAGCAGCGGGGTGACCTGCTGGCCGAGCCCGCCGCTGGCCACCAGGACCACCCGTTCGGTGTGCTCGGGGAACTGGTAGGCGAACTGCATGGCGACGCCGCCGCCGAACGAGTGGCCGACGATCGTGGCGCGGTCGAGCCCCAGCACGACCAGCAGGTCGCGCAGGCCGGCGGCGTAGGCGCCGAGGGAGTAGTCGCCGCTGTGGGGCTTCGCGGACCGGCCGTGGCCGAGCAGGTCGGGGGCGATGACGTGGGCCCGGCGGCCGAGAAGCGGCATCGCGTCGGCCCAGGTCCGGGAGCTGCTGGCCAGCCCGTGGAGCAGGACGACCACCGGCCCGCCGCTGTCGGCCCCGGCCTCGAGGTAGGTGGTGCGCTGCCCGTGCAGGGTGATCTCCCGCTGGACGACCGAGACGGTCGGGCGGGATCGGGCACCGCGGGCGGGAGACGGGGTGCTGGTGGGCACAGGAGCGTCCTGTCGGTCGGGAGGGGCCACCGCGGGTGGCTCCGCGGAGCCGGTGGCGCGGGTGCGCCGGGGCTGTCCGCAGCCCGTGGGCCAGCGGCCTACCCACCAGGTGTACCCGCGGGTAACCCGCGCTACCGGTCCGCGTGCGGTGACCTGCCCGACAGGGGTGGAGGAACCCGCGTACGGGCGTTCTCGCCCGGGGCTGGACCTGCGGGTCAGGATCCTGCGGGCGGCGCGGAGCCGCCCTGCGGGGCGGTGCCCGCCATGAGCGCCGCGATCTGCTGCCGGTCGCGTTCGGACGGCATGCCCCATCCGGGTTCGTAGTCGTAGATCTCGTGCAGCGGCGCGCCGACGGTCTGGCCGGTGAGGATCTCCATGTCGTCGGTGTCGACGAGCGCGGGGTGTTCGACGCCGATGGTCTCGCTGACCTTGAGCAGGTCACGGCGCAGGGTCTTGACGTAGTTGGCGGCGCGCACGGACTTGAGCGCCGGGTCGAGCCCGTGGGCGAGCCACCGGTTCTGGGTGGCGACGCCGGTGGGGCAGGTGTCGGTGTGGCACTTCTGGGCCTGGATGCAGCCGATCGCGAGCATCGCCTCCCGCCCGACGTTGACCAGGTCGGCGCCGAGGGCGAAGGCGACGACGGCGTTGTCGGGCAGCCCGAGCTTCCCGGCGCCGGCGAAGACCACCTGCTCGTGCAGCCCTCGGCGGGCGAACTCCCGGTACACCCGGCTGAACCCGAGCCGGAACGGCAGCGCGACCGAGTCGGTGAACACCAGCGGTGAGGCGCCGGTGCCGCCCTCGCCGCCGTCGATGTTGACGAAGTCGACGCCCCGGCCCGTCCCGGCCATCAACTCGGCGAGCTCGGTCCAGAAGCCCAGGTCCCCGACCGCGGACTTGATGCCCACGGGCAGCCCGGTCTCCGCGGCGAGCATCTCGACCCAGTCGAGCAGCGCGTCGGTGCTGTCGAACTCCGCGTGCCGCGACGGGCTGATGCAGTCGCGCCCCTCGGCGACCCCGCGGGTCGCGGCGATCTCCGCGGACACCTTGGCCCCGGGCAGCACGCCGCCGAGGCCGGGTTTGGCGCCCTGGCTGAGCTTGACCTCCAGCGCCCGGACCGGGGCCGAAGCGACGACGTCCTTGAGCCGCGCCAGGTCGAAGCGGCCGCGGTCGTCCCGGCAGCCGAAGTAGCCCGTGCCGATCTGCCAGACCAGTTCGCCGCCCTTGCGGTGGTGGGGCGAGATGCTGCCCTCGCCGGTGTTCTGCAGGCAACCGGCCAGCGCCGCGCCGCGGTTGAGCGCCTCCACCGCGTTGCCCGACAGCGAGCCGAAGCTCATGCCGGAGATGTTGACCACGGAGTCGGGGCGGAAGGCGTGGCGGCGCCCGCGCGTCGCGCCGAGGACCTTCGCGCAGGGCAGCCACGACTCCTCGCCGGCGTGGGGACCGGTCGTCGGTACGGCGCGGCCGAAGGTGCGGTGCTTGATGATGACGTAGCCGGGCGTGTGCTCGATGTCGTTGTCGGTGCCGAACCCGAAGTAGTTGTTCTCGAGCTTGGCCGAGGCGTAGACCCAGCGCCGCTGGTCGCGGGTGAACGGGCGCTCCTCGTCGTTGGCGGCGACGACGTACTGGCGCAGCTCGGGGCCGATGGCCTCGAGGAGGTAGCGGGCGTGCCCGAGCACGGGGAAGTTGCGCAGCAGGGCGTGGCGGCGCTGCAGCAGATCGTGCGCGGCGACCCCGGCGGCTGCGGCCATCGGGAGCAGGCGACCCCACTTCACGAGGGCAGTCTGCGCCAGCACACGTGATCCTGCAGGTGCGACGCCGTTCTGCGCAGGTCAGCGACCTACTGCCCCGGTTCCGGGAGCGCGGGTCGGTGCAGCCACGCCGTGAAGAACGCCGAGAGGTCGGTAGCGGCGTGCCGCCCGGCCAGGTCGACGAACTGCGCGGTGGTCACCGTCGCGTGCCGGTGCTGTGCGGTCCAGGCGTGCAGCAGCGTGAAGAAGCGCTCGTCACCGATCTGGTCGCGCAGCGCGTGCAGCACGAGCGCGCCGCGCTTGTAGACCCGCTCGTCGAACATCCGGGCCGGTCCCGGGTCGGCGAGGACCAGGTCGGGCGGTGCGGCCGCCACCCGCGCGTGCCACTCCCGGGCGTGCGCCGCGGCGGTGCGGCCGCCGGAGGCCTCCGACCACAGCCACTCCGCGTAGGTCGCGAAGCCCTCGTTGAGCCAGATGTGGCGCCAGTCGGCGATGGTCAGGCTGTTGCCGAACCACTGGTGGGCCAGTTCGTGCACGACCAGCCGCTCGTGGGTGCGCCGCCCGTCGAGGTGGTTCGCCCCGAAGATCGACATGCCCTGGGCCTCGATCGGGTCCTCCAGCTCGTCGTCGGTGACGACGAGCTGGTAGTCGGCGAACGGGTAGGGCCCGAAGAAGCTCTCCAGCGTCGTCATGATCGCGGGGTGCCGGCCGAGGTCGCGCGCGGCGGTGCGGCGCAGCCGGGCCGGGACCAGTGCCACCTGTGGCACCGGGCCGGTGGCGAGCGCGACCTCGTCGTAGCGCCCGATCTGGACGCTGACCAGGTACGACGCCGTGGGCTCCGGCCGCTCGAACACCCACGTCCTGGTGCCGGCCGAGCGGCGCCGGTCGAGGAGCACGCCGGTGGCGGCGACCGTGTACGGCACCGCGGTGGTCACGGTGATGCGGTAGCTCGCCTTGTCCGCCGGGTGGTCGTTGCACGGGTACCAGGACGGCGCTCCGACCGGCTGGCTCGCGACCAGGGCGCCGTCGGTCAGCTCGTCCCAGCCGACGTCGCCCCACCGGCTGGGGACCGGAGCGGGCCTGCCGACGTAGCGCACCTCGACGGTGAACCGGCCCTCCACCGGGCGGTCCGGGGTGACGTGCAGCTTCTCACCGCCTCGCGTCGACCGGGACTGCGCGAACCTCGCCGGCCGGCCGTCGACGAGCACCCGCGGCACGCGGAACGCCGAGAGGTCGAGGCTGAACCGGCTCAGCGGCGCGTCGGCGACGGCGGTGAGCACCGCGCGCCCGGTGAGGCGGTTGGCGGCGACCTTGTAGTCGATCTCCAGCTCGTAGTGCTCGACCCGGTAGCCACCGTTGCCGTGGGTGGGCAGGTACGGGTCGTCCGACCGGGCTGCGCCGGCCGTCGGCTGCTTGCGGTTCAGTCCCACGTCGTGATCGGGTTGCCCCGCCAGCGGGTGGCCGCCGGGACCGCGTCGCCGCGGGTGACCAGCGAGCCCGGCCCTACCGTCGTCCCGGCGCCGATGCCTGCTCCCGGGAGGATGACCCCGTTCGGCCCGAGCGTCGCACCCCGGTCGATGCGCACCCCGTCCATGCTCATGATCCGATCATGGAACAGGTGGGTCTGCACGACGCAGCCCCGGTTGACCGTGGCGCCGTCGCCGAGCCGCACGAGGTCGGTCTCGGGCAGCCAGTACGTCTCCAGCCACACACCGCGCCCGATGCGCGCGCCCATCGTCTCCAGCCACGCCGTGAGCACCGGGGTGCCGCTGGCCGGCCCGACCAGCCAGGGCGCCGCCAGCACCTCGACGAAGGTGTCGACCAGCTCGTTGCGCCACACGAACGAGCTCCACAGCGGGTGCTCCACCGGCCGGAACCGGCCCACGAGCAGCCACTTCACCGCCGTGGTCACCCCGGCGGCCGTGATGCCCGCGGCGAGCAGCAGTGGCCCGGCGAGCAGCGCGGCCACCACGGACCCGGCCGCGGACCCGATCGCGACCAGGTGCCCGACGACCAGCACGGCGAGCGCGGTCGAGCACATCACCGGCAGCACCCGGCACAGCTCGATCAGCCCGCGGGCGATCCGGAGCCGCCGCGGCGGGTGGAAGGTGCGGCCCGGGTCGCTGCGGTCGACGGCCCGGCGCAACGGCATCGGTGGCAGGCCGAGCCACGACGAGCCCTTCTTCGCCTTGCGCGGGGTCGCCGAGAGCACGCCGACGAGTCCCCGGTCGGGCACCGAGCGGCCCGGCGCGGTCATCGCGGAGTTGCCGAGGAACGCCTGCTCGCCGACGCGCGCCGGCGCCACGCGCAGCCAGCCGCCGGACAGCTCGTAGGTGCCGACCATGGTGTCGTCGGCGAGGAACGCGCCGTCCCCGACGGTGGTCATCCTCGGCAGCGCGATCACCGTGGACGCCTCCACGTCGCGGCCGACCCGCGCGCCGAGCAGCCGCAGCCAGGCGGCGGTGAACTGGCTGGAGTACAGCGGGAACAGACCCGTGCGGGCCGTGCCCATCAGCCGCTCGGTGGTCCAGACCTGCCAGCCGACGCGGCTGTGCACCGGGTGGAAGCCCTCGACCATGCCGATGCCGAGCAGGCGCACCCCGGCGACGACGAGCGCCGCGTACGCCAGCAGGTACACCGGCGTCGCGGGGACGACCATCAGCAGCGCCCCGGCGGTCGCCTCCGCGACGGACGCCGTGCCGACCACGCCGGCCGCGATGATCACGAGTGCGGGCAGCGCGGCCACCGCGGGGAGCAGCCCGAGCAGCATCGAGGTGGCCCCGTAGGCGAGCGCCCACGAGCGCGACCGGGCCGGCCGGGCCGACGGCCAGCGCACGCCGCTCTTGCCGCTGCGCCGCGCGGGCGAGCCCGCCCAGCGTTGACCGGCGGGGACGGCGCCGCGCACCGTCGACCCGGCGGCAACCTCGGCGCCCCGGCCGATCCGGGCGCCCGGCTGCAGCGTGCTGCGCGAGCCGACGGTGGCCCCGGCCCCGATCCGGACCTTGCCGATGTGCACGACGTCACCGTCGACCCAGTAGCCGCCGAGGTCGACCTCCGGCTCCACGGCCGCGCCGCGACCCACCTTGAGCAGGCCCGTCACCGGCGGGGCGGAGTGCAGGTCGACGTCCTTGCCGATCTTCGCGCCGAGCGCGCGGGCGTAGCGGCCGGTCCACGCCGCGGCGCCGACGCCGGTCGCGCCGGACAGCTCGGCCAGACGGGTGGCCGCCCACAGCCGCACGTGCACCGAGCCACCGCGCGGGTACCTGCCGGGACGAACGCCGCGCAGCAGCAGCCGGGCGCCGCCCGCGGCGATCCCGATCCGCCCGGCCGGGCTGAACAGCACCAGCCAGGCCACCGCCAGCGACCACCAGGGGACGGTCGGGGCCCAGGGGACCGCGATGGCAGCGACCGTCGAGACCGCGGCCGCGACGCTCGCCCAGCGCAGGCCGACCAGGGCGAGCATCGGCGCCATGAGCAGCGCCTGCGCGAGCGCCGTGCGCCGCGGCACCGGTGCGACCTCGCGCTGCTTCGCCGTGGTCGCGCTCAGCGCGTCCAGCCGGGCTGCGAGCGAGCCCAGCTCCGGGTGCCGGTAGAGGTCGTTCACCGACACCTGCGGGTGCCGGGTGCGGATCCGCGCGACCAGTTGCGCGGCGGTGAGGCTGCCGCCGCCGTGGGTGAAGAAGTCGGCCTCCGGGTCGGTCACCGCCACGCCGAGGATCTCCGCCCAGCCCTCGGCCAGCCAACCCTCGGTCGGGCTCAGCAGGCCCGCTGCCACGGGGTCGACCCCGCTCGCGGCGGGGAGCGGCCACGGCAGCGCGTCCCGGTCGACCTTGCCCGAGGTGCGGGTCGGCAGGTCGTCGACCACGGCGAGCAGCGGCACCAGCGCGGCCGGGAGGTGGTCGCGCAGGGCGAGCGCCGCGGCCCCGGTGTCCAGCTCGCCCTCCGCCACCACGTACCCCACGAGCACCTGGTTGCCGGCCGGGGTGCGGCGCACGGCCGCCGCGGCGCCGCGCACGCCGGGCAGCGCGAGCAGCGCGGCGTCGACCTCGCCCAGCTCGATCCGCCGCCCGCCGAGCTTGACCTGCTCGTCGGCGCGCCCGAGGAACAGCAGCCCGGCCTCGTCGGCCCGCACGACGTCGCCGCTGCGGTAGGCGCGCTCCCAGCCCAGCGCGGGCAGCGGGGCGAACTTCGCGGCGTCCTTGCCGGTGTCGAGGTAGCGGGCCAGCCCGACCCCGCCGATCACCAGTTCGCCGCGCTCGCCCATCGCGACCGGCTCGCCCGCGCCGTCGACCACGGCCAGCGCCCAGCCGTCGAGCGGCAGGCCGATCCGCACCGGCCCCTCGCCGGTGAGCTGCGCGGCGCAGGCGACGACGGTGGCCTCGGTCGGCCCGTAGGTGTTCCACACCTCGCGGCCCTCGACGGCGACCCGCTCGGCCAGCTCGGGCGGGCACGCCTCCCCGCCGAAGATCAGCAGGCGGACGTCCTCCAGCGCGTCGGCCGGCCACAGCGCGGCGAGCGTCGGGACGGTGGAGACGATCGTGATCCGCTGCGCCTCCAGCCACGGCCCGAGGTCGACCCCGGTGCGCACCAGCGCCCGGGGGGCCGGGACCAGGCAGGCACCGTGCCGCCAGGCGAGCCACATCTCCTCGCAGGAGGCGTCGAACGCGACCGACAGCCCGGCCAGCACCCGGTCGCCGGGCCCGATCGGCTCGTCGGCGAGGAACAGCCGGGCCTCGGCGTCGACGAACGCCGCGGCCGAGCCGTGGCTGACCGCGACGCCCTTGGGGGTGCCGGTCGAGCCGGAGGTGAAGATGATCCACGCGTCGTCCACGGGCCCGGGGGTCCCCGGCGTGCCGATCGGCGCGCTGTGCCCGGTCAGGGACCCGTCGTCGCCGAGCACCGCGCACACCCCGGCCTCGCCGAACACCAGCTCGGCGCGTTCGGCGGGGTCGTCGGCGTCGACCGGGACGTACGCCGCGCCCGCGGCGAGCACGCCGAGGATGGCCACGTACAGCTCGGCGGTGCCGGAGGAGATCCGGACGCCGACCCGGTCGCCGACCCCGATGCCGGCCTCGGCGAGGCGTCGGCGCACGACGTCGACCTCCTCGGCCAGCCGGCGGTAGCTGAGCACCGTGCCGCCGGCGTCGATCGCGGCCTCGGTGGGGTGCGCCGCGGCGGTCCCGGCGAGCACGTCGAGCAGCGTGCGGCGGGCCGGTGCCGGTGCGGCCGGGTAGAGCGCGCGGGTGAGCGCGAGGGTCACCGGGCACCGACCGGGCTCGACGCGGTCCGGGCACGACGGCTGCCTCGACGACAGCACGGTTGGGCGCGTGGGCGCATCTCCCACCTTCCGGGCGGACGTGCTGTGTCGTCACCCGGGTCGGGGCTGGGAGCGGGACAGGAGGCACCACCCGGCACAGCGATCTTGCGTCGAGGTTAACGGCAGGTGTCCGCGCGGTCTCGCCGACGTGGGTGAGTTCACCCGTCCCGGCCGCCGTCCTGGTGCAGGGCGAACCACAGCTCCGCCCGCACACCGGGGGAGTCCAGGTCACGCTCCAGCAGCGTCGCGGCCTTCCCGATCCGGGCTCGCAGCGTGTGCCGGTGCACCCCGAGCCGGGCCGCCGCCGGGTCCCACTGGCCGTGGTGGGCGAGCCACTCGCGCAACGAGCCGACCAGGTCGCCGCGGCGCTCGGCGTCGTGGCGCAGCAGCGGCGCGAGCACCGACTCGGCGAAGGCGACGGCGTCGGCGGGCGGGACCAGGGCCGCGAGCCCGCCGCCGGCCAGGCCGGCGAACCGGACCACCGGGCGGTCCTGCCGGTCCGCGGCGTCGAGGGCCCGGGTCGCCTCGCGCAGCGCGCGGTCCAGCTCGGCCGGCGGGGCCGGGTCGGAGACCCCGGCGCGGACGTCGCGGTGCCGGGCCGCCGCGGCGAGCACGGCGTCCACGGCGCTGCCGGTCTCCCCGGACACCACGGCGACGACCCGGTCGTCGAGCTCGGCGTGGAAGCCGGGGGCGGCCCGGTCGAGCGCGTCGAGCAGCGCCGTGCGCAGCGACCCGGACAGCGACCCGGACAGCGACCCGGACAGCCGCCCGCCGAACGCCACCAGGGCCACCCGGTTCTCCGGCAGCGGGCCCCAGGTGTCGGCGAGGACCTGCTCCGCCCCGCAGCCCGGGATGGTGACCAGGGCCCGCAGCACCGCGGTGCGCAGCCGGCGCTCCGCCCGGCCGACGGCAGCGGAGCGGGCGTGCGAGAGGCTCAGCACCGACACCGCGAACCCGATGAGCTGGTGGTCCACCGGGGTGAAGGGTCGCTCCCGGCCGACGACCAGGGCCGCGGGCCCGAGCAGCCGCACCGGCTGCAGCACCACCTGACCGGCGCCGTCGGACACCGAGACGCTGGACCGGCCCGGGTTGTCGCGCACTCGCGCGATCTCCGCGCCGAGGTCGGCCGCGTGCCGGGCCGCCGAGCGGGGCACGGCGTACTGCACGTGGTCGTCCCCGTCGCAGATCAGCACCCAGGCGTCGAGGCGCTCGGCCAGCGCGGCCAGCACCTTGGCCGGCCCACCGGTGCCGCGCCGGGTCGCGCCGGCCGGCCCGGCGGCGGAGATCCCACTGGTCAGCGCGGCCGCGGTCAGCGCGTGGCGGGCCTCGTCGGTGCGCACGACCTCGGCGTAGCGGTCGGCGGCGTGCGCCGCGGCGACCGCCTTGGTCAGGGCGAGGAACGGGGTCCGCTCCGGGATCTCCAGCAGCGGCAGACCCTCCCGCTCGCTGGCCTCGACGACGGCGGCCGGGATCTCGTCGTGGCCCAGCCCGGTGCCGAACCCGAGTCCGACCAGACCGTGCGCGGCCAGTCGCGCGACGTAGGCGTCCGGGCCGGCGCCGGCGTGCGGACCCAGCCCGGTGGTCAGCAGCAGCTCGCCGCCGTCGAGGTACGGGGTCGGATCATCGAGCTCGCTGGCATGTACCCAGTCGAGTGCACGATCCAGATCTGCGGAACGACACGCGACCCGCAGTCCGAGGCTGCGGTCGTCGCACAGATCCCGGAGGGTGAGTGGCACCGGAACTCCTCGCCATACCGGACAGAGTGGCGATCTTCCTGCCTCGAACCCGCCACATCGGACACTACCGCACCCGAGTGGGGTGGATCACGCTGTCGGTCACCTGTACCTCGGCCGAGGGGAGACGGCGTGACCACCACTGCGCCGAAGTACGTCGGGACCAGCCTGCGGCGCAAGGAGGACCTCGCGCTGCTGACCGGGCGCGGGACGTGGACGGGGGACATCACCCCGTCCGGCACGCTGCACCTGGCGCTGGTCCGCAGCCCGATCCCGCACGCCCGGATCACCGGCATCGACACGACCGCGGCGGAGCAGCACCCGGGTGTCACCGCGGTGCTCACCGCCGCCGACGTCGACGGGGAGTTCCTGGCCGGCATCCCGTGCGGGTGGCCGGTCACCGAGGACATCCTGGTCCCCGACCACCGCCCGCTGGCCACGACCGAGGTCAACCACGTCGGCGACGGCGTCGCCGTGGTGCTCGCCACCAGCGAGGCCGCCGCCCGGGACGCCGCCGACCTGGTCGAGGTGGACTACGAGGAGCTGCCCGCGGTGGTCGACGTCGCCGACGCGCTCGCCGACGGCGCCCCGCTCGTGCACGAGGAGCTGGGCAGCAACCACTGCTACACCTGGCCGCTGGCCACCGGCGACGTCGACGCCGCGTTCGCCGAGGCCGACGTCGTGGTGAAGGGCACCTACCTGCAGCAGCGGGTGATCCCCTCGCCGATGGAGCCGCGCGCGGTCGTCTGCGTCCCGGACCCGGTCGGCGGCGGGTTCACCCTCTACACCTCGACCCAGGTCCCGCACTTCGTCCGCGACATCCTGGCCGCCTGCACCGGCATCTCCGACACCAAGATCCGGGTCGTCGCCCCGGACGTCGGCGGCGGGTTCGGCGCCAAGCTCAACGTCTACGCCGAGGAGTTCCTCGCCCTCGTCCTGGCCCGGCGCACCGGTAAGCCGATCAAGTGGACCGAGACGCGCTCGGAGCACCACCAGGCCACCACGCACGGCCGCGGGCAGGTCCAGGAGATCTCGGTCGCCGCCACCAGGGACGGCCGGCTCCTCGGGATGAAGGTGGAGCTGCTCGCCGACATGGGCGCCTACCTGCAGCTGCTCACCCCGGGCATCGCGGTGTTCGGCGCGTTCACCTTCTGCGGGCTCTACGACTTCGGCAGCTACTCCTTCACCTGCCGGGGCGCGTTCACCAACCTCACCCCGACCGACGCCTACCGCGGCGCCGGCCGGTCCGAGGCGGCCTACGGCCACGAGCGGATCATGGACGACCTGGCCCGCGAGCTGGGGATGGACCCGGCCGAGCTGCGGCTGCGCAACCTGCACCCGAAGTTCCTGGAGCCGCGCACGGTGCCCTCGGGCGTGCAGTACGACTCCGGCGACTACGAGACCTGCATGCGCAAGGCCATGGAGCTGGTCGACTACGACGCGCTGCGCGCCGAGCAGCAGCGGCGCCGGGAGGCCGGTGACCGGGTCCAGATCGGCATCGGGATCGGCAACTTCACCGAGTCCGGTGGCCTGTCGCCGTCGAAGGTGGCCGCGGGGGTGCGGCTGCAGTCCGGCGGCTGGGAGCAGGCCACGGTCCGGATGACGACCTCGGGCAAGGTCGAGGTCGTCACCGGCACCTCGCCGCACGGACAGGGCCACGAGACGGCGTGGTCGCAGATCGTCGCGGACAAGCTCGGCGTGCACCCCGACGACGTCGAGGTCCTGCACGGCGACACCCTGATCGCGCCGTTCGGGCGCGACACCTACGGCTCGCGCAGCCTCGCCGTGGGCGGGACCGCGGTGTACCTGGCCGCCGGGAAGGTGCTGGACAAGGCGACGGCGATCGCCGCGCACCTGCTGGAGGCCGACGAGAAGGACCTGCAGTTCGAGGCCGGGACGTTCTCCGTGGCGGGCACCTCCGGGCCGTCGGTGACCATCCAGGAGGTCGCCGGGGCGGCGTCGCTGGCCGCGGACCTGCCCGAGGGCATGGAGCCCAACCTCACCGAGGACTCCGCGTTCGACCCGCCGAACTTCACCTGGCCGTTCGGCACGCACATCTGCGTGACCGAGGTCGACGTCGAGACCGGGTTCACCCGGATCCGCCGCTACGTCGCCGTCGACGACTGCGGGGTGGTGGTGAACCCGACGATCGTCGAGGGCCAGCTGCACGGCGGCATCGCCCAGGGCATCGGCCAGGCGCTCTACGAGCACGCCACCTTCGACGCCGAGGGCCAGCCGACCGCGGCGAACCTGGCGACCTACACCATCCCGACGGCGACCGACCTGCCGAACTTCGAGCTGGAGCAGCAGGTCACGCCGTCGCCGACGAACCCGATGGGGGTGAAGGGCATCGGCGAGTCCGGCGCGATCGGGTCCTCGCCGGCCGTGGTGAACGCCGTCATCGACGCCGTGAGCCACCTCGGCGTGACCCACGTGGACATGCCCGCGACGCCGCAGGCCGTCTGGCGGGCGATCAAGGCCGCGACCGAGCAGGCTGGCTGAGCAGCAGGGGTTCAGCGGGGAAGGAGACCTGGCGATGGTGGCCATCAACTGCGACATGGGCGAGTCGTTCTCGATCTACCACTGCGGCGACGACGAGGGGCTGATGCCCTGGGTGACCCTGGCCAACGTGGCGTGCGGGTTCCACGCGTCCGACCCCCGGGTGATGACCCGGACGGTGAAGCTCGCCAAGCGGCACGGGGTGAAGGTGGGCGCGCACCCGTCGCTGCCGGACCGGGAGGGGTTCGGCCGGCGCGAGATGAAGCTCGACCGCGAGGAGCTGACCGCGGCCGTCGTCTACCAGATCGGGGCCCTGTCCGGGTTCCTGCGCGGCGAGGGTATGGAGCTCAACCACGTCAAGGTGCACGGCTCGCTCTACGGCATGGCCGCGCGCGACCCCGCGGTCGCCGAGGCGGTCGCCGACGCCGCCGACGTGTTCGGCGCGCCCCTGATGGGCATGGCCGGCACCGTGCACGAGCAGGTGTGGGGCGAGCGGGGAGCGGGCTTCATCAGCGAGTACTACGCCGACCTCGACTACCGCGACGACGGCTCGCTGATCATCACCCGGGAGCACCAGGCGTTCGACCCGCAGCAGTCGGCGCAGCGGGCGCTGCGCGCGGTCACCGAGGGCGTCGCGACCTCGGAG
>JASLAP010000236.1 GCA_030147065.1 Pseudonocardia sp. | reverse complement strand
CCCTCCCCGGCTACCGCTCCGACGTGTCGTTCGCGGACGACGTCGTGGCGTGGCAGCGGGAGGTCGATCACGCGTACCACCTCGGGCACGGCCCGCTGCCCGCCCAGAGCGAGGTCATCGGCGCGGTCAACGACGCCTGCGGCGAGCGCGACGTGGTCGTGCAGGCGGCCGGCAGCATGCCCGGTGACCTGCAACTGCTGTGGCGCGCCCGGGATCCGAAGCAGTACCACGTCGAGTACGGCTACTCCTGCATGGGCTTCGAGATCGCCGGCGCGCTCGGCATCAAGATGGCCGACCCGTCCCGCGAGGTGTACGCGCTGGTCGGCGACGGCTCGTACCTGATGATGGCGCAGGAGATCGTCACCGCCGTGGCCGACGGCATCAAGCTGATCGTCGTCCTGGTGCAGAACCACGGGTTCGCCTCGATCGGTGCGCTGTCGGAGTCGCTCGGCTCGCAGCGCTTCGGCACCAGCTACCGCTACCGCGGCGCGGACGACGACTACGACGGCGCCCGGCTGCCGGTCGACCTGGCCGCCAACGCCGAGAGCCTGGGCGCCGCCGTGATCCGGTGCCGTGGCATCGCCGAGCTGACCGAGGGGCTCAAGCAGGCCCGCGAGGCGGACCGGCTCACCGTCGTGCACATCGAGACCGATCCGCTCTCCCCGGTGCCGTCGAGCGAGAGCTGGTGGGACGTGCCCGTCTCCGAGGTGTCCACGCTCGACAGCACGCAGCAGGCGCGCACCGCCTACGAAGCCGCCAAGCGCGGCCTCGTAGGCGGTCCGGGCGGACCGGGTGCTGTCCAGCGTGGAGACCTCGGAGACGGGCACGTCCCACCAGCTCTCGCTCGACGGCACCGGGGAGAGCGGGTCGGTCTCGATGTGCACGACGGTGAGCCGGTCGGCGTCGCGGGCGCGCTTGAGCCCCTCGGTCAGCTCGGCGATGCTCCGGCACCGGATGACGTGCGCGCCGAGGCTCTCGGCGTTGGCGGCCAGGTCGACCGGCAACTGCGCGCCGTCGTAGTCGTCCTGCGCGCCGCGGAAGCGGTAGCTGGTGCCGAAGCGCTGCGACCCGAGGGACTCCGACAGCGCGCCGATCGAGGCGAACCCGTGGTTCTGCACCAGGACCAGGTTGAGCTTGATCCCCTCGGACACCGCGGTGACGATCTCGCTGGCCATCATCAGGTAGGACCCGTCGCCGACCAGGGCGAACACCTCGCGGTCCGGAGCGGCCATCTTGATCCCCAGCGCGCCGGCGATCTCGTAGCCCATGCAGGAGAAGGCGTACTCGACGTGGTACTGCTTGGCGTCCCGGGCCCGCCAGAGCATCTGCAGGTCACCGGGCATGGACCCGGCCGCCTGCACGACGACGTCGCGCGGGTCCAGCTCCTCGTTCAGCGCGCCGAGCACCTCGGTCTGCGCGGGCAGCGGCTGGTGCCCGAGGTGGAACGACTCCTCGACCACGGCGTTCCAGCGCGCGGCGTGCTCGCCCCAGGTGCTCTCCCGGCGGCGGAGCCTCTCCCCGCGCGGGCCGCCGAGCGACCCGAGCAGGGCCATGAGCCCGGTCCGCGCATCGCCGACCAGCATCTCGCCGGCGTGCTTGGCCGCGTCGAGGGTGGTCACGTTGAGGTTGACGAACCGTACGTCCGGGTTCTGGAAGGCGGTGCGCGAGGCGGTGGTGAAGTCGCTCCACCGGGTGCCCACGCCGATCACCACGTCGGCCTCGCGGGCCAGCGCGTTGGCCACCGGGGAGCCGGTGGAGCCGATCCCGCCCACGGCGCACGGGTGGTCCCAGAGCAGCGCGCCCTTGCCGGCCTGGGTGTCGGCGACCGGGATGCCCGTGGCGTCGGCGAACTCGCGCAGCGCGTCGGTGGCCTCGGAGTAGTGCACGCCCCCGCCGGCCACCAGCAACGGCCTGCGCGCGCCGCGGACCAGCTCGGTCGCCCGCAGCAGCGCGTCGACGTCGGGCATCGGCCGGTGGATGTGCCAGACCCGCTTCGCGAACAGCTCCTCGGGCCAGTCGAACGCCTCGGCCTGCACGTCCTGCGGGAGGCAGACCGTCACCGCGCCGGTCTCGGCCGGGTCGGTGAGCACCCGCATCGCGCCGAGCAGCGCGGACGGCAGCTGCTCGGGCCGCCACACCCGGTCGAAGAACCTCGACAGCGGCCGGAAGGCGTCGTTGACGGTGAGGTCGTAGGAGTAGGGCTGCTCCAGCTCCTGCAGCACCGGGGACGGGGCCCGGGTGGCGAAGACGTCGGAGGGCAGCAGCAGCACCGGGATGCGGTTGGTGGTGGCCAGCGCGGCGCCGGTGAGCATGTTCGTCGAGCCGGGCCCGATGGACGCGGTGCAGGCCATCGCCTGCAGCCGGTTGCGCATCCGGGAGTAGCCGACCGCGGCGTGCACCATGCCCTGCTCGTTGCGGGCCAGGTGGTAGGGCAGCTCGCCGGAGTCGGCGACCTCCAGCAGGGCCTGGGCCATCCCGGCCACGTTGCCGTGGCCGAAGATCCCGAAGCAGCCCGGGACGAACCGCTGCTCGACGCCGTCGCGCGCGGAGTACTGGGCGGCCAGGAACCGGACGACGGCCTGGGCGACGGTCAGGCGGACTGTCACCGCTCCTCCTTCTCGATGGGACCGGTCAGCGGAAGCCGCGGGTCCGTGGGCTGGTCGGCCCAGGTGTCGCGGACCCAGCCGTGCGCCGGGTCGTCGCAGATCAGCCAGGCCCGCTCGGTGCCGGGGCCGGCCATCACGTTGAGGTAGTAGAGGTCGTAGCCGGGGGCGGCCATCGACGGGCCGTGCCAGCCGTGCGGGATCAGCACCGTGTCGCCGCTGCGCACCTCGGCGCAGACGTCGATCTCCCGATCCGGGCCCGAGCTGTAGACGCGCTGGTAGCCGATCCCCTCGCGGCCGGCGGGGGCGTTCACCTCGAAGTAGTAGATCTCCTCCAGCCGGGATTCGCCGGGTCGCTCCTCGTCGTGCTTGTGCGGCGGCCAGGACGACCAGTTCGCGGCCGGGGTGAGCACCTCGACGGCGATCAGCTTGTCGGCCTCGAAGGCCTGCGGGGTGCAGAAGTTGTTGACCTGGCGGCTGGCCTGCCCGGCCCCGCGCAGCTCCACCGGCACCTTCTCGGCCGGCCCGTAGCGGGCGGTCAGCCGGTTGTCGCAGCGGGCGCCGGGCAGCGCGAACCGGCCGCCGTCCGCCGAGGACACGGTGACCGTCGCGTCCCGCGGCACGTAGGCGAAGTCGGTGACCCGGGTGAACACCCCGCGCCGGCCCTCCAGCTCGAACCGCTCGCCGTCGCAGGCCACCACGCAGCCGCCGGACAGCGGCAGGACGACCATCTCCTCCGCGCCGGTGTCGAAGCTCGCCTCGGCGCCGGGGGCCAGCTCCAGCACGCGCAGCGAGCTGTAGCCCCAGCCGGCCGACTCCGGCGTGACGACCAGGGAGAACGGTCCGTCGGCGGTCTCGCCCGCCCTGACCAGGTAGTCGCTCACAGCAGACTCACCGCCGCATCGACCGCTCCGGCCACGTCGTCGTCCGGGGGGTAGAGCAGCGACCGGCCGATCACCAAGCCCTGCACCGTGGGCAGGGCCAATGCCTTGCTCCAGCTGGCGAATGTCTTGTCGGTGTCCGCGGCCACCTCGCCGCCGAGGATCAGCGCGGGCAGCGTGGTCGCCGCCATCGCGCGTTCCATGTCCTCGACGATCGGCACCTTCAGCCAGGTCCGCGCGGAGGTCCGGCCGAGCCCGGCGGCGACCGCCATCGCCCGGATCATGGCTTCGGCGGTGAGCTCGTTGCGCACCCGGCCGTCCACCCGGTGCGAGATGAACGGCTCCACCATCGCCATCAAGCCGTGGTCGGCCAGGTCGCCGACGGCCCGCGCGCAGGACTCCAGGGTGGCGGCGGTGGCGTGGTCCTCCGGGTCGATCCGGACCAGCATCTTGCCGCCCTCGAAGCCCGCCGCGGCGATGCTCGGCGCGTCGTAGCCGGTGAACCGGTCGTCGATCTCGAACACGGTCCCGGCCAGCCCGCCGCGGTTCATCGACCCCACGACGACCTTGCCCTCCAGGGCGCCGAGCAGCAGCAGGTCCTCCAGCACGTCCGGGGTGCCGAGCACGCCGTTCACCCCGGGCCGGGACAGCGCCAGCACCAGCCGGCCGAGCAGGTCGGCCCGGTCGGCCATGGCCAGCGGCCGGTCGCCGGCGCGCAGCGCGCCGCGGGCCGGGTGGTCGGCGGCGATCATCATCAGCCGGCCGTGGGAGTCCAGCAGCGAGTCCGGGCGGCGCCGGGCGGCAGCGGCCTCGGCGATGGCCTGCGGTCGGTGCACCCGGGTGGCGACCAGCTCGGCGAGCCGGTCGGTGGACACCGACGGCTGGGTGGCCCCGGTGGCGGTGGTCTCAGGCACGGACGGCCTCCTGCAGCTTGGCCTCGACCTCGTCGGCGGTCGGCATGGCGTCGGCGCAGGCCAGCCGGCCGGCGACGACGGCCCCGGCGGCGTTGCAGAACCGGATGGTCCGCTCCAGCTCCCAGCCCGACAGCAGGCCGTGGCACAGTGCGCCGCCGAAGGCGTCCCCGGCGCCCAGTCCGTTGACCACCTCGACCGGGACCGGGGGCACCTGCACCTCGCCGTCGGCGTCCAGCGCGAGCACGCCCGCCGGGCCCTGCTTGACCACGGCCAGGTCCACCCCGGCCGCGCGCAGCGCCTGCGCGGCGGCGCGCGGCTCGCGCACCCCGACCGCGGTCTCGCACTCGTCGAGGTTGCCGACGGCCACCGTCACGTGCGGGAGGGCCTCGGCGTACCAGCGGTGGGCCGCTGCCCGCGACTCCCAGAACATCGGCCGGTAGTCCAGGTCGAACACGGTGATCCCGCGCCGTCCGCGGGCCCGCAGCGCGGTCAGGGTGGCCTCCCGGCTCGGCTCCCGGGACAGCCCGGTGCCGGTGACCCAGAAGACGTCGGCCTCCCGGACCGCGTCCAGGTCCAGCTCCTCGGCGCGGATCTCCAGGTCCGGCGCCGTGGGCTCGCGGTAGAAGTACAGCGGGAAGTCGTCCGGCGGGAAGATCTCGCAGAAGGTCACCGGCGTGTTCAGCCCGGCCACCGGGGTGACGTACCGGTCGTCGACGCCGAAGCCGCGCAGCGCGTCGTGCAGGTACTCGCCGAACGGGTCGGCCCCGGTCCGGGTGATCACCGCGCTGCGCCGCCCGTAGCGGGCCGCGGCCACCGCCACGTTGGACGGGCTGCCGCCCAGGTACTTGCCGAAGGTGGTCACCTCGCGCAGGGACACCCCCACCTGCAACGGGTAGACGTCCACCCCGATCCGGCCCATGGTCAGCACCTCGGGCGCCCGGTCCAACCCCATCGTTGCCCTCTCGTCCTCGAACGGTGACGACGAACAGGCCAAAGATGTACTCTCCTGCTACATGTACGTCAATACTTTGTCCTAACAAAGTGCAGGGGGTCGTCGTGGTGGAGCGGTTGCCGGCCGGGGTGGTCCCGGAGGTCGCGCTGGACCGGACCAGTCCGGTGCCGCTGTACTTCCAGGTCGCCACCCGGTTGCAGCAGCTCATCGAGGACGGTGGGGTGCCGGTCGGCAGCCGGCTGGAGAACGAGGTGGAGCTGGCCGAGCGGCTCGGGGTGTCCCGCCCGACGATGCGCCGGGCCATCCAGTACCTGGTCGAGCGCGGCATGCTGGTCCGCAAGCGCGGGGTGGGCACCCAGGTCGTGCACCCCAAGGTGCGCAGGCCGGTGGAGCTGTCGAGCCTCTACGACGACCTGGTCAAGACCGGCCGGGAGCCGGGCACCGAGATCCGGCTGCTGGAGGTCCGCCCGGCGCCCGACCACGTCGCCGACGCGCTGGGCATCGCGGCCGGATCGGAGATCGCCTGGTTCGAGCGGCTGCGCTACGCCAACGGTGAGCCGTTGGCGATCATGCACAACGCGGTGCCGACCGACGTGCTCTCGCCGAGCCGGGCGGAGCTCGAGGAGCGCGGGCTCTACGAGCTGCTGCGCGCGGCCGGCCACGTGCCGCGGATGGCCACCCAGGTAGTGGGGGCCCGGGTGGCGACGACGGCCGAGGCCCGGCTGCTCGACGAGAGCCGCGGGGCGCCGCTGCTGACCATGACCCGGACCGCCTGGGTCGAGAGCGGCCGGGCGGTGGAGTACGGCTCGCACCTCTACCGGGCCAGCCGCTACTCCTTCGAGCTGACCCTGACGATCTGAGGCCGCTCAGCCGGTCCGGGCGGCCTCCCGGACCAGTCCGACCAGCTCGTCCTCGTCCAGGCCGAGCCGGCGGGCGGCGGCCACCAGGTCGCGGGTCAGTTCCAGCAGGGCGGCCTTGCCGGGCCGGGCGCTGTCGCTGACGACCGCGCCGCGTCCCCGGCGCAGCTCGATCAGACCCTCGTCGCGCAGTTGCTGGTAGCCGGCCAGGACGGTGTGCATGCTCACCTGCAGCGACGCCGCCAGCTCGCGGGCGGCGGGCAGCCGCATCCCGGCCGGCGCCGTCCCGTCGGCGATCCCGCGGCGGACCGCGGCGGCGATCTGATCGGCCAGCGGCGTGCCGCGGGCCGGGTCCACCCGGATCAGCACGGATCGTCCGCCCGCTCGGTCACGATCGGGCCACCAGGCCGTTGAGCAGGGCGGCCGCGGTCTCCGGGTCGTCCACCGTGACGGTCACGTGCCGTCCGTCGCGGCGGGTGACGACCAGTGCCGGACCGGCCCGCAGGATCACCCCGCGCCCGCCCGGCACGAGCCGGTAGCCCCATCCGCCGAACTGCAGGGGGGCGACGTCGGTGACCGCGGCCGAGGCGATGTCGGCGGCCGGGACGTGCAGCCGGGGGAGCCGGGCGGGTCCGAACGTGACGGTCAGGCCGCGCCGGTCGACAGTGGTCCGGGCGCTGCTGAGCGCCACCATGAGCACCCCGACCACGCAGGGGACGGTCCCGGCCGTGGCGCTGAGCGAGGCAACCAGCGCGATCCCGACGGCGATCATGCCGGCGCCGAGGACGGCCAGCCACCGCGACGAGGTCCGGCGCGACCAGCTGGCCCGCTCGGTCGGGCCGAGCCGCACCGGATCCGGGGTGCCGTCGGTGTCGTCGGCCGGTGGCCGGGCCGGGGTGAACCGGGCGGCAGCCCAGCCGGTCGCCGCGCCGACGGCGACGCCGACCGGCAGCACCCACAGCGGGAGCACGGCGGTCCGGGCGTCGGCCAGGCCGATGTTGGCCCCGAGCGCCGCGGTGAGCACCACCCCGAGCAGTCCGGACGCGCCCCAGGCCAGTCCGACGAAGGTGCGGTTCAGGTCCGGGCCACCCGCCGGCCGGGGTGCGTTGTGGCGCTCGGTCAGCTCGAAGACCGCGGCCAGGCCGGCGCCGAGTGCGAGGTTCACCAGCAGGGCGGGGGTGCGGCCGGTGAAGCCGTCGGCCGCGCCGGACAGCGTGAAGTGCGTGGCGAGCGGATCGGGCAGCCGGTCGTCGAGCAGCAGGATCGCGACCGACGGGGCCACCGCGAGCAGTGGGGCGACGGAGCTGCGAGGTGTCCGACGTCGAGCCATGAGAACCTCCTGATTGTTATGGCTCAACTATAACAACTGTCGGGCGCGTTGACGCAAGACCTGTCGTGGAGAAGACGGGCGGACCGACGCGACGTCGACGACGCCGCACCGGTCCACCCGGGTCGGTCAGGTCCGGTACCGGATCACCGGCGTCGGTAGCTGTCCTCGTCGTCGTCCACCGGCGGGGCATAGGGGTCGTACTCGTCCTCCGCCTCCCCGTCGTGGAGCGCCGTCCCACTGCCGATCTCGCGCTGCAACGCGTCGAGATCCATCGTGGGGGAGCTGTACTTGAGCTCGCGGGCCACCTTCGTCTGCTTGGCCTTGGCTCGTCCGCGCCCCATGGCTGGTCCCCCTTACAACAGGGAAGGGGCGGCCGGATGTCTCGGCGGCCCCGTTCATCTCATCAATGTCCTGGG
>JASLAP010000158.1 GCA_030147065.1 Pseudonocardia sp. | reverse complement strand
GGCGCCCGGCCGGGCGATTCCGGTTCACCGCCCGCGCCCTGCGGGTCACTGACGCGTTCGCGGTGCTCCGGCCGCCAGGCGAGCCCGCGCGCAGCGCCGTACCGTAATCCGGGTGACCGACACCCTGCCGATCTTCCCCCTGGGTACGGTCCTGCTCCCCGGCGCGTCGCTGCCGCTGCACATCTTCGAGCCCCGCTACCGGCAGCTGACCATCGACCTGGTCACCGGGGCCGTCCCGCAGAAGCAGTTCGGGGTGGTCGCGGTGCGCGAGGGCTGGACGCCCGACGACCACGGCATGGCCGGTCTGCACGACGTGGGCTGCACCGCCGAGCTGCGCGACGTGCGCCGGCTGCCCGACGGCCGGTTCGACATCGTCGCCCGCGGCGCCCGCCGGTTCCGGCTGCTCGACCTGGACACCGGGACCAAGCCGTACCTGATGGGCACCGTGGAGTACCTGCCCGACGTGGAGAACCCGGCCGACGCCGGCGACCTGACCCGGATGCTGATCAGCTCGGCGCGGGCCGCGCACCGCCGCTACTGCACCACGGCGTGGAAGACCGGGGACTGGTCCGAGCCGGCCGCCGACGTCGAGCCGGGGACGCTGCCGCACGTGCTGGCCGGGGACTGCCTGCTGCCCATCGTCGACCGGCAGAGCCTGCTGGAGCAGACCTCGCCGACCGAGCGGCTGCGGATGGTGCGGGCGCTGATGGCCCGGGAAGCCGGCCTGCTCTCCCAGCTGCACGCCGTCCCCGCCCCGATCACGTCCTTCGCCGTCGAGCACTCCTGCAACTGACCGCCCCCACCCGTCAGCGCCAGTGGTATCGGGTGCGCAGCTCGGTGGCGACGCGGTCGAAGCGGGGGCGGTCGAGCACCGCGCCCTCCCGGCGGATCGCGTCCTCGGTCAGCTCCAGGACGCGGTCCAGCCGGACGAAGGACTCCCGGCCCCGCCGGTCCCACGCCCCGGAGCCGATGGACACCCAGTTCCGGTCGCCGGCCCGGTCGGCCTGGCTGGACAGCATCAGCGCGGCCAGCTCGCCCCGGCGCCGGCCGACGACCAGCAGCGGCCGGTCCTTGCCGCGCCCGTCGCCCTCCTCGAACGGCACCCAGGCCCAGATGATCTCGCCCGGGTCCGCGGCGCCGTCCGGCTGCGGGGCGTAGACGATCCGGTCGGCGCGGTCGGCGGTGGGCACCGTGCGCACCCGCGACCGGGCCGGGCCCGCCGGCGCCGACCGGTTCCGCCCGGACAGCAGGTCCAGCCCGATCCGCGCCGCGCGGCGCAGCACGTTCCCCCACTCAGCCATCCGCGCAGCCTGCCCGACGTCACCGCCGGGCGCCCAGCAGGGCGGCCGAACCGCCGGATCACCCGACCCCGACCGCCTCCTCGGGTCGCGCCGGCGGCCGGGCCCGGCCGCGCAGCAGCGACCCGCCCACCACTGCGGCGACCGCAGTCGGCATCACCTCGCGCCGCCGCCAGCACTTGACCTCAACCAGAGTTGAAGTCCTACGGTCCTGATCGGCTAATCGGGCACGACGCTCAAGGAGCAGGTAGTGATCGTCACTATCGCCAGGGTCTCCGACGTTGATCGATTCCTGAAGGTCTTCGAGACCGTCACCGCAACCGAACTCGACGCCTGACCACTAACCGGGAGAGCTTCCCCATGGCTGTCACGCCCTCGCAGGCACGCAGGTTCAGCTCGGCGATCGGCGACGACGCCGTCCACTTCGGCGACCGGATCCTCATCGCCCCCGCCCTCGGCAAAGAGGACAGCAGGTCGATGAGCGCCTACACGTCGTTCTTCCATGCGGGGGCGCGTGCCGACCTGCCGGCCTCCTACGAGGAGGTCTGGGTAGTGCTCAGCGGCGCGCTACGGGTGGGCGTCGAGGGCAACGCCGTGACAGTGCGAGCAGGCGACTTCGTGCACGTCCCGGAGCAGGCACCCGGGATCGTCGAGGCCCTTGAGGACACCACGATGGTCTGTGTGTCGGTGCCCGCTCATTGAGCAGCTCGGTGCCGCCGTGCACGCCGCCCCGCTCCCCCGGCGTCGACCCCGGCGCGGTCACCGCGGCGGGGCGTAGGTGATCTGCCGGCTGTCCAGCCGGTACCCCGCGCGGACGTACACCCCCAGCGCCCCGGTCGGGTTCTGCGCGTCCACCGTGAGCGAGGACGTCGCGAACCCGAGGTCCCGCGCCCGCTGCAGGGCGTCGGCCAGCAGGGCCGCCGCGACCCCGCGCCCGCGCCAGCCGGGCAGCGTCCCGACGGTGTCCACGTACAGGTCGCGACGGCCGGCGCGGGCCGACTCGGCCAGGAACTCCTGGGCCATCAGCAGGCCGGCGACCTCCCCGTCCGCGGTGCACGCCACCGACGAGCAGTCGGGCCGGAAGTTGCGGCTGCCGGTCCGGACGTGGGCCCACTCCGTCGGCCCCACCGGCACCGAACCCCAGTGCTCGGCGAAGGCGACGTTGCGGGCCAGGCGCAGCGGCTCGTCCCAGCGGGCCGCGTCGTAGTCCGGGCCCAGGGCGTGCAACGCCAGCCCGGCCGGCGGCGCGACCGGCGCGACCGGCTCCGCCAGGTCCCGGGACAGCTCCGACCACCACCGCACCGGCACCAGCCCGGCCCCCTCGGCCAGCGCCACCGCGGCCGGCACCGACTCGGGCACCCGCACGTGCAGGTCCGCGCCGAGCTCGGTGGCCCGGGCCCGGGCCAGGTCGAGCATCGCCGACCCGATGCCGCGGCCCCGGTGGTCGGGGTGCACGGCGGCGTCGGTGTGCAGCACCCGCGCGCCGGGCGGGCCGGCCGCCCGCAGCACCTGGTAGGCCACCGCCCGGTCGCCGTCGAACACCAGCACGCTGTCGCGGGCGAAGTCGACGTCGGGCTCGGCGAGCTCCTCGGCGCAGTCGGCGGCGTCGTAGTGCTCACCGCGCCGGTCGGCGGCCTCCACGGCGGCGAGCAGGTCGGCCCACCGCTGGGCGTCGTCCGGGCGCATCGGGCGGTGGGGCAGGGTCGTGACCAGGGCGGGAGCGCTCACGCCCGGACGCTAACGCCGCGGGCCGCCGGGCCGCGACGGATATCGCCGGGCCGGGGACGGCTGCACGCCGTCGGCGGAACCGGCGGGTGGGGGCCCGGCTACCCTGATGGGCGTCATGCCAATGGTCACATCCGCGGTCGAGCCCGTCACCGGGTCCGATCATCCCGCGCTCTCCCGCCGCCGCGAACTGGGCGCGACGAGCGCCCGCTCGCTGCTGCTGACGGTGCTGGGCGAGTTCGTGCTGCCGCGCGACGAGCCGGTGTGGACCCAGGTGCTGATCGACGTGCTCGGCCGCCTCGGCGTCGAGCACAAGTCCGCCCGCCAGGCCCTGGCCCGCACCGCGGCCGAGGGGCTGCTGGAGTCCGACCGGGCCGGCCGGCGGGTCCGCTGGTCGCTGTCGGCGCCGGGGCGCGGCCTGCTCTCGGACGGGGCCGGCCGGATCTACGGCTTCGGCGCGCCGGCCAGGCCGTGGGCGGGCGACTGGCTGGTGCTGCTGGTCAGCGTGCCGGAGGTGCGCCGCCAGGTGCGCCACCGGCTGCGCACCCGGCTGGCCTGGGCCGGCCTGGGATCACCGGCGCCGGGGGTGTGGCTCAGCCCGGACCCGGCCAAGCAGGACGAGGTGGCGCGGGTGCTGGCCGACCTGGACCTGACCGCGGTCAGCAGCTCGTTCGTCGGGCCGTTCGGCGCCATCGGCTCCGAGCGCGAGCTGGTTGCCCAGGCCTGGGACCTGGCCGAGGTCGAGGCGGCCTACGAGGGCTTCCTGGAGACCTTCGCCACGGCCACCCCGGCCCCCGGGGCGGAGAGCCTGGCCGCCCAGATCCACCTGGTGCACGCCTGGCGCCGGTTCCCGTTCCTCGACCCGAAGCTGCCGGCCGAACTGCTGCCCGAGCGCTGGGCCGGCGCCCGGGCCGCCGCGGTCTTCGAGCGCCAGCACGCCGACTGGCAGGAACCGGCCCAGCGGGAGTGGAGCGCCCTGGTCGGCGCCGCCACCCGGGCCTGACGCCCACCGCACCCCCTCGCGGAGTTCACAGCACCGCTACCGGTGCCGGCGCGCGCCGACCTAACGTCGGGCTGCAGGTCCCGTGCAGTACTCCCCTCCGAGAGGAGCGCGCCATGGCCACCCCCGCCGAACCGGTGCCCACCCCGGGCGACCGCGACCTGGTCATCCAGGACACCGATCCCAGCCTGCACAACGAGGACCTCGCGCCGGTCCCGCCGTCGCGCCGGCGCTGGGGCTGGTTCGAGATCTTCAACGTGTGGACGAACGACGTGCAGAGCCTGGCCGGCTACACGCTGGCCGCCAGCCTGTTCATCACCGCCGGGATCAACGGCTGGCTGGTGTTCGCCGGCATCGTGCTGGCCGGGATCGTGGTCATGGTCCTGGTCAACCTCTCCGGTGCCCCCAGCGTGAAGTACGGCATCCCCTACCCGGTGATGGCACGCACGTCGATGGGCGTGCGCGGCGCCCAGTTCCCGGCCATGGTCCGGGGCATCGTCGGGATCTTCTGGTACGGCGCGCAGACCTACTTCGCCTCCACCGCCGTGGCGCTGGCCATCAACGCGGTGCTCGACACCGGGGGCGGGCCGGCCTTCCTCGGGCTGTCGGTCGTGGACTGGGTGTCCTACCTGGTGGTGGCCGGGTTCCAGGTGATGCTGTTCCTGCGCGGCCTGGACGGGATCGTGCGCTTCCTCAACTTCGCCGGCCCCGCGGTCTACGCGGTGATGGTGCTGCTGCTGGTCGCGATCTGGTGGCAGGCCGGCGACGAGCTGCTGGGGTCGGTGGGCACGCTGTTCGGCGGCGAGCTGGCCGGCGGGGCCGCGGTGGTGGCGTTCTTCGGCGTGGTCGGCACGATGATCGCCTACTTCTCCGCGGTCGTGATCAACTTCGGGGACTTCGCCCGGTTCTCCCGCACCGAGCGGCAGATGAAGCTGGGCAACCTGCTGGGCCTGCCGGTCAGCCTGGCGCTGTTCACCTTCCTGTCGCTGTTCATCACCGCCGGCGCCTACATCGTCTACCAGGACGGGCAGGGCGAGCCGCTGACCAACCCGGCCGACATCGTCGGCCAGGTCGGCAACCCGCTGCTCACCGTGCTCGCCGCGCTGACCTTCTTCGTCGCCACGGTCGGCATCAACCTGGTCGCCAACTTCATCCCGCCGGCCTACGACATCGCCAACCTGTCGCCGTCCCGGATCAACTTCCGGACCGCCGGGATGATCACCGCGGCGATCGGCTTCGTGCTCGGCGCGCTGTGGGTGGAGGTGGTCGGCGACAACCTGCCGCTGTTCGTCGACACGCTCGGAGCGGTGCTCGCCCCGCTGTACGGGATCATGATCACCGACTACTACCTGCTGCGCCGGCAGCGGCTGGCGATCCAGGACCTGTACTCCCGGCGCCCGGACGGGGCCTACCACTACTCGGCGGGCTGGAACGTGCGCGCGATGATCGCCTTCGGCATCGCGGCGGTGTTCTCCATCGCCGCGGTGTGGGTGCCCGCGCTGTCCGCCCTCAGCGGCTTCGCGTGGATCATCGGGGCGGTCATCGGCGGGGTGGCGCACCTGGTGGCGATGCGCGGCCAGGCCCTGATCGTCTCGGCCGACGACCGCTGACCGTCGCCGGTCGCGCCGCTGCTCGAGCCGCACCACGACACGCTCCGCAGCCACCCCCGATGATGATCTTGCCTGGTCTACGGTGACCTCCAGCCCGATCGGACCGAGCAGCAGGAGTGGCAGGAACTCAGATGACAGGCCAGGCGGAGCAGGGGTTTCGGGGCAGCAGCTTCAACGGTTCACGATCCGGTGTCGAGGTGGCGCAGCGGCCGGACGGCATGATCGCGGTACGGGACCCGAAGAACCCGGCGCAGCGCGAGCTGCTCTACACCCGGGAGGAGTGGGTGGCCTTCATCCGCGGGGCGAAGGCCGGCGAGTTCGACTTCGGCGTGAACATCGGTGCCGGGGTGGACTCGGCGACCATCCGGTTGTCCCGCTGAGCGCTCCGGCCGGGGACGGTGCCGGGCGGTACCGTCCCCGACCCACCGGCCCGAGCCGTTGACCGGACCGGGCCGGATCATCCGGCCCTGACCCGTCCTCGCAGGGTTCCGTACGCCTCGCAAGGGCCGGGGGCCCTGCGAGGCGCGAAGCGGGCCTGCGAGGTCGGTCAGCCGAGGCAGCCGGGGCCGAGCAGGGCCTTGAGGTCGCCCATCAGGGCGCTGGAGTGGGTGACCTTGAGCTTGTCGTCCAGCTTGAGCATCGTCGTGCGGCTGCCGTTGACCAGGACCAGGTGCACCTCGGAGGTGCCGGGGTGGTTGGTCAGCACCTCCTTGAGCTTGGACACCCGCTGCGGGGTCACCAGCTCGGTGCGCATGCTGACCTTGACCGGCGCCCCCGCCCCGCCGCCCGCATGGGTCAGGTCGGGTACGGCGAGGTCGTTGACGATCAGCGACACCCGGTCGTCGCGGCGGTTCACCCGGGCCTTGACCAGCACGATCGCGTCCTCGGCCACGTCCACCCCGACGACCTGGTAGCAGCGCGGGAAGAACAGCACCTCGATGCCGCCGGCCAGGTCCTCCAGCTGGGCCGACGCCCACGGCTCGCCGTTCTTGTTCACCCGGCGGTTCACGTTGGCCAGGATGCCGCCGATGGTGACCTGGTGGCCGTCCGGGACGGTGCCCTCCAGGATGGTCGAGATCGCCATGTCCGACTTGGCCGAGAGCACCTGCTCCACCCCGTGCAGCGGGTGGCCGGAGACGTAGAGGCCGAGCATCTCCCGCTCCACGGCGAGCTGGTGCTTCGGGTCCCACTCGTCGGCCGGGACCTTGACGTTGAACACGTCGTCGAGCTCGGAGTCGCCGGAGCCGTCCATGGTGCCGAACAGGTCGAACTGGCCCATCGAGGCGGCCTTCTTGGTGCTCATCACCGCGTCGATGGCGTCGGCGTGCACCAGCAGCAGGCCCTTGCGCGGGTGGCCCAGCGAGTCGAAGGCACCGGCCTTGATCAGCGACTCGATGACCTTCTTGTTGCAGACCACCGCGTCGACCTTGCGCAGGAAATCGCTGAAGTCGGTGAACGCGCCCTTCTCCTTGCGGGCCGCCACGATCGCGTCGACGACGTTCACCCCGACGTTGCGGATGCCGCCCAGCCCGAACCGGATGTCCGAGCCGACCGGGGCGAAGTTGCGCACCGACTCGTTGACGTCCGGGGCCAGCACCGTGATGCCCATCCGGCGGCACTCGGCCAGGTAGACCGCGGCCTTGTCCTTGTCGTCGCGCACCGAGGTGAGCACGCCGGACATGTACTCGGCCGGGTAGTTGGCCTTGAGGTAGGCCGTCCAGTAGGAGACCAGGCCGTAGGCCGCGGAGTGCGCGCGGTTGAACGCGTAGTCGGAGAACGGGAGCAGGATGTCCCAGAGGGTCTTGACCGCGGCCTCGGAGTAGCCGTGGTCCTTCATCCCCTGGGCGAAGCCGGCGTACTCCTTGTCCAGGATCTCCTTCTTCTTCTTGCCCATCGCGCGGCGCAGCAGGTCGGCCTTGCCCAGCGTGTAGCCGGCCAGCTTCTGCGCGATGGCCATGACCTGTTCCTGGTACACGATCAGGCCGTAGGTCTCGCCGAGGATGTCCTTGAGCGGCTCGGCCAGCTCCGGGTGGATCGGAGTGACCTCCTGGCGCTTGTTCTTGCGGTCGGCGTAGTCGTTGTGCGCGTTGGCGCCCATCGG
>JASLAP010000128.1 GCA_030147065.1 Pseudonocardia sp. | reverse complement strand
CTGACCCAGAAGGCGTCCGCCCAGGAAGAAGCCAGCGGCCAGCAGGACGGGGAGCAGGACGAACGCGACGACGGCCTCGCGAGACAGGCGTGGGGCGGCGGCGGCCGAGGTGTTCTTGGCGGCGCCGGCGCCGGATCCCTGCTGCGGACGGGCGGGCTCGCGCCCCTGAGAGGCGTTCACCCGCCCATCCTGCCATGCCGAGGCGGGTCACCGCCACTCACCCCCCCAAGTGGGTGAGAACCGGGCGGTTCTAGAGCAGCTCGAGGATGGTCGCGTTGGCCTGGCCGCCGCCCTCGCACATGGTCTGCAGGCCGTAGCGGATGCCGTTGTCGCGCATGTGGTGCACCAGTGTGGTCATCAGCCGCGCCCCCGACCCGCCCAGCGGGTGGCCCAGCGCGATCGCGCCGCCGTTGGGGTTGAGCGCCTTCGCGTCCGCCCCGATGTCGGCCAGCCAGGCCAGCGGCACCGGCGCGAACGCCTCGTTGACCTCGAACGCCCCGATCTCGTCGATCGACAGGCCGGACTTCGCCAGCACCTTCTGCGTCGCCGGGATCGGCGCGGTCAGCATGATCACCGGGTCGGCCCCGGCCAGCACCGCGGTGTGCACCCGGGCGATCGGGGTCAGCCCCAGCTCGCGGGCCTTCTCGCCGGTCATCATGAGCAGCCCGGCCGAGCCGTCGGAGATCTGCGAGGAGTTCCCCGCGGTGATCACCCCGCCCTCGGGCTTGAACACCGTCTTCAGCCCGGCGAGGGTCTGCACGCTGGTGCCCCGCCGGATGCCCTCGTCCTTGCTCACGACGGTGCCGTCGTCCAGGGTCAGCGGCGCGATCTGGGCGTCGAAGCGGCCCTCGTCCTGCGCCGCGGCGGCCTTCTCGTGCGAGCCGACCGAGAACTCGTCGACCTGGGCGCGGGAGAAGCCCCAGCGCTCGGCGATCATCTCGGCGCCGACGCCCTGGTTGGGGATCTGGTTGTCGTAACGGGCCAGGAACCGGTCGCCGAACGGGTTGCGGCCCTCCATCCGGGCCGAGCCCATCGGCACCCGGCTCATCGACTCCACCCCGCCGGCGACGACCACGTCGTACTGCCCGGCGATCAGCCCGGCCGCGGCGAAGTGCACCGACTGCTGCGAGGAGCCGCACTGGCGGTCCACGGTCACCCCGGTCACCGTCTCCGGCCAGCCCGCGGCCAGTACCGCGGTCCGGGCGATGTCGAAGGTCTGCTCCCCGACCTGCGACACGCAGCCCCAGATCACGTCGTCGACCACGGCCGGGTCGATCCCGGACCGCTCGGCCAGCGCGTTCAGCACGTGCGCCGACAGGTTCACCGGATGCACGCCGGACACGGCGCCGTTCCGCTTCCCGACCGGTGTCCGGACGGCCTCCACGATCACTGCGTCCCGCATCCGACGACCCCTTCGTCACAGTTCCGGTCAGCTGCTCGATCTGGCGCTGGCTGTTCAGTGCCCTTTTTGCAGGATAGGCGGCGGCGCCGTCCGGACCGAGCGATCCGGGTCACACTCCGGCCGGGTGCGGGCGCAGGACCAGTGCCGTCACCACCGCGGCCAGGGCCACCAGCCCGGCACCGACCAGGAACGCCGTGCGGTAGCCGGTGGCCAGCGCCTGGACGGCCGGCGTCCCGGCGGCCACCAGCCCACCGGTCGTGGCGGCGGCGAGGGTGGCCAGCACCGCCGTGCCCAGCGCGCCGCCGATCTGCTGGCTGGTGTTCGCCAGGCCGGAGGTGAGCCCGGCGTCGGCCGCGGTGGCGTCGGACATCATCACCACGGTCACCGCCGGCAGCGCGAGCCCGGCGCCGACCCCGAGGACCAGCAGCGAGGGCAGCACGTCGACCGCGTAGGCGCCGATCGGCGGGCGGGCGAGCAGCAGCAGGCCGGCGACCAGCAGCACCTCCCCGACCAGCAGCACCGCCCGGGGACCGAACCGGGCGATCGCCCGCCCGGACACCCCCAGCGAGACCACGGCGATCACCAGCGGGATCGGCACCATGGCGAACCCGGTCGCCGCCGGGTCGTAGCCCAGCGAGTTCTGCAGGTACTGCGCGGCGATGAACTGGAAGCCCAGCATCCCGGCCACCATCAGCAGCTGGGCCGCATTGCCGCCGGACACCGCCCGGGACCGCAGGACGCCCAGCCGGACCAGCGGCTCGACCGCCCGGCGCTGGCGCACCACGAACGCGGCGAGCAGGGCGACCGCCGCCGCCGCGGTGGCGGCCCGGACGGCCGCGCCGGAGGTGTCGACGATCGCGAACACCAGGGCCACCAGCCCGGCGGTGACCAGCGCTCCCCCGGCCACGTCGGGCCGTCCGACGGGCGGGCGCGGGCCGTCGGGCGCGACCGCCCAGCGCACCAGCCCGATCGCGGCCAGCCCGATCGGCACGTTCACGAAGAAGATCCACGGCCAGCCCACGGCGTCGGTCAGCACCCCGCCGAGCAGCAGGCCGATGGAGGCCCCGGCCGCACCGACGAACGCGTAGACGCCCATCGCCCTGGCCCGCTCGGCCGGGTCCGGGAACAGCCCGACGACCATCCCGAGGACCACCGCCGAGGCCAGGGCGGCCGCGGCACCCTGGGCGAACCGGGCCGCCACCAGCGTGGCCGGGTCCCCGGCGAACCCGCACAGCAGCGAGGCCAGCACGAACAGCCCCAGCCCGGTGAGCAGCACGCGGCGCGGGCCCAGCAGGTCGCCGAGCCGGCCGGCGAGCAGCAGCAGCCCGCCGAGCGGCAGCAGGTAGGCGTTCACCGTCCAGGCCAGGCCGGACGGGGCGAAACCCAGGTCGGCCTGGATCGCCGGCAGCGCCACGCTGACGATCGTCCCGTCCAGAATGATCATGAGTAGGCCGAGGCACAGGGCCGCCAGGGCGATCCAGCGGGACGGACGGGCGGCCTCCCGGGCGAGGCCGGCGGGCGGGAGAGGTGCGGCTTCAGACATGGACGGGACCGTAGCAGATAGTTTTATTCTAGACGATCCTTTCCCAGACAGGTCGGACCGGAACTAATGTGCGGGCGAGTTCGGCGACCGGACCGCCGATCCGGCGCTCAGGCCGTGCGGGACGCGCGCCGGGAGCGCCGGGCCGCCCCGGCCCCGGGCGCGCCGACCGCCGACAACGGGCCGCCCCGGCCGACCAGCGCGACCAGCGCGTCGAGCAGCGACTCCCGCTGGTCGGCCGGCAGCACCCCGAGGACCTCGGCGTACACCCCGTCGATGATCGTCCGGGCCCGTTCGACGACCCGGCGACCCTCCTCGGTGGTCTGCACGATCCGCGCCCGCCGGTCGGTGCTCGACGGCCGGCGCAGGGCCAGCCCGGCCCGCTCCAGCTGGTCCATGGTGACGACCATGGTGGTCTTGTCCAGCAGGGCGATCTCGGCCAGCTCGCCCTGCGTCCGATCGCCGGGCAGCGCCTTGGACAGCACGCAGTAGCTGCGCGGGGTCAGCCCGACCTCGGCCAGTGCGGTGGTCATCCGGGCGGTCAGCTCCTGGCCGGCCTTGTCGAACAGGAAGCTCAGGTCGGCGCGGATCTCGGCGTCGCTGCGGGTGTCCACCCCCGCAGGGTAGCGATGTTCCACGACGGGACGGTTCCGTCGCCGATCGTCCGCGGGCCGGAACGTTGTCGGTCGGGACGGACTCAGCCCAGCAATGCGGCGGCCGTCGCCTCGGGGTCGGCGACCATGGCGTCGTGCCCGGTCGCCAGCTCGCTGAACGCCCAGCCCTCCCGCCGGACGATGGCGTGCGCGGAGTGCACGGCCGGGTAGGGCGGAGCGGTGCAGCAGATGTAGCGCACGGGCACGCCGTTGCCCAGCGGTGCGCGCAGGCCGAACGGCTCGGAGTAGGCCCGCAGCGGCTGCGGGGTGAGCCGCCGGCCCAGCCAGGCCAGGTCGTCGGGGTCGGCCACGCCGAACGCGGGCGGCGGGGGCGGCGGGTAGGACAGCCCGTCCGGGGAGGCCTTCGCGGCCTCGATCCGGGCGGCCACCGCGTCCGGCGGCAGCCCGGCGAACCCGGGTTCACCCGGCTCCACCAGCACCCCGTCCAGCAGCACCAGCTCGCGCAGCCGCTCGGGCACCCGGTCGGCCACCCCCAGCGCGACCAGCGCGCCGAAGCTGTGCCCGACCAGCACCACGTCGGTGAGCTCCTCGCACTCCAGGACCGCGACCACGTCCTGGACCAGCACGGCCGGGGTGAGGTCGGCGGTGAGCAGGTGGGCCCGCTCGCCGAAGCCGGTCAGCGTCGGGGTGAAGACCTCGTGCCCGGCCGCGCGCAGCAGCGGCGCCACCCGTCGCCAGCACCAGCCGCCGTGGCAGGCACCGTGCACCAGGACGTAGGGGCTGGTCATGCTGCTGGTCATGCGGAGGCCTCCAGAGGCTCGACGGTGTCCGGCTCGGGCTGGCCGAGGTGGGTGAGCCAGCCGCGCAGCACCCGGTGCAGCTGCTCGGCCCCGACGACCTCCCCCGGATCCGGCAGTTCCACCGGGTGCAGCAGGAACCCGCGCGACTGCGGCCCGCCCAGCCCGCCGTGCGAGCCGACGTGCGGCTCGAACGGCGGGGCCTCGTCGGTGGCCGGGTCCAGCCGGCTGTTCATCATGATGTCCGGGCAGTGCGCGTAGCCGTCCACCCGGCGGACCAGGTCGGCGGCGTGCGGCCCGTAGGGCGCCAGCGGGTCCTCCCCGATCACCACGCCGGTGGCCAGCCGGTGCAGGCCGTCGCGGCCCAGCACGACCGGCCCGTACTCGGCGCTGCGCACCAGCAGGAAGCCGATGCCGGGGTGGTCGACCAGGGCGGGCAGCAGGTCCGGGAACTCGCGCTCGACGGTCTCCAGCTCGACCCGGCCCGGGTGCCCGGTGAACGACACCATCGCCACGTGCCCGGACGCCACCGCGACCACCCCGGGCGCCACCCGGGTCACCGCGCCGGGGGTGCCGTCCGGAGCACGGGGACGCTCCAGCGGACCACCGGAGCGCTCCACCCGCGACCGCAGCCGCCGGGCGATCAGCCCGTCGCCGGCGGACGCCTCGGCCAACGCGGCGCCGGCCTGCCAGCCCCCCTCGGCCAGGCGTTGCGAGCCCTTCCGCACCGCCGGCGGCGACGCCCCGCACAGCCGCCCGACCAGCTGCTCGACCGACTCGCCGAACCGGTCGGTGAACGCCCAGCCCTGGGTCTGGCCGTGGTCGGAGAGCGCGACGATGTGGTACCGGCGCGGCGCGAGCTGGGTGGCCCGGTGCAGCCGGCCGATCTGCTGGTCGATCGAGCGCAGCACGGCCAGCGCGTCGAACCGCTCGACCCCGGAGTGGTGGGCGACCTCGTCGTAGCCGAGCAGGTCGGCGTAGACGACCGCCCGTCCGGCCAGCATGTCCTCGACGATCGCCGACACCACGATGTCGCGGGCGATGACCGTGGTGGCCGCCCGGGCGATCGGGTAGAAGCCACCGCGGGACACCCGGGGCCGGACGTCGGCGCGCCGCTGGCGGACCGAGGCCGAGATCTCCCGCCCGATGTCGACCAGCGCGCCGATCAGGGTGCGCAACGCGTTGGCGGGGTTGGCGAAGTAGGCGTAGTAGCCGGCGCCGATGCCGTCTCGGTTGCGCCGGCGCAGCGACCCGGGCAGCACCGGCAGCGCGCTCATGGTCAGGCTGACGTGCTCGGCGTCGCCGGTGAACAGGTTGCCGCGCGAGGCGCCGTCCACCGCGAGCAGGCCGCGGCCGTCGGAGTGCCGGCGCTGGATCTCCGCGGCGTCCTCCGGGTGGCCGCAGTACATCATGTGGTCGCGGTCCTTCTCGTACCAGCGGAACCCCAGGATGTCGTCGTTGCTGCCGTGCAGCGCGCCGCACACGCTGGCCCCGGTCTGCGAGCTCCAGTCGCAGTGCCAGCCGGTGAGCCGGTGGCTGCCCTCGGCCAGCCAGCGGGCGAAGGTGGGCATGTCGCCGTCGCGCACCGCGCGCCGGGCGGTGTCCAGGCTCAGGCCGTCCACCTGCAGGAACAGCACGCCGGGCGGGCGATCGTCGGCGCCATCCGGGCTGGTGCCGGTGCGCGCGCCGCGGCGGCGGGTGCGGCGGAAGAACAGCTCGTCCTCGTCGAGGGAGAGCAGGCTGCTGACCACCGCGCCGATCAGGGCCACCGCGATGGCCACCAGCACGCCGGTGCGCAGGTCGGCGATCCGCACCCCGGGGACGGCGAAGGACACGGCCATGACGCCGGCCCCGAGCAGCAGGTAGGAGCCCACGCCGAGGGTGAACACCGCGACCGGCAGCACCAGCCGCAGCACCAGCGGCCAGACCACCGCGCTGAGCACCCCGAACAGCAGCGCGCACACCGTCGGCTGCCACCAGTCGTCCATGGCGAACCCGGGCAGGACGCGCTCCAGCGCCACCAGCGCACCGGTGGCCAGCGCCCACACCAGCAGTACCCGCACCAGCACCCGGCCGCCGCGCAGCAGCCGCCCGCCGTCCTGGCCGGCCTGCTCCCGGCTCACGGCTTCCCTCCGCGGGCGGCCGCCCGCCGCCGTCCGACCAGCGAGGCCACCGCCCCGATCAGCAGCACCGCCGCGGCCGCGATCAAGGGCGCGATCAGCGGGTCGTCGAACAGACCGCCGGTGAACACGCCGATGGCGGCGTAGGCGCCGGCCCAGAGCAGGCAGGCGCCGGACGCCGCGGGCAGCAACCGGTGCCACGGGTACCGCAGTGTGCCCGCCGCCAGCAGCACCGGTATCCGCCCGGCCGGCAGCATCCTCCCGGCCACCACCAGCGCCCAGCCGTGCTCGGTGAACTGCCGGCGCGCGATCGCCAGCCGTTCCGGGTGCTGGCCGCGCGACAGCAGGTGCACCGCCGCGTCACTGCCCAGGCGGGCGACGACCACCGTGACCAGGTCGCCGACCAGGGCGCCCACCGCGGCCAGCAGCACGACCACCGGCAGCGACAGCTCGTCACCGGCGGTCGCGAGCGCGGCGGCCGCGCCCACCAGCGCCCCGGTCGGCACCACCGGGATGATCGAACCGAGCAGGACCCCGCCGAACAGGGCGGGGTACCCGATCGCGGCGGTCCCGGTCCACACGCCGGCCAGCGTCGTCACCGGGCGGAGCCCGGGAGCTCGCCGGTCCGCGTGCCCGTCGGGAGTGCGACCGCCTCCCCGGGCTCGGTGACCAGCACCGGCGTCGCCGCGCCGGTCGACAGCGCGGCCACCGCCGTGGCGAACCGCCGCGGCGGTTCGACCAGCATCCGGCGCATCCGGGCGCCGGAGCGCCCCGGCGCGGCCACGAGTCCGGGCAGCGCCAGCGTGCCCCAGTGGACCGGGACGGCGACCCGGGGCCGGATCCGGCGCACCGCCTCGGCCGCCCGCAGCGGGTCGAGGTGGCCGGGTCCCAGCGTCGGTCCCCACCCCCAGACCGGCAGCAGCGCGACGTCGACCGCGGGCAGCGCGGCCATCCCGTCGAACAGGTCGGTGTCGCCGGCGGCGTACACCGTCGCTCCGGGCGCCTGCAGCAGGTGGCCCATGGCCGCGGCCTGCGGGCCGCGGGTCGAGCGCGGACCCCAGCGGTGCCCGCTGTGCGTCGCCGCGACCCCGGTCACCCGCAGGTCGCCGTGCTCGAGCACCTCACCCGGGGCGAGCTCGTCGACGTGGACGACCCCGCGCGACCGCAGCCAGTTCCGGGCGCCGCGGGGCACCACGACCCGGGCCCGCAGCCGGCGCAGCGACGGCAGGTGCAGGTGGTCGCCGTGCAGGTGGGACAGCAGGACCAGGTCGGCGTCGGCCCAGTCCGCGGGCCGCAGCGGCGGCGCGACCCGGCGCAGCGGGCCGACGCCCGGGGTCAGCACGGGATCGGTCAGCACGACGGTCCCGGCCAGCTCCACCCGCACGGTGGAGTGGCCGAGGAAGCGCATCGCCACTGGCACCCGCGCAGTATCCCCCGCCGCCACGCGCGCCCGCCCTGCGGTGATCCGGCGGATCAGCCGATCCGCACCGGCTGGCTGGTCGCCTCCAGCACCGCGAGCCACAGGTCGCCGTTCGGGTCGACCTGGTTGCGCCGGCTCACCGCCATCCGCATCGGGATGTTGACGAACCGGCGCCGGTAGCGCCCGACCACCATCTCGGTGCGCCCGGACATCGCCGCGTGCACCGCCGCCTGCGACAACCGCACGCAGTAGACGCTGTCGTAGGGGTTGGCCGGCACGCTGCGGATGGCGTAGCTGGGGTCGATGTAGCGGATGGAGGTCTCCACCCCGGCGTCGGCGAAGTGGTCGCCGATCCGCCGGCGCAGGTACTGCCCGATGTCCTGCAGCCGGGTGTTGCCCGACGCGTCGCTGCCCTCGCCGGACCCGCCCAGCAACTCCTGGCCGGCGCCCTCGGCGACCACGGCGACCGCGTGCCCGCGCTCGGACACCCGGCGGCGCAGGTGGGCGAGCAGGCCCTGCTCACCGTCCAGGCCGAACGGCACCTCCGGGATCAGCACCACGTCGGCGCCGCTGCGGGCCAGCGCGGCGTAGCAGGCGATGAAGCCCGAGTGCCGACCCATCAGCTTGACCAGCCCGATCCCGTTCGCGGTGGACTTGGCCTCCACCTGGGCCGCCCGGATCGCGTCGCTGGCCAGGCTGAACGCGGTCTGGAAGCCGAAGCTCTGGTCGATGTAGGGGATGTCGTTGTCGATGGTCTTGGGGATGCCGACCACCGAGATGAACAGCCCGCGCTCGCCGATCACCCGGGCCACCTCCATGGCCCCGCGCATCGAACCGTCCCCGCCCACCACGAACAGCACGTTGACGTGCAGCCGCTCCAGGCAGTCGACGATCTCCTCGGGGTCCTGCGGGCCGCGCGAGGTGCCCAGCACGGTGCCGCCGTCGGTGGCGATGTCGCGCACGCCCTCCGGGGTCAGCTCCACCACGTCGTGCCCGTAGGAGGCGCAGAAGCCCTGGTAGCCGTTGCGGATGCCGACCACCCGGCGCACCCGGTAGTGGTAGGTCAGGCTGCGCACCAGCCCGGCGATGACGTCGTTCAACCCCGGGCACAGCCCGCCGCAGGTGACGATGGCGGCCCGCGTCTTGGACGGGTCGAAGAAGATCTTGCGCCGGGGGCCGCAGGGCTCCATCCCGGGCAGCCCCGCGGCCGGCACCCCGCGCGAGGCCACCCCGGCCACGGTGTCGTCGAGCAGCACCCGGTCGTCCTCGGCCACGTAGTGCTCGGTGGTGGGGCGGGCCGCGAGCAGGGGCTCCATCGGCGAGGTGATCCGGGCCGGCCCGAGGGTCCGCACCTCCATGTCGGGGACCGGCTCGAACCGGGGCAGGTTCACCACGTCGGCGGTGCGGCCCGGGTCGTCGGCCGGGCCGGCGGGGTGGTCACGGTGGTCCTGGTGGTCGAACGCGCTGGTCACGGCACTCCTCGAGGCGGGGACTGCGGTCCTGGACGAGCAGGGCGCGCCGCGCCGGTGGGGCCGCGCACCGCCGTCTGTACCGTTTCAGTGTGCCTCGCCGGGCGGCCCGGAACTAGAGGTTTCCCAGAACCCGGGTCACCGCGATCTCCAGCACCACCCGCTGCGGGTTGACCCGCGGCTGCCGGTAGCGGGCGGCGTAGCGGGTGACCGCGTCGGCCACCGCGTCCGGATCGTCGCTGACCACCACCGCACCCTCCAGCGTCGACCAGCGCGCCCCGTCGACCTGGCAGACGGCCGCCCGACCGGTGACCGCGGCGTTGCGGGCCTTCTGGGACCCGCCGCTGCAGATCACCCGGGCCAGCCGGGCGTCGAGGTCCAGGGTCACCCCGACCGGCACCACGTGCGGGCTGCCGTCGCGGCGCAGCGTGACCAGCGTGGCCAACCGGCGCTCGGTCCAGAACGTGCGGAACTGCGCCGACACCCGCCGCGGATCGAGCCCCTGTGACACAACCGCAGGCTATCCAACTTGCCATTGCCAACGACCCCGTGGTCACCTGGTCTGGTGTCCGTAAGCCCCCCCGCCACGCGGTCGCCGCGCCCGATGCTCGTGATCACCGTGCTGGCGTCCTGCGGCCTGGCCGTGTCGCTGATGCAGACCCTGGTCGTGCCGCTGCTGCCGCAGTTCCCGCGGCTGCTGGGCGCGTCCCCGGCGACCGTCGCCTGGCTGGTCACCGCGACCCTGGTGGCCGGCGCGGTGTGCGCGCCGGTGCTCGGGCGGCTCGGCGACATGTACGGGCGGCGGCGGATGCTGCTGGTCGCGCTCGGGCTGGTCACGGTCGGATCGGCGCTGGGGGCGGTGGCGCCCGGGGTCGAGGTGCTGATCGTGGCCCGGGCGCTGCAGGGCGCCTCGCTGGGCGTGGTGCCGCTGGGCATCAGCATCATGCGCGAGATCCTGCCCGGCGACCGGATGGGCACCGGGGTGGCGCTGATGAGCTCCTCGCTGGGCATCGGCGGCGCGATCGGGCTGCCGCTGACCGGGCTCGTCGCCGAGCGGTTCGGCTGGCGCTGGCTGTTCGCCGGTGCGGCGGTGCTGTGCGTGCTGCTGCTGGTCCTGGTCCGCCGCCTGGTGCGGGAGTCCCCGGAGCGGCCCGGCGGGCGGTTCGACCTGCCCGGCGCGATCGGGCTGGCCGCGGCGCTGGTCTGCCTGCTGCTGGCGATCTCCAAGGGCTCCGAGTGGGGCTGGGGCGGCGGGCGGGTGCTCGGCCTGCTCGTCGCGTCGGCGGTGCTGTTCGCGCTGTGGGGCCGCTACGAGATGCGCACCCGGACCCCGCTGGTGGACCTGCGGGTCTCGGCCCGCCCGGCGGTGCTGTGGACCAACGTCGCCTCGGTGCTGATCGGCTTCTCGATGTTCGCCGGCTTCCTGCTCACCACCCAGGTGCTGCAGGCCCCGCTGTCCACCGGCTACGGCCACGGGTTGTCGCTGCTCACCGCCGGGCTGGTGCTGCTGCCGGTCGGCGCGATGATGGTGGTCTTCTCCCCGTTGTCCGCGCGGATCTCGCGGCGGCACGGGGCCCGCACCACGGTGCTGATCGGCTCGGGCGTCCTGGTGCTGGGCAACGTCTGGCAGGCCACGCTGCCGCCGTCGGTACCGCTGCTGATGGCGGCCACCACCCTCACCTCGATCGGGGCCGCCCTGGCCTACGCGGCGATCCCGCTGCTGATCATGGACGCGGTGCCGCCCACCGAGACCGCGGCGGCGAACAGCCTGAACTCGCTGATGCGGATGCTCGGCACGTCCTCGTGCAGCGCCGTCGCCGCCGCCGTGGCCTCCGGGATGATCATGCAGGTGGACGGGATCTCGGTGCCGGCGGGGATGGCCTACACCGTGGTGTTCCTGATCGCCGCGGCCGCGGCGCTGCTGGCCGCGGTGGCCGTGGGGGCGACGCCGTTCGCCGAGCGCAGCCGGGAGCGGGCGACCGCCAAGGTCCCGGCGTCCGCCTCGGCCTGAACCGGGTCAGCGACCCCGCCCGCCGGCCGGAGGCCAGGTGCGCAGAGCCATGTCGGCCACCGACCGGAGCTCGTCACGGGCGGTGCCACCGGCGGCCTGGACGGCGATCCCGTTCGCCACGGTCATCAGGTAGCGGGCGAGCAGGCCGGGATCGGCATCGGCCGGCAGGTCGCCCTCGTCGACGGCCTGCCGAAACCGGTCCCGCAGGTGGGCGGTGCCCTCCGCACGCCATGCGGTGAGGGTGTCGCGGGCCCGGCGACCGGGCTCGCCCGTCGCCAGGGCGCCCTGCACCCCGAGGCACCCAGCGGGGCAGTCCGGCTGCGTGGTGGATCGGACCGCACCGGCGAGGAACGTGGTGGCCACCTCTCGGGCGGTCGGCTGCGCCAGCGCCCGGGCGACGTAGCACGCCGTGCCCTCGGTGTAGCGCTCGAGCGCCTTGCGGAACAGGTCCTCCTTGTTGCCGAAGGCCCGGTACATGCTCGTGCGGGTGATGCCCATCGCGGCGGTCAGGTCGTCGAGGCTGGCGCCCTCGTAGCCCTGCGCCCAGAAGACCCGCACCGCCCGGTCGAGGGCCTCGTCGACGTCGAACCCCCGCGGCCTGCCGATCGGCGCCGTCCGCCTGCTCTCCACGGCCCCAGCCTACTCCTTCGGTACCGATCGATCCGGAAGTGCTACGGTTGCTTTCGGTACCGCCTGGAACCGAAATACGTGGAGGTAGAGCCGTGGGAAGAGTCGTCCTCATCACCGGAGGCACCTCGGGAATCGGGCTGAGCCTGGCGGAGTCCTTCCTGGCGGCGGGGGATTCCGTGGCCGTGTGCGGCCGATCGCGGACGGCCCTGGACCGCTTCAGCCGGGCTCACCCGGAGGCGCTGGCCGTCCAGGCCGACGTGACCGTCCCGGAGGCCAGAGCCGCCCTGCTGGACGCGATCACCGAACGGTTCGGCCGGCTCGACGTGTTGGTCAACAACGCCGGCACGTTCGTCGAACGGGACTTCGCCGCGGACGACGACGCCACCGCGGCCCTCGACCAGGAGATCGACCTGAACCTCACCGCACCCATCCACCTGACCGGCGAGGTGTTGCCGCGCTGGTCGCCGCTGGCCGCGATCGTGTTCGTGACGTCGGGCTTCGCCCTGGTCTCCCCCACCCGCGCCCCGACCTACGGCGCGGTGAAGGCCGGACTGCACGGCTTCGCCGACGGCCTGCGCCGCCAACTCGCACCGCACGGCACCCACGTGCTCGAGGTCCTCCCCCCGACCACGGACACCCCCATGAACGCCGACGCCACCAGGCCGAAGCTGCCGCCGGCCGAGGTCGCAGCGGTCACGCTCCGAGCCCTCCGGCAGCGCCGGCCGATGGCCCTGCCGGGTCAGACGAAGCTGATGCCGGCGATGCTGCGGATAGCGCCGCACACCCTCGGGCGCATGGTCGCGAAACTCTGAAGAGCCCGACCTCGGCCACGGGACGGTCAGCGGCCCGGCCGGAAGATCAGGCAACTGCTGGTGGCGTGCGCGACCAGTCGACCCTGCCGGTCGGTGAGCCGGGCCTCGGCCAGCGCGGTCCGCCCGCCCAGGTGCACCAGCAGTCCCTCGCACCGCACCCGGCCGGAGCCCGCGGTCAGCGCGCGCAGGAACTTCACCGACAGGTCCAGGCTGGTGTAGCGGGCCCCGACCGGCAGCGCGGAGTGCACCGCGCAGCCGGCGGCCGAGTCCAGCAGGGTGGCGTAGACGCCGCCGTGCACCGACCCGATCGGGTTGAAGTGGAACTCCGCGGGTTCCAGCCCGAACACCACCCGGCCCTGCTCGACCTCGTCCACGGTGAACCCGAGGGTGTGCGCGATCGGCGGGCCCGGCACCTCGCCCGAGGCCATCATCCGCAGGAAGGTCAGGCCGTCGACCTCGGCGGCGGCCGCCGCGGTGCGCATCGGGTCCTCCCAGCGGTGCACCCGTTCGCGGGTGCCGCTGGACCCGGCGGAAGCGGTCGGCTGGGGCTCGGTGACGGTCATGCGGGCTCCTCGACGTGGCGAACGGGGACGACAGGATGGGCGACAGCGGGGGCGGCGGGCAGCCGGGTGCGGCCGGCGGCGATCCCGCACAGCGCGGTGAGCAGCGCCGTCGCGGTCATCACCAGCCAGCCGGCCCGGAAGGTGCCCAGGTCGGCCGAGCCGGCCAGGGCCGACAGCAGCACCGCGATGCCGAGCACGGCGCCGATCTGGCGGGCGCAGGTGCCCACCGCGCTGCCGGTGCCGAAGTGCACGGTCGGCAGCCGGGCCACGCTGGCCGTGGCCAGCCCGGAGTAGACCAGGCCGACCCCGGTGCCGGTGAGCAGCGTGGCGGGCAGGAACACCGCGAGGTAGGCCGGGTCGGGTCCGATCCGGGTGGCGAACAGCAGGCAGCCGGCCGCGAACAGCACCCCGCCGGCCACGATCGCGGGCCGGGCGCCGAACCGGTCGGACACCCGTCCGCCCACCGCCGACGCCACCGCGGCCATGATCGGACCGGGGGTCACGGCCACCCCCGCGGCCAGCACGCCGTAACCCCAGACCCCGGTCATGAACAGCACGTTGGACAGCAGCAGCGCGTAGAAGCCGCCGGAGAAGACGAGGTAACCGGCGACGGCGGCGGAGAAGGCCCGGACCCGGAACAGCTCGGGGGCGACCAGCGGGGTGCGCACGCGGGCGCTGCGCCAGGCGAACAGCGCGATCAGCAGGGCGCCGGCGCCCAGCGGGCCGAGCGTGCCCGGGGTCGTCCAGACGCCGCCCTCGCCGTTGACGATGCCCAGCGACACCAGGGCGACCCCGGCGCCGAGCAGCAGCACGCTGAGCGGGTCGGGCAGCCCGGCGTCCGGGTCGCGCGACTCGGCCAGCACCCGCAGCGCAACCGCCAGCGCGACCGCGGCCAGGGGCACGTTCACCAGGAACACCGCCCGCCAGCCGAACGACTCGACCAGCAGCCCGCCCAGCGCGGGACCGGTGGCCGCGGCGATCCCGCCCATCGCCCCCCAGGTGCCGACGGCGGCGCCCCGCCGCTCGGGCGGGAACGCCGGCAGCAGCAGGGCCAGCGACGACGGCACCAGCAGCGCGGCGGCGACGGCCTGCAGCGCCCGGGCCGCGACCAGCACCCCCGCGCTGGGCGCGACCGCGCACAGCGCCGAGGCCAGCGCGAACAGCGCCAGCCCGGCCGTGAACACCCGGCGCCGACCGAGCAGGTCGGCGAGCCGGCCGGCCGGGATCAGCAGCGCGGCGAACACCACGTTGTAGGCGCCGAAGACCCAGGACAGGTCGGCCAGCGAGGTGGACGCGAACGACGTGGTGATCGCCGGGAAGGCGATGTTGACGATGGTGACGTCCAGGAACGCCAGGAAGGTGGCGAGCGAGCAGACCGCGAGCACGGCGGCCGGCTGTCGCGTCGGCCCCGGCTGGGTTCTCATAGGAAATGCAGCGTAGGGAGCTGGGTTGTCAAGCGCAACCCCGCTATCCTGGTCGGGTGGACTGGGCCCGATTCGACAGCACCCGATGCTCGGTCGCGCGCGCCGCGGGGGTGGTCGGCGACGCCTGGACGGTGCTCGTGCTGCGCGACCTGTTCAACGGCATCCGCCGCTTCGACGACCTCACCGCGCACCTGGGCATCGCCCGCAACGTGCTCACCCGCCGGCTGGGCACGCTGGTCGCCGAGGGGATCGTGGTGAAGGTGCCCTACCGCGACCCGGGCAGCCGGGAGCGCCACGAGTACCGGCTCACCGAGGCCGGCAAGGACCTGCGCCCGATCATCCTGGCCATGCTGGCCTGGGGCGACGTGCACCGGGCCGACGGCTTCGGCCCGCCGATGCGCGTCGAGCACGCCGACTGCGGCTCGCCCGTGCACATCGAACTGCGCTGCGACGAGGGCCACCCCATCGACGCCCGTACCCGCCTGCGGGCGGTCCCCGGCCCCGGTGCCCGGGTCGCGGAGTAGCGCGACCGACCGCGACCGGTTCCCGCCACCTGAGCACCGGGATCCCCAGCGCGGCGTCGGCGATCCGCTCCGCAGCGGGCTGCGGATCACCGCCCGGGACGAGGCGAGCCCCTGCCCGCCGGGGTGTCGTCGTAGCGGCACTCCCGCGACCAGCGCGACTACCGGTCCGTCGTCACGAGACCGTCCGTGCACCGCACCGGGGCGGAGAACCCGTTCGGCCGATCAGGGCGTGGCAGGAAGGCCACTTTCAGGACGGAATCGGTCCTGAAGTGGCTTTCCTGCCACGGGAGGGGCTGGTCAGGTGCGGGTGTCGCGGCGGATGGGGTGGTCGGCGGGGATCTCGACCAGCACGATCCGGGTGCCGTCCGGGTCGGCGATCCACATCTCGTGCAGGCCCCAGGGTTCCTGGCGGGGCCCGCGGACGACGTGGTCGGCCAGCTCGCGGTGGGCGGCGGCCAGGTCGCGGACCTGCAACCAGAGCGCCACGGCCGGCCCGGCCGGCTGCTCGGCCGCCCCGGACAGCTCCAGGTACCCGCCGCCGAGGAAGAACACCGTGCCGCCGGGGAACTCGCGGGCGACCGCCAACCCGAGGGCATCGCGGTAGAACGCCAGGCTGCGCTCCATGTCGACGGGGTGCAGCAGCACCCGTCCGGCCAGGACCTCCATCGAACCCCCTCGGTCCTCAGCCCGGGTGGGCGGCCAGGTGCCCGGCGATCAGCTCGGCCAGCTCGGCGGGCGCCTCGTCCGGGATCCAGTGGCTGACCCCGCGCAGCTCGACGAACCGGAAGGGCGCCTGGACGTACCGGCCGGCGTGCAGCGCCGCCTGCCGGGTGATGGCGACGTCGCCGTCGCTCCAGACGAACAGGGTGGGCACCCGGACCGGCGGGGCCGGGGCCGCGCCGCGGGCCAGCGGGATCGCCCGGTACCAGTTCAGCGCCGCGGTCAGGGCGGCCGGGTCGGCCAGCCCGGCGGCGTCGCGCTCGGCGGCCGGCGCGGACTGGCCGCTGCGGCGCAGCGCGGCGGCGAGCCGGCCGGAGAACTCCCGGCCGCGCGCGCCCAGCAGCCGCTCGGGCAGCCCGGGGAGCTGGTAGAACGCCATGTACCAGGACGCCAGGGCCTGCCGGCTGGTCAGCAGGGCGCGGCCCATCGCGGCCGCCGGCGGCACGGACACCGCGGTGAACGACCGCAGCCGCTCCGGGTACCGGGCGGCCAGCGCCCAGCCCACCGCCGCGCCCCAGTCGTGCCCGACCAGGTGCACCCGTCCGGTGGAACCCACCGTCGCGTCCAGCACCGCCAGCGCGTCCGCGACCAGCTCGGGCACGACGTAGTCGCGGCGGGCCGGCGGCCGCGCGCCCGGGGAGTAGCCGCGCTGGTCGGGGGCCACGCACCGGTAGCCGCGCCCGGCCAGCCGGGACGCCACCCCGGTCCACGACGACGCCCGCTGCGGGAAGCCGTGCAGCAGCAGCACCGGGTCGCCGTCGGCGGGCCCGTGCTCGACCACGTCGAAGGCCAGC
>JASLAP010000748.1 GCA_030147065.1 Pseudonocardia sp. | reverse complement strand
CGGGCTCGGGCCCGGCTGCCGGCCAGGGGGCCGCCGTTGGCGATGGAGACCTGCGCCGGGGCCTCGGCGGGCTGGGCGGGCTGGGCGGGTTCGGCGGCTTCCACCTGGAGGTTGAACAGGAAGCCGACGCACTCCTCCTTGAGGGCGTCCAACATGGTGTTGAACATGTCGAAGCCCTCGCGCTGGTACTCGATCAGCGGGTCGCGCTGGGCCATGGCCCGCAGGCCGATGCCGTCCTTGAGGTAGTCCATCTCGTAGAGGTGCTCGCGCCACTTGCGGTCGATCACCGTGAGCAGGACCTGCCGCTCCAGCTCCCGCATCCCACCGAGCGGGGCGATGAGCTGGTCGACCTCGGCCTCGCGCCGGGCGTACGCCTCCCGGGCGTCGGCGAGGATCGCCTCGTAGAGCGCCTCCTTGCTGAGGTCGCTGTGGTCGTCGTCGTCACCGTCGCCCGCGAGGTCCTGCCACCGGATGCCCACCGGGTAGATCGTGCGCAGCGCCGTCCACAGCTTGTCGAGGTCCCAGTCCTCGGCGTACCCGTCGGCCGTGGCGCCGTCGACGTAGGCCCGGATGACGTCCTCGAGCATGTTCTCGATCTGCGACTGGATGTTCTCGCCCGCCAGCACCCGGCGGCGCTCCGCGTAGATCACGGTGCGCTGCTTGTTGAGCACCTCGTCGTACTTGAGGACGTTCTTGCGGATCTCGAAGTTCTGCTGCTCGACCTGGGTCTGCGCGCTGCGGATGGCCTTGGTGACCATGCCCGCCTCGATCGGCACGTCGTCCGGCAGGTTGAACCGGTTCATGATCGACTCGACCATCTGGCCGTTGAACCGGCGCATCAGGTCGTCGCCCAGCGACAGGTAGAACCGCGACTCGCCCTGGTCGCCCTGACGCCCGGAGCGACCGCGCAGCTGGTTGTCGATGCGCCGCGACTCGTGCCGCTCGGTGCCCAGCACGTACAGCCCGCCGGCCGCCTTGACCTCCTTGGCCTCGGCCGCGACCTGGGCGCGCATGTCGGCGACGACCTCGTCCCAGGCGGCCTCGTACTCCTCGCGGGTGTCCACCGGGTCCAGCCCGCGGCGGCGCAGCTCCAGGTCGGCCAGGAACTCCGGGTTGCCGCCCAGCACGATGTCGGTGCCGCGGCCGGCCATGTTGGTGGCCACGGTGACCGCGCCGGCGTGCCCGGCCTGGGCGATGATCGCCGCCTCCCGCTCGTGCTGCTTGGCGTTGAGCACCTCGTGCGGGACCTGCAGCCCGACCAGCAGCTTGGACAGGTACTCCGACTTCGCCACGCTGGTCGTGCCGACCAGCACCGGCTGGCCGTTGCGGTGCTTCTCGGCGATGTCGGCGGCGACCGCGGCGAACTTGGCCGGCTCGGTCTTGTAGATCAGGTCCGGCTGGTCCTGGCGGATCATCGGCCGGTTGGTCGGGATCGGCACCACGCCCAGCTTGTAGATCTGGTGCAGCTCGGCCGCCTCGGTCTGGGCGGTGCCGGTCATCCCGGAGAGCTTGGCGTAGAGCCGGAAGTAGTTCTGCAGGGTGATGGTGGCCAGGGTCTGGTTCTCGGCCTGGACCTCCACCCCCTCCTTGGCCTCGATGGCCTGGTGCATGCCCTCGTTGTAGCGCCGCCCGGCGAGCACCCGGCCGGTGAACTCGTCGACGATCAGCACCTGGCCGTTGCGGACGATGTAGTCCTTGTCCTTCTTGAACAGCTCCTTGACCTTGAGCGCGTTGTTCAGGTACCCGACCAGCGGGGTGTTGGCGGCCTCGTAGAGGTTGTCGATGCCGAGCTGGTCCTCGACGTAGGTGACGCCCTCCTCGGTGACGCCCACCGTCCGCTTGCGCTCGTCGACCTCGTAGTGCACGTCGCGCTTCATCGACGGCGCCATCCGGGCGAACTCCTGGTACCAGCGCGCGCTCTGCTCGGCCGGCCCCGAGATGATCAGCGGCGTGCGCGCCTCGTCGATCAGGATCGAGTCGGCCTCGTCGACGACGGCGAAGTTGTGCCCGCGCTGGACCATGTCCGCGGCGTTCCACGCCATGTTGTCGCGCAGGTAGTCGAAGCCGAACTCGTTGTTGGTGCCGTAGGTGATGTCGGCCTTGTACTGCTCGCGGCGGACCGCGGCCGGCATCTCCGACAGGATCACCCCGACGCTCAGGCCGAGGAAGCGGTGGATCCGGCCCATGTTCTCCGAGTCGCGGCGGGCCAGGTAGTCGTTGGTGGTGACCAGGTGCACGCCGTCGCCGGACAGCGCGTTGAGGTAGGCCGGGAAGACCGACGTGAGGGTCTTGCCCTCACCGGTCTTCATCTCGGCGATGTTGCCCAGGTGCAGCGCGGCGCCGCCCATCAGCTGGACCTTGAACGCCCGCTGGCCCAGGGTGCGCCGGGCCCCCTCGCGGACCACCGCGAACGCCTCGAACATCAGGTCGTCGAGCGACTCGCCCCCGGCGTAGCGGGCGCGGAACTCGTCGGTCTTCGCCCTGAGCTCGGCGTCAGTCAGCGACTGGACGTCCGTCTCGAGCGTCTCGATGTGCTCGGCGTAGCGCCCCAGCCGCTTCACCAGCTTCGTCTCTCCGGCGCGGAGCAGGCGGTTCAGCAACGGCACGGGTCGACCTCATTCACGATCGCGGTCAGCGGTGTGGGCGTGCGCAGCACGCCATGCTCCGGCGCACTGCCCCCGGCCCAGGGTAGCGAAGCGGCCGGCGCCCACCGCTACAACGCCGACGGGGCGGCAACCGTTCCGCTCGGAACCGGTGCCGCCCCGCCGGGCGCGTCCTGGGGATCAGCGGGTCAGGCTGATCACTCCGTAGTCGTAGCCCTTGCGCCGGTAGACCACGCAGGGCTTGCCGGTGTCGGCGTCGGCGAACAGGTAGAAGTCGTGCCCGACCAGCTCCATCCGCGACAGCGCCTCGTCGACGCTCATCGGGACGGCGGTGTGCACCTTGCGGCGCACGACCCGCCCGGGTATCGGATCGGGGTCGGTGGACCCGTCCTCCGGGTCGGCCAGGTCGTCGCCGTGCGACCGCGGGGTGGGGATCCCCAGCTCGTGGTCGTCGAAGGCCAGGTCAGCGGGCATCAGGTCGTCGAGCACCGCGGTGCCCCCGCCCCGGGCGGACCCGACGCGGACCCGCCGGCCGTTGATCCGGCGGCGGTCGTGCGAGCGGCGCAGCTGGGACTCCAGCTTGGCGACCGCGGCGTCCAGGGCCCCGTAGAAGTCCTGGGCGCAGGCCTCGGCCCGGGCGACGCAGTCGCACCCACGGCCGGTGATCTCGACCCGCTGGCAGCTCTTGAGCTGGCGCCGGTTGCGCTCGTGGAACAGCTCGACTTCCATTCCGGTCATCTTGTGGTCGTAGCGCTCCAGGCGCGCGACCTTCTCGGCGACATGGACCCGGAAGTGCTCCGGAACCTCGACGTTGCGGCCGGTGACAACGATCTCCACGCAGACTTCCCTCGCTCTCGGCGTCGGGTTGACCTTGCAGACGCGACGGGGATCCCACCCCGCGCGCTGGATCGGTGGTTCCCTCCCATGGACGACTCGGGGGATGCGGAGCACCGTAACGTGCATCACGGTTCGGCAACAGTGCTCGACATCTGGACGCCACGACATGATGCATACGGCGAGAGGCCTTCCGGAATCGCGCGAAAGCGTGTAACTTCCACGCACTCTTCGTGATCATCGGAGCGGTCCGCTGGCGTCGCAGAGCACCACCGCGGCGTCGACCGCCACCCCGGCCGCGGCGGCGGCCGAGCAACAGGTCCGCAGCGTGGCGCCGGTGGTGACCACGTCGTCGACGATCACCACCCGGTCGCCGGGCGGGGGCAGCCGGGCGGTCCGGACGAGCACCCGGCCGGCCAGGTTGGCCGCCCGCTGCGCCGCGTCGAGCCCCACCGAGTCCCGGACCCCCCGATCGAGGGCCAGCGACTGCGCCACCCGGAGGTCGCAACGTTGGGCCGAAAGCGTCCGGCAGAGTCGCCGTACGTGGTCACCACCGCGGGATCGGGCGGCGGAGCGGCGGGACGGCACCGGCAGCAGCCAGACCGGGCCGCGGCCCGGCGGAGCCAGCGCCGCGAGCGGCCCGGCCAGCACCGCGGCCAACGGCCCGGCCAGGTCGCGGCGGCCGCGCTCCTTGTAGCGCAGCAGCGCGGCGCGGAGCGGGCCGGTGTAGCGGCCGGCGGCCAGCAACGGTGGACCGACGCGCACCGCGGGCGTCCTCGGACCGCCGAGCCGCGCCGCGCACCCGGCGCACCAGGGGTGCTCCGGGTCGCCGCAGCCGGCGCAGTCGGCCGGTAGCACCAGGTCGACCAGCGCCGTTCCGGCATCCCTCCATCGCATGCTCCGAGGATGCCGCTCCGCCCCGACCGACCACCCCGATCGACCCCCGCCGAGCCCGAGTTGTCCACAGGCCCCGCTGCCCGAGCCCCGGTGGCCCCCAGGTTCAGGAAAGCCACGTTCCCGCCCTCAGCGTTCCGGATCGTGGCTTTCCTGAACCGGACGCGCGGAGGGCGAGGGCGGGAGCGGGAGCAGGGTCAGCCGGGGTAGAGGGGGACGGCGTCGGGGGCGCCGCCCAGCACCTGGCGCCAGGCGGCCTGGTCGCCGAAGGCGAAGCTCCACACCCCGGTCTGGTCGGTCACCAGCAGCGGCTGGTTCGACGCCGCGGCCACCGCGGTCAGCGGCGGGGTCAGGTTGTTGCTCAGCACCTGCTGCAGGCCCAGCCCGTCGACGGTGATCTGGTTGACCAGCGGATCGGGGCCGAGGCTGACCGAGACCACCGACTCCCCGGTGCGCCAGTCGGTGGTCACGACCTCGCCCAGGTCCAGCGGCCGCAGCCGGCGGATGTTGCGGATCGAGACCTCGCCGTCCACCGAGCGGGCCACCGCGGCGGTGTAGAGGCCGGTGCCGGCCACCGCGACCAGCCGCATCCCGTCGCGGGACAGCCGCAGGTCCCGGATCGGGCCGAGGTCGACCAGGTCCTCGGCGTTGACCCGGCCGGTGCGCGGGGCGCCGGACCCGTCGACCAGCACCCGGGCCACCACCCGGCCGTCCAGCACGGTCCACGCCTCGTCGCCGGCCGGGGTCCAGGTCGGGCGGGTCATCGCCGCGGCGTCCAGCTGCACCTCGGTGACCCCCAGGTCCGCGACGCTGCCCACGACCAGGGTCCGGCGATCGTCCGCGCGGACGACGGCGGCCACCCGGCGGCCGTCCGCGGTGGTCGCGGCGGACTCCACGTCGTAGCTGCCGTCCCCGGTCGGGCCGGGCAACGGGGTGCTCGGCTCGGGACCGGTGAGCTGGCGCAGCCGCCCGCCGGACACCACCAGGCCGGGCACCTCGGGGCCGGGCTGCACCTCGGCGACCAGGTCGACGACGTCGGCGCGGGTGAGGTCGGCCCGGTCGGCCAGCAGCGGCACCCCGTCGACCAGTAGCCGCACCCGCGCCACGTTGACCTCGGCCAGCGACAGCACCACCTGCGCGGCCAGCAGCCGCCGGGACGGCTCGTCGAGGTCGCCGACCTCGGTGAGGTCGACGACCAGGGCGCCGTCCGGGCTGGTGGAGAGGTTGGAGCGGAGCCGGGCCTGCGGCGGGAGCTGGCTGACCGCCGCCCCGAGCAGCGCGGTGGACGGCCCGCCGAGCAGCAGGTCGGCCACCCGGGCCGGCTGCGCCCTGGCCGGCACGCTGGGCAGGTAGCGCAGGTCCGCCACGACCAGCCGGCGCACCGGGTCGACGAACCAGGTGCGCACCGACCGGTAGTTGTCCCGGAAGATCGACAGCGGCACGACGACGCCGTTGGGCAGCGCCGCGATCCGCCACTGCCCGTCCCGGCGGACCACGGTCACGTCCTGCTGGAACGGCGTCTGGTCGGGCTCGAACGCCCCCGACGAGCTGAGCCGGCCGATCGCGGTGCCGCGGATGCGGATGGTGGCCAGCTCGCCGGAGTTGGGGGCGCCCGGCGCGGGTACCGTGTCGAACTGGCCGTCGAGCACGGTCAGGCCGGCGGCGTCGTCCCAGCCCTCGGCCTCGGGGGCCAGGAAGCGGCGGGCCGAGCCGTGCCGGTCGGTGCTGCTGGCGGAGGCGAAGACGAAGTCGCGCACCAGGTCCAGCGGGTTGCTGCCGTCGACCGGGCCGACCGCCGGGGCCTGCTCGCCCTCCCCGGTGCGGCCGAGCACCTTGACCGGCGAGGACTCCGGGACCGTCGCGCAGGACGCGATGGCCAGCACCGCCAGCACGACCACCAGCAGCCGGGACGCCCGCCGCCGGACGGGGCCGGTCACCGCCGCTCCCGGTCGGGGCGGCCCGGTGGGGCCCCCACCGGTGACGACAGCGGCGGAGCCGCCAGGTCTGCGCCGGCCTCATCGCCCGGCCGGTCCGCGGCGGGGCACGGGTCGGTCCCGTTCCGGCCGTCCGGCGGGTCCGCCTCGTCCCACGACACGCCCCAGCCGGCCCCGTCCCCCGGCTCGTCCGCCTCGGCCCAGGACCCGAGCGAGCCGGCTCCGGTCCGCTCACCGGGCGGGTCCACCTCGGCCCAGGACCCGGTCGGACCGGCCCCGGCCCGGTCACCGGGCGGGTCCGCCTCGTCCCACTCTTCCCACTCGTCGGTCGCGCCGGTCCCGTTCCGGACCGCCGGGTCCACGTCGTCCCAGCCCTCGTCCTGGTCATCGGTCCACGCGGCGTGCTCCTCGCCGGCCGACCCCGTGGCCGGCCCCGCCCACGGGCTGCGGGCGTCGTCGGCCGGGGCGCGCAGCACCGGGGCCTCGCGGCGCGGCGGGCGGGGCACCCCGGCCTGCGGTCCCAGCGGCACCGGGCTCGCCCGCAGCACGCCGCCGACCTCTCGCGGCAGGGTGAGCCGGAACTCCGAGCCGCGCCCGACCTCGCCCCAGGCCTGCAGCCAGCCGCCGTGCAGCCGGGCGTCCTCGATGCTGATGGCCAGGCCCAGCCCGCTGCCGCCGCTGCGCCGGGCGCGCGACTCCTCGGCCCGCCAGAACCGGTTGAACACCAGCTCGGACTCCCCCGGCCGCAGCCCGGTGCCGTGGTCGCGGACCAACACCGCCACCGCGTGCTCGTCGCAGCCGACGATCACCTCGATCGGCCGGCCCTCGCCGTGGTCGATCGCGTTCGCCACCAGGTTGCGCACGATCCGCTCCACCCGGCGCGGGTCGATCTCGGCCTCGGCGCCGTCGGGCGGCAGCGTGGTCTCGATCGGGGTGCCGGACTGGTCGGCGATGCCGCGCACCGCCTCCACCGCCCGGGTCACCACCGCGCCGACGTCGATCCGCTCGGCGCCCAGGTCGGCCACCCCGGCGTCCAGCCGGCTGATCTCGAGCAGGTCGGCCAGCAGCTCCTCGAACCGGTCCAGCTCGGTGACCAGCAGCTCCGAGCTGCGCCGCAGCGCGGGCAGCAGCTCGTCGCGGGAGGCGTGCAGCACGTCGGCGGCCATCCGCACGGTGGTCAGCGGGGTGCGCAGCTCGTGGCTGACATCGCTGGTGAACCGGCGCTGCAGCGCGCCGAACTCCTCCAGCTGGTCGATCTGGTTCTGGATGCTGCTGGCCATCTCGTTGTACGACTCGGCCAGCCGGGCGACCTCGTCCTCGCCGCGCACCGGCATCCGCTCGTCGAGGTAGCCCTCGGCGAACCGTTCGGCGATCTCGGCGGCCTGCTGCACCGGGTGCACCACCTGCCGGGTCACGATGCTGGCGATGCCGCTGAGCAGGAGCAGCAGCACCAGACCGCCGACGATCAGGGTGCTCTGCACCAGGCCCAGCGTGCGGCGCTCGGCGTCCAGCGGGAACAGCAGGTAGAACTCGATCGGCCGGGTCGCGGTCTGCACCTGCTGGCCGACCACCAGCACCGGGGTGGAGACGCCCTGCTCCAGGACCGTGGAGTACCGCTGGCCGCGCAGGCCCTGCCGCGCGGTGTCGCGCATGTCGGCCGGGACGTCCTCGATCCGGCCCACGGTCAGCTCGGTGCTGACGTCGGAGCGGCTGGCCGCCAGCACCGCGAAGAACTCACCGGCGGCCGGTGCCGCCTCGCCCTCCAGGCTGGTGCTGCTCAGCCGGGACAGCGCGTTGTTCAGCTCGCCCGCGGCGCCGTCGCGGTCCGGGTCGACCCCGGACAGGTCGCGCTCCAGCACGATCCGGCTGGTCTCCAGCCGGGCGTGCGCGTCGGTCTCCTTGCCCTGCAGCAGCTGCCCGGCGATCTGGGTCTGCAGGATGAACCCGAGCACCAGCACCACGGCCAGCGACAGGGCCAGCGTGCTGATCACCACCCGCAGCTGCAGCGAGCGCCGCCAGACCGCGTTGAACGCATCGCTCAGCTCCACCCGCAGCTGGCGCAGCTGGACCACGCCGCGGTGGGCGCTCTCGCCGAGCGACGTGCGGTTCACGGGATCACGGGGGGCCCGCCTTGTACCCCACCCCGCGCACCGTCAGCACCACCTCGGGGTGCTCCGGATCGCGCTCCACCTTCGACCGCAGCCGCTGCACGTGCACGTTGACCAGCCGGGTGTCCGCGGCGTGCCGGTAGCCCCAGACCTGCTCCAGCAGCACCTCGCGGGTGAACACCTGGCGGGGCTTGCGGGCCAGCGCCACCAGCAGGTCGAACTCCAGCGGGGTCAGCGCGATCTGCTCACCGGCCCGCACGACCTGGTGGGCCGGCACGTCGATGGAGACCTCGCCGATGGACAGCTGCTCGGCCGGCTCGTTCTCGGTGCGCCGCACCCGGGCCCGGATCCGGGCCACCAGCTCCTTGGGCTTGAACGGCTTGACGACGTAGTCGTCGGCGCCGGACTCCAGGCCGAGCACGATGTCGACCGTGTCGGTCTT
>JASLAP010000742.1 GCA_030147065.1 Pseudonocardia sp. | reverse complement strand
CCCGGCTGGAGGTCGTGCTCCACGACGTGTCGCTCGACCTGGCCGCCGGCGAGGTGCTCGCGCTGGTCGGGCCGTCGGGCTCGGGGAAGTCGACGCTGTGCCACCTCGTCGCCGGGCTGGACGAGCCGCGCAGCGGGGAGGTCCGGATCGGCGGGGAGCGCGCCACCGCCGTGCACGACTGGGCGACGGTGGCGCTGCTGCCGCAGCGGCTCGGCCTCACCCCGCACCTGACGGTGGCCGAGAACGCCCTGCTGCCCTGCTGGGTCCGCGGCACCGATCCCCCGGAGGACCTGCTCGAGCGGCTCGGCCTCGAGGCGCTCGCCCGCCGTCCTGCGGGCCGCACCTCGCTCGGCGAGCAGCAGCGCACCGGAGTGGCCCGGGCGCTGGCCGCCCGCCCCCGCGTCGCGGTCCTCGACGAGCCGACGGGTCACCAGGACGACGACAACACCGCCCGGGTCCGTGCGGCGCTCCACGACGCCGCCCGGGGCGGCTGCGCCGTGCTCGTCGCGACGCACGATCCCGCGCTGGTCGAGGCGGCCACCCGGGTCGTCCGGCTGCATCGGGGCCGGGTCGTCGGCTGAGCGCGCCCTCGCCGCACCCGCGCGGTTCCGGCGCCGCGGCCGGCGACCGTGACGGGCCGGGTCGCTACACCGGCGCCGGGCAGGGCTCGAACAGCCGCCGGGTGCTGTCCTGGGTCACCGGCCCCGCCGCGTCGAAGGCGGCGCGGTCGGAGAACCGGCAGCCGTAGGCCGGGTCGGCCACGACCGCGGAGTCGAGCACGTCGTCCCCGGCGGGCCGCTCGCCGCTCTCCACCCAGGCGACGAGGTCGTCCCACGCCGTGCCCGCCTCCACGGGCGAGAACTCGCAGTGCCCGGTGGCCCGGATCGCCCGCTGCACGACGTGGCCGGAGCGGCCGGCCGCGGCTGCCTCCTGCGCGTAGACCTGCTCCATCGCGAACGGCACGAACAGGTCGCCCAGGTCGTGCAGGCTCAGCACCGGCACCTTCGGCTTGCCGAGGACCTGCGCGACCGCGGTGAGCCGGCGGGTCTCGCGGGCCCGCTCGTCGGCCACCGGCACCCGCTGGACCACCGCGTCCAGGTCGACGGGCTGGTCGGGGGCGTAGTCGGTGCCGATGTTGCCGGCCACCACACCGGGGTCGCGGGCCACGCCGGTGACCGGCGTCGGCTCGTCGTCCGGCACGCCCAGCTCCAGCAGGAAGTCCTTCCAGTAGCTGAACGACGCCTCCGCGCCCGGCCGCGGCCCGCCGGAGTCCAGCACCGTGGCCGCGCGCAGCTGCTCGGCCTCCGGGGTGGTGACCGCGGGGTTGCCCGGCTCCAGGCCCAGCCCGGCGTAGATGCGGGGCAGCACTGCGGTCTCGTAGTCCGGGCCCGGTGGGTAGGCGCCGGGCACCTCGGCCAGCGCGGCCGCGGCCACCTGGAAGTCCAGGAAGTAGTCGAACAGGTCGTGGTCGCCCAGCACCCCGCACATGGGCAGCGCCCCGGCGTAGAGCCAGGGGTCCTGCTCGATCGCCCGGGCCGTGACGTGCCCGCCCATGGACACCCCGGCCAGGTACACCCGCGACGGCCGCTCGACCTGCCGGGCGAACTCGCCCACCAGCGCCCGGGTGGACCTCACCCCGGCGGCGACGTCGTAGCCGTTGCGGTCGTAGGACGACGCCGCCCAGGCGTAGCCCTGGTCGATCCACCGCTCGCGCAGCTCGTAGGCCGGCGGGTCGACGGTCAGCTCGGGCCCGTTGCCGCGGAACCCGTGCGCCCACATGACCAGCTCGCCGTTCCAGTCCGGCGGCACCTCGATCAGGTACCCGGCGTGGCGGTGCACCCCGGCCAGCACCCGGGTCTCGCCGCCGTCGACGGCCAGCGGCGCCAGCTCCGGCGGGACGATCGTGTACCCGGGCAGCGCCTCGCCCGGCGGCGGCCCGACCGGGGCCGCGGTGGCGGCCGGTGCGCCGACCAGCAGCAGGGCGGCCACCGCGGCCAGCCCCACCGCCGCCCGCACGGCACGCGACGGGCGGGAACGGGAAGCTCGCATCAGGTGGCCCTCCGAACGTCGGTGTCCCGGACGGGCCCCTGTCTACCGCGCGGTAGCCCCGGCCGCCAGCTCCGACGGGCGCAACGTCAGCCCTGCTTCGGCTCCAGCCGCAGCGAGATCGAGTTGATGCAGTAGCGCAGGTCGGTCGGGGTGTCGAAGCCCTCGCCGGAGAAGACGTGGCCGAGGTGGCTGTGGCAGGTCCCGCAGAGGACCTCCACCCGGCGCATGCCCCCGCTGGTGTCCACCCGCTCGATGACCGCGTCGCCGGCCAGCGGGGTGAAGAACGACGGCCACCCGCAGTGCGACTCGAACTTGGTGTCGCTGCGGAACAGCTCGGTGCCGCAGGCCCGGCAGGAGTAGACGCCCTCGGTCTTGGTGTCGGTGTACTCGCCGCGCCAGGCCGGCTCGGTGCCGGCCTGCCGCAGCACCCGGTACTCCGCGGGGGTCAGCTGGGCGCGCCACTCGGCGTCGGACTTGACGACCTTGGGGGCGGGCTCGGTGACGGGATCCATGCCTCCCAGACTATGTCCGCGGTGGACGCGGCGCCCGGGACCGGCGAAGCCGTCACAGGGCGGTCAGAGCCAGGTGCGAAGCACGAACACCAGCGCGTCCCACACCAGGTAGCCGGCCACCGCCAGCAGGGCCACGACGACGAGCACCGCGGCCCAACGCCGCCCGCCCTCGGCCCGGTTGGCCGAGTCGGCGAAGTCGCCGACCCCGGCCAGGTAGCCCTCCACGGTGAAGCCGGGGCGCTGGCGCTGCATCCGGTCCAGGTGCGCGGCGAACGCCTGCGCCTCCGGGTCGTCGGGGTCGAGCCCGATGAGCTCGTCGTCGAACTGCCGGGACGGGCGGTCCGGTTCGGAGCGTTCGCGCACGGGACGAGAGTAGCCGGTAGCGTGCCTCGGCGTGGCGACCAAGCAGGCCCCGGTGCTGCTCACCGTCCCCGGTCCGCAGGGCGACCGGCAGGTCCGGCTGACCAGCGCCGATCGCCTGCTGTTCCCCGAGCGCAGGATCACCAAGGGCGAGGTGGTCGAGTACTACCGGGCGGTGGCCGCGCCGCTGCTCGGGGTGCTGCGCGAGCGGCCGACCAACCTCAAGCGCTACCCCGACGGCGTGGACGGCGAGCCGTTCTACTCCAAGCGCCTGCCCAAGGGCGCGCCGGACTACGTCGAGACCGCCGAGGTCACCTTCCCCAGCGGCCGCAAGGCGCAGTCGCTGTGCCCGACCGAGCAGGCGGTGATCGTCTGGGCGGCGAACATGGGCACCTTCGACTTCCACCCGTGGCCGGTGCGCCGCGCCGACCCCGACCGCCCCGACGAGCTGCGCATCGACCTCGACCCGCAGCCCGGCACCGACTTCGCCGACGCGGTCGCGGTCGCCGGGGTGCTGCGCGAGGTGCTCGACGAGGCCGGGCTGGTCGGCTGGCCCAAGACCTCGGGCGGGCGGGGGATCCACGTGTTCTGCCGGATCCGCCCGGAGTGGGACTTCATCGCCGTCCGGCACGCCGTCATCGCCATCGCCCGCCGGGTCGTCGACCGGGCGCCGGCGAAGGCCACCGTCGGCTGGTGGAAGGAGGAGCGCGGGGAGCGGGTGTTCCTGGACTTCAACCAGGCCGCCCGGGACCGCACGGTGGCCTCGGCGTGGTCGGTGCGCGGACGTCCGCGGGCCACGGTGTCGATGCCGGTGACCTGGGAGACCCTGCCCGACGTCGAGCCCGAGGACTTCGACGTGCGCACCGTCCCCGGCCTGCTGGCCGAGCGCGGCGACCCGCACGCCGACATGGACGCCGCGGTGGGCGGGATCGAGACCGCGCTGGAGTGGTACGACGCCGACGACCGCGACCGCGGGCCGGCGGAGATGCCCTACCCGCCCGACTACCCCAAGATGCCGGGCGAGCCGATGCGGGTGCAGCCCAGCCGGGCCCGGCACCGCCCGGAGGACGGGCCGAGCTGATCTACCGCCCGGCGGGCGGCGACGCCCGGTGGGCTCTTGATCACGCACGGCGAGCGGTGCTGGTCAGCCACTTGCCGACGGGTGGCGGCTTCCGGCCGAGCCGGCCCGGATCCGGCCCCGAACCGCGGTTCACTCGTCAGTGTTCCCCGACACACCGGCTGCCGCCCGGCCGTCCCCGCGGCCCGGCCCGGTCTCGACGAGAGGACCGACGATGGGCAACTCATCCACCGAGAACACCGTCTACCTGCAGGACCTGGTGCGCGAGGCGATCGTGGCCGAGGCCCGCCAGGCCGCCGAGGCGGCCGGCCAGAAGGCCGACCTCGATGCCCTCCGGCGCGCCGCCGCCGCCGAGATGTCCGGGGGTCGGGGCCGCCGCGCCCACTGATCCCGCACCGGTGCCGGCACCCCGTCGACCGGACGTGATCGTCGGCTGCGGTGATCCAGCCGCGTGACGCGGCCGTTCCACCGCAACCGACGATCAGCGGGACCTCCGGCACCGGAGAGCGCGCCGGGCCGATCCGGACACCGGAGCCGTCGCGGACATTCCCATCAGATGGGAGCTCGGCCTGCCAGGTGTGCACCGATCGTGTACCCCCGTACTTCACGGCGCGTGATCCCGCCCGCCGTCGAGGACACCGATGGGGGAGGCAGTCCTGGACATCTGGCCCGGATCCCCGTACCCGCTGGGTGCGAGCTACGACGGCGGCGGCACCAACTTCGCGATCTTCTCCGAGGTCTCCGAGCGGGTGGAGCTGTGCCTGTTCGACGACGACGACGTCGAGACCCGGATCGAGCTGCCCGAGCGCGAGGCCCTGACCTGGCACGGCTACCTGCCCCGGGTCGGTCCCGGGCAGCGCTACGGCTACCGGGTGCACGGTCCGTACGACCCGCCGAGGGGCCTGCGCTGCAACCCGGCGAAGCTGCTGCTCGACCCGTACGCCAAGGCGGTGGACGGCCGCATCCGGTGGGGCCAGGAGCACTTCTCCGATCGGGA
>JASLAP010000692.1 GCA_030147065.1 Pseudonocardia sp. | reverse complement strand
CGCGCATCCGGTCGAGCTGCTCGTCGAACGCGCCCCACGGGATGTCGTTCTTGGAGGCGTAGTAGCGGAAGACGGTGCGCCGGCCGATGCCCGCGGCGACCGCGATGTCGTCGACGGTGGTGGTGTCGAAGCCGCGGTCGGTGAACAGCTCCAGCGCGATGTGCTCGATCTCCGAGCGCGAGGTGACCGGGCGGCGCCCGCCCCGCCGGGCCGGCGGGCCGTCGTGCCGGCGCTCGCCGGGCACCCCGGTCGTCACGGTCACCGCGCGCTCAGGGCAGCGGCAGCGACGCGGCGTCGGGCACCGGTTCGACGCCCATCCGCACCTTGTTCCGGCCGGCCCGCTTGGCCGCGTACATCGCCGTGTCGGCCCCCTCGACGAGCTGGACCAGTTCGCTGCCGTCGGCCGGGAAGGTGGCCCCGCCGATGGACACGGTCAGGTCCTCGACGACGACCTCGCGGGCCGGCTCGCCGACCCGGACCTGCAGCTGCTCGATGCGCTTGCGGATCCGCTCCGCCACGGCGCACGCGGCGGCCGGGTCGTGCTCCCCGTCCAGGCCCATCAGCAGCACCACGAACTCCTCGCCGCCGAACCGGCCGACCAGGTCCTCCTCGCGGACCTCGTGCTTGATCTCCGCGGCGACCGCGGACAGCACCAGGTCGCCGACCAGGTGCCCGTGCCGGTCGTTGACCTGCTTGAAGTGGTCGATGTCCAGCACCAGCACGGTGGCCTGGGTGTCGGAGCGCTCGCTGCGGCGCAGCGCCCGGTCCGCGTGCAGGTGCCAGGCCGCCGCGTTGAGCAGCCCGGTCTTGCCGTCGGTGCTGGCCTCCTCCTCCAGCTGGTGCACCAGCACGCTGCGGTGCAGCACGATCAGCGTGGGCAGCACGAACACCGCGTAGACCGGGCCGAACGCGGCCATCGCGCCGGCCACCAGCGCGCCCATGGACAGCGTGGCGAACTCCAGCACCGCCTCGTCGAGCCGGCCGAGCACCTGCAGGAAGGTGGCCATGTTCCAGGTCTTCTCGCTGAGGACCATGACCACGACCACCAGCAGCATGTTCACCACGGCGTAGACGACCAGCGCGAGGGCGACGGCCAGCAGCCCGAGCTCGGTGTGGAACCGCTCGGCCGGGTCGACCGTGCCGATCACGGCGCCGGCCGCCAGCACGGCGAGCACGATGGCCGCGCCGCTGAAGGCGACCCGGTGCGGCGGCACCCCCATCGGCCGCCACGCCCGGGCGTAGAGGTGGCCGTACAGGACCACCACGACGACCGCGGCGAGCGCGCCGGGCAGCAGCGCGGCCGCGGCGAAGGTCCACACCGAGCTGAGGTCGATGTGCGGGCTGCGGTCGGGCCGGTGCCGGCGGCGTTCGACGCCGAGCGAGGCCTCGGTGCTGAGCACGCCCGCGCAGGTCAGCACGGCGAGCGTCCAGCCCCAGTGCGGGAGGAAGACCGGCGGGAGGTGCGCGACCTGCAGCGCCAGGGTGGCCAGGGCCACGAGTTCGACGGTGAGGATGACCAGCAGGACCCGGCGGGGCAGCGACCAGAGGGCCCACCTCGGGTTCGGGCCCCGCCTCGACAACTGCATCCCCCGGCCTCTCGACCCTTCCGGCTAGCTCGACGTTCCCCCGGAAGCGATGCTAATGGGCCGGCGGTCGCCTCGAACCCGTGGACGTCGAGGGGTCGCCCACGGTCGGGAAGCGGTCGACGAGCGGTGGACGAACGTGACGAACGCCACCCACGCGGAGGCGGGCGACAGGCGGACCGGGGAACGTCACCGGTGGGTGCTGGTGGCCAGGGGCGGGGTCGAACCGCCGACCTACCGCTTTTCAGGCGGTCGCTCGTACCAACTGAGCTACCTGGCCGTACCGGCGCGGACGCCGGACTGTGGTGGAGCGACCCAGACGGGACTCGAACCCGCGACCTTCGCCGTGACAGGGCGACGCGCTAACCAACTGCGCCACTGGGCCTTGCAGAACCATGAGCGGTACCTACCGTACCCCCAACGGGATTCGAACCCGCGCTGCCGCCTTGAAAGGGCGGAGTCCTAGGCCGCTAGACGATGGGGGCTTGGACGACCCGGGGGCCGTCCTAGGCCTCCAACGGCTGTCCGTTGGGAGCGGGGCAATCATATGGCAGGCCCGTCCCGGGTCCCAAACCCGGGGGGCACCTGACGTCCGGCCGCAGGTCAGGACGGCGGCGGGCGGCGGATCAGCGCCGGACCGGCGGCGGCAGGTCCGGGTTGGCCGAGATCAGCCCGAGCATGTCGAGCAGCTGGCGCAGGTCGTCGGAGTCCGAACAGTTGCGGGCGACCACCATCCGGGCCCGGTTCAACTGGTCCTCCGAGACCCGGTAGGCGTCGGCCGCGGTGCGCTGGGTCGGGATCGCCCCGGCCACCGCCCGGTCGTCCCCGACCTCCCGCGCACTGCTGATCCCACTGCTCATCGACGCCTCCCCGTGCGGTCGCCACCCGTGCCCGAACGACCACCGAGCTGCGCGGGGCGCCCGCCCCCGTGGACCACCCCGCCCACGGGAGAACGACCGGAGTTCACCCGTTCCGGCGAACCCGGTTCCGATCAGCGCCCCCCACAGCCACCCCCGTGGCCGTGACCGAGACGTTACCTACCCGTTCCCGCGCACGCACCCCTCTTCCCGGGTGAGGCACTGCGGGGGTGATCACGTAAAGTGCTCGGATGATCACTCGGAGCCTCGCCACGGCGGCCCGGCGGGAGTAACCTGCTGCGTCGCCCGGTCCGCGGCCGATAGGAGCGCCACGCATGCCCGTCCAGACGCCCTTCCACAGCACGTTCACCGTCGCCGGGATGGACTGCCCGCACTGCGTCAGGTCGGTCACCGAGGGCATCGGGGGCATCTCCGGGGTCTGCGCGGTGCACGCCTGCCTGGACTCCGGGGCGGTCACCGTGCTGGCCGACCGCGAACTGGCCCGCGCCGAGATCGCCGCCGCGATCGACGAGGCCGGGTACGAGCTCGTCAGCTGAGCGGGCCGGCCCGGCCGGTCCGCGCGGACGCCGCCGCGACCGGCCGTAGGCTCCGCCCATGTCCGCCTCCCGCGAGCGACCCACCCCCCGGCACCGCTCGGCGCCCGCGCCGCGGTCGGCACCGGGAGGCGACCGGCGCGCGGCGCCCACCGAGGAGGACCCCGAGCTGGACTCCTACCTGGCCGCGCTCACCGCGCCGGAGGACGGCATCGAGACGACCGGGCGGTTCGGCAGCGCCCAGGTCTTCCAGCTCCGGCTGCCCGCGCTGCGCATCGAGCAGCTGCGCCGGCTGGCCACCGAGCGCGGCGTCTCCCCCGGCGCGCTCGCCGTCGACTGGGTGATCGACCGGCTGGACAAGGAGGACACGCCCACCGGACCGCTGGCCGTGGTCGAGGAGGCGGAGCGGCGCCGGTTCGGCCCGCTGCGCAAGCTGGGCCGCCGATCCGGCTGAGCGGCGGCCCCCTCGGTCGGAAACGCGGGTCAGGAACGCGGGTCGGGCAGGACCGCGGCCAGGAACGGCTCGGGCACCGGTCGCTCGCCGGCCCCGGACATCGGGCCCAGCGGCTTCGGCCGACGGGGTTCGCGCACCCCGGCCGAGCCGTCCGGGTCGTCGTCGAGGCCCCACTCCCGCCCCACGACGTCCAGCCCGCCCAGGATGGCGTCGACCGGGTCGCGGCTCTGCCGCCCCGGCCGCCGCTCCGGCCTCGATCTCCCCCGCGCCATGGATCCAGTGTGCCACCGGTCACACCAGGGCGTCAGCCGCCGGCCGGGGTCTGCGCGGACCGCGGGCCGGCCAGGCACGGGCTGCCGGAGAGCAGGCCGAGGTCCACCGCGTCGGCGAGCGCCTGGTAGCCCGCCGCGGACAGGTGCAGCCCGTCGCCGGAGTCGAACTCCGCGGCCAGCCGGTCGGGCTGCTGGGGGTCGCGCACCGCGGCGGCGAAGTCGAACATCCCGTCGGCCACGGTCGGGCCGTACGCCCGCACCCAGGCGTTGACGGCGTCGCGCGCCGCGACCGCTCCCCCGGTGCCGTGCGCGCCGGACACCGAAGGGGTGATCGTGGTGAGGAAGACCCGCTCGCCGGCCGACCGCGCCCGGGCCACGTAGCGCCGCAGGCCCTCGACGATCTCGGTCGCGTTGTGCCCGACCGCGATGTCGTTGGTGCCGATGTGCAGCACCACGTCGGTGGCGCCGGCGGCGGCGCTGACGTCGCGGTCGAACCGGGTCAGCGGGGAGTCGCCGTCGTCGACCGGGTCGTCGCGGAGCAGCCGGTTGCGGGCGATGCCGGCGTTGAGCACCACCATCGCGGTCTCCGGGGCGGCCGCCGGGTCGGCCAGGCGGCGGGCCAGCGCATCGGTCCACCGCTCGTCGACGCCCACCCCGCTGCCGACCCCGTCGGTGATCGAGTCGCCCACCGCGACCAGCCCGTTCACCGGGCGGGGGACCAGCACGTCCAGGCCGGTGAGCACCGACCAGGACGAGACGCCGGTCGGGAAGTCGGCGGCCCCGGCCAGGGTGGCGTCGCCCGGCCCGGACAGGTACGAGGTCTGCAGCGCGACGGCGTGCCGGGTCAGGGTGTCGGGGAGCTCGGCCAGCAGCAGGCTGACCGCGACCGGGCCGTTCGGCTCCGCGGCGAACGGCAGCGGGTCGCTGACGATCTCGGCCCCGGCCGGGATCCGCACCCGCGGCTCGCCGTCGAAGGTCACCGGCGCGGCGCTGCCGGGCACCAGCTCGGCCCCCTCACCGGCGCGGGCCACCGACGCCGCGCCGATCGCCAGCGGGGAGCGGCCGTAGGCGTTGGACAGCCGCACCCGCACCTGCCCCCCGGCCAGCTGCGGGCGGATGATCATCCGCAGGGTGGCGCCGACCAGCTCGCCCTCGGTCGGGGCGGCCTGCGGGGCGGCCTGCCAGCCGGTCACCCAGGCCGCGGCGCAGGGGTCGGCCGCCCGGTTCGCCGCGGCCGCCGCGATCGGGCCGACCCCGAACGAGCCGGGCACGGCCAGGGCGAGCCCGGCGGCGCAGCTCACGACCACCGCCACCGTGAGCCGGAAGCGGTCCAGTGCCGCCCGCCACGGCGCGGGCTGTCGCCGACTCCCGCGTCCCATCCGCCCCGCACCCCCCGGCTGCCGCCGCGTCCGCAGATCCCCGTGCCGGCCCCGCCCCGGGTCGGAGCAGCACAAGCCGTACGCACAACTAGTAGGCCTATCGTCACATATCGTTAGACCACTTGGCGTATCGACGGGGCGTCCCTGCGTCACATGCGGCTCAACGGGCCGTCCACCCGATCAGGTGCGGCGTCTTCGGCGGGGCCCGCCGGCCGGTGCGGGGCTGCCCGGCTGCGGGCCGGAGTCCTAGGGTCGGGGCGACCACCGGCCCGCGAGGGCCGGCCCGACCAGGCGAGGAGGCCCGGCGTGGGTGCCTACGAGGACGTCTTCGGCTCCAGCACCGAGGACCCGGAGGGCTTCTGGCTCGGCGCCGCCGCGGCCCTGGACTGGGACGACACCCCGACCCGGGCGCTGGACGCGTCCCGGCCGCCGTTCTACCGCTGGTTCCCCGACGGGCGGCTCAACGTCTGCCACAACGCCCTGGACCGGCACGTCGACGCCGGGCGCGGCGACCAGCCGGCGCTCATCTACGACTCCCCCGTCACCGGCACGCAGCGGACCTACACCTACGGACAGCTGCGCGACGAGGTGGCGCGCTTCGCCGGAGTGCTGCGGGGCCTGGGCGTCGGCGCGGGCGACCGCGTGGTGATCTACATGCCGATGGTGCCCGAGGCCGCCGTGGCCATGCTGGCGTGCGCCCGGATCGGCGCGGTGCACTCGGTCGTGTTCGGCGGGTTCGCGGCCCGGGAGCTGGCCGTGCGGATCGACGACGCCACCCCGGTGGTGGTCGTCTCGGCGTCCTGCGGCATCGAGGGCAAGCGGGTCATCGAGTACAAGCCGCTGCTCGACAAGGCGATCGAGCTGGCCGCGCACAAGCCGGCGAAGCGGGTGATCCTGGCCCGCCCGCAGGCGGCCGCCGCGATGGGCCCGGACGACCTCGACTGGGCCGAGGCGATGGCCGGCGCCGAGCCGGCCGACTGCGTGCCGATGGCCGCGACCGACCCGCTCTACATCCTCTACACCTCCGGGACCACCGGGAAGCCCAAGGGCGTCGTGCGCGACGGCGGCGGCTACGCGGTCGCGCTGGCCTGGTCGATGCCGAACGTCTACGACGTCGGGGCCGGCGAGACGATCTTCACCGCGTCCGACGTCGGGTGGGTGGTCGGGCACTCCTACATCGTCTACGCGCCGCTGCTGGTCGGGGCGACCACCGTGCTCTACGAGGGCAAGCCGGTGGGCACGCCGGACGCCGGGCAGTTCTGGCGGGTGGCCGCCGAGCACGGGGTGAAGAGCCTGTTCACCGCGCCGACCGCGTTCCGGGCGATCAAGAAGGAGGACCCGGACGGCGCGCTGATGGCCGACCACGACCTGTCCGGGCTGCGCTACCTGTTCCTGGCCGGCGAACGGCTGGACCCGGAGACCTACCGCTGGGCCGCGGAGAAGCTGGGCATCCCGGTGATCGACCACTGGTGGCAGACCGAGACCGGCTGGCCGATCGTGGCCAACCCGGCCGGGATCGAGCTGCTGCCGGTCAAGCCCGGCTCGCCGACCCGGCCGCTGCCCGGCTGGGACGTCCGGGTGCTGGACGGCTCGGGCGCCCCGGTCGAGCCGGGCACCGACGGTGCGATCGTGGTGAAGCTGCCGATGCCGCCCGGGGCGCTGCCGACCCTGTGGAACGACGACGAGCGGTTCGTCCGGTCGTACATGTCGACCTTCGAGGGCTTCTACCTGACCGGGGACGGCGGCCGGATCGACGCCGACGGCTACGTGTTCGTGATGGGCCGCACCGACGACGTGATCAACGTGGCCGGGCACCGGTTGTCCACCGGCGGCATGGAGGAGGCACTGAGCTCGCACCCGGCGGTGGCCGAGTGCGCGGTGATCGGGGTGGCCGACCCGATGAAGGGCCAGGTCCCGCGCGGTTTCGTGGTGCTCAAGTCCGGGGTCGAGGTCGATCCCGACGCGCTGCGGGCCGAGCTGGTGCAGCTGGTGCGCGACCAGGTCGGCGCGGTGGCCAGCCTCAAGGACGTGGCCGTCGTGCCGGCGCTGCCCAAGACCCGCTCGGGCAAGATCCTGCGCAAGACGATGCGCGGGATCGCCGACGGGGCCGACGAGCCGGTGCCCTCGACCATCGACGACGCCGGCGTGCTGGACGCCCTGCGACCGGTGCTGCGCCGCACCACCTGAGCCGGGCGCGCCCGGCGCGAAACGCGTAACCGACGCGACCGAACGGGGGAATTTGCCCGTTCGGGTGACCGCGGCTGCTAACGCTGCCCGGAGCCGGTGAGATAGCCCGGGAGGCCGCCCCCCACGGCCGCTGCCCGGCTCGCTCCCCCGCTCCCCAGAGCCGCTCCGCGAAGGACCCGCCCCCATGCGCGCTGCCCACCCGACCCGCACCGCCCACGGCCGCCGGCTGACCGCCGTGCTCGGCGCCGTGCTGAGCGCCGCCGTGGCCGCGGCCATGCTGGTCACCGCGACCGTGCACGGCCCGGCCGCCGACCCGTCGGCCGCGGTGACCATCCCGTCCGGCACCGACCCGGAGGTCCCGGCCGGCGGTCGCCCCTGACCGATCCCGTCGGCTCGCGGTGCCGTGGCGGGGCCCGGGTGTCCGCCCGGGTCGCGCGGGTGCACCATGGGGGGATGAAGGTCGTGGTCGACTTCGATCTGTGTGAGTCCAACGCCGTCTGCATGGGCATCGTCCCCGAGGTGTTCGAGGTACGGGACGACGACTACCTCTACATCCTCGACGAGAACCCGCCGGAGTCGATGCGGCCCAAGCTCGAGGAGGCCGTCGCGGCCTGCCCGCGCGCGGCCATCCGCCTCGAGGGCTGACGCCCGCCTCCACCCTCCGGTTCAGGAAAGCCACGTTCCGGCCCCCTGCGGGCAGCATCGTGGCTTTCCTGACCCCGGGTGGGCGGTGGGGTGGTTGCCCGGTGGGCGGGCAGGACCGAGGATCGGCCCAGCACCGTCCCGCGGCGAGGAGAACTGATGACCGACGTCTGGAACACCCCGCTGACCCCGCTGGCGTTCCTGGACCGCTCGGCACGGGTCTTCCCGGACCGGACGGCGATCGTCTACGGCGACCGCCGACACACCTACGCCGAGTTCGGTGCCGAGGTCACCCGGGTGGCGCACGCCCTGCGGGGCTCGGGCATCTCCCCCGGCGACCGGGTCGCCTACCTGCTGCCCAACGTCCCGGAGATGCTGGTCGCGCACTTCGCGGTGCCGCTGGCCGGGGCGGTGCTGGTGGCCATCAACACCCGGTTGTCCACCGACGAGGTCCGCTACATCCTCGACCACTCCGGGGCCAGGCTGCTGGTGGTCGACGCCGCGCTGCACCCGACGGTGGCCCGGGTGGCCGGCGCGCTGAAGACCGTCGAGGAGATCATCACGGTGATCGACCCGGCGAGCCCGGGGGACGGCACCGGCAGCGGCGTCACCTACGACGACCTGCTCGCCCGCGGCAACGACGAGCCGCTGCGCTGGGGCGTCGACGACGAGACGTCCTGCATCTCGATCAACTACACGTCGGGGACCACCGGGCGGCCCAAGGGCGTCATGTACTCCCACCGCGGCGCGTATCTGAACTCGTTCGGCGAGGTGGTGCACTCCGGGCACACCTTCGACAGCGTCTACCTGTGGACGCTGCCGATGTTCCACTGCAACGGCTGGTGCACGCCGTGGGCGGTGACCGCGATCGGCGGCACCCACGTCTGCCTGCGCGAGGTCCGCGGTGACGTGATCTGGCAGCTGATCCGGGAGCACGGGGTCACCCACCTCAACGGCGCCCCGACCGTCGTGACCACGATCCTGCGGGCGCCCGAGGCGACCCCGCTGGAGAGGCCGATCACCATCACCACCGCGGGTGCGCCGCCGGCGCCGACGACGATCGCGCACGCCGAGCGCACCGGCTTCCGGATCGTGCACGTCTACGGCCTGACCGAGACCTACGGGCCGTACACGGTGAACCAGTACCAGCCGGGCTGGACCGACCTGGAGGGCGACGAGCGGGCCGCGCTGCAGGCCCGCCAGGGCGTCGGGATGGTCTGCGCGGACCGGGTGCGGGTGGTCGACGACGGGATGAACGACGTCCCCGCCGACGGCGCCACCATGGGCGAGGTCGTCATGCGCGGCAACAACGTCATGCTCGGCTACTACGACGACCCCGCAGCGACCGAGAAGGCCTTCGCCGGCGGCTGGTTCCACTCCGGCGACCTGGGGGTGCTGCACCCCGACGGCTACGTCGAGCTGCGCGACCGGGCCAAGGACATCGTGGTCTCCGGCGGGGAGAACATCTCCACCATCGAGGTGGAGCAGGCGATCGTGTCGCACCCGGCGGTGCTGGAGGCCGCGGTCATCGGCGTGCCGGACGAGAAGTGGGGCGAGCGGCCCAAGGCGTTCGTCGTACTGGCCGAGGGCAAGCAGGCCACGCCCGAGGAGCTGATCGAGCACGTCAAGACGAAGATCGCCCGGTACAAGGCGCCCGGGGCGGTCGAGGTGGTGACCGAGCTGCCGAAGACCTCGACCGGGAAGGTGCAGAAGTTCGAGCTGCGCGAGCGGGAGTGGTCCGGGCACGCCAACCGCATCCGCGGGTAGCGGTGGACCGCTGGGCCGAGGTCGCCGACCGGGTGTTCGTCCGGCGGCACGCGAGCCTGGACCTCAACGTCACGCTGGTCGTCGGCGAGGGGGCGTGCCTCGTCGTCGACACCCGCTCGGACGAGGCCGAGGGCGCCGAGCTGGCCGCGGCCGTGCGGACGGTCACGCCGCACCCGTGGACCGTGGTCAACACCCACTTCCACTACGACCACGCCTTCGGCAACGCCGCGTTCCGCCCGGCCGCGATCTGGGGCCACCGGCGCTGCGCCGAGGTGCTGTCCGGTCCCGACGGGCTGGCGATGCGGTCGCGGATCGCGGATCTGCACCGCGCCGCCGGCGACGAGGAGGGCGCCCGGCGGATCGCCGACGCGCCGCTCGTGGCGCCGGACGCCGTCGTCGAGGACCGGGCCGACCTGGAGGTCGGCGGGCGCCCGGTGCACCTGCGGCACCTGGGCCGCGGCCACACCGACAGCGACCTGGTCGTGCTGATCCCCGACGCGGACCTGCTGGTGGCCGGCGACCTGGTCGAGGAGGGCGCGCCACCGCAGTTCGGGGACGGCTTCCCGCTGGACTGGCCGGCCACCCTCGACGCCCTGCTGGACCTGGTCACCGGGGCGGTGGTGCCCGGCCACGGTGCGGTGGTCGACGCCGCGTTCGTCCGCGCGCAGCGGGCCGACCTGGCCCACCTCGCCGACGTCGCCCGCCTCGGTCACGCCGAGGGCCGCCCCGCCCCCGACACCGCCCGCGCCCTCCCCACCTTCGGCGACTTCGCCCTGCAAGCCGTCGAACGCGCATACCTCCAGCTCAACGGGGGTCGTGCGGGAGTTTCACGGCTATGGCCATGAAACTCGCGCACGAGGTCGGTTAGCGTTGCGAACATGTTGCCGGCTACCCGGGCGGCGGTCGGCGCCGTCACCACGACGACGGTGTGCACGCTGCCGGTCTTCCTGACCGGCGGGCTGGCCGTGCAGATCTCGGCCGAGCTGGGCTTCGACCCGGCCGGGCTGGGGGTTGTGGTGGCGCTGTTCTTCGGGGTGAGCGCGCTGGCCTCGCTGCCCTGCGGGTGGCTCGTCGAGCGGTTCGGGTCCGGGCCGACCAGCCGTGCCGCGGTGTTCGGCGCCGCGCTGGTGATGGCATCGCTGGCGCTGTTCGCCCGGTCCTACCCGGCGCTGGTGGCGGTCCTGCTGGCCGGGGCCTGGTGCAACGTGCTCGGCCAGCTCGCGGCCAACCTGACCCTGGCCCGCTACGTCCCGGCGTCCCGGCTCGGGCTGTCGTTCGGGATCAAGCAGTCGGCCATCCCGCTGGCCACCCTGCTGTCCGGGGCCTCGGTACCGGTGGTCGCGCTGACCCTGGGCTGGCGCTGGGCGTACGCGATCGGGGCCGGGCTGGCGCTCGCGGCGATGCTGGTCGCCCCGCGGGACACGGTGGGCCGCGAGCCGACCCCGTCCACCCCGGGTGAGCGGGCCACCGGGGCGCTGTCGGTCATCGGGCTCGCCGCGGGGCTGGCCGCGGCGGCGTCCTCGGCGCTGGGCATCTTCCTGGTCGCCTCCGCCGTCGACCGGGGCGTGGACGCCGGGCTGGCCGGGCTGACGCTGACCCTGGGCAGCATCGTCGGGCTGCTGCTGCGGCTGCTGCACGGCTGGATGGCCGACCGGCGCTCCGGCGGGCACATCGCGGTCGTCGCCGGCAGCCTGCTGCTCGGGGCGGGCGGGCTCGCACTGCTGGCCGTCCCCGGCCCGGTCGCCCTGGTCGCCGGCACCGTGCTCGGGTTCGGGCTCGGCTGGGCCTGGCCCGGGCTGCTGCAGTTCGCGGTGGTGCGGCTCAACCCCTCCGCCCCCGCCGCCGCGACCTCGATCGTGCAGGTCGGGGTGTACGGCGGTGGGTGCCTCGGGCCGGTCGGCTTCGGCTTCCTGGCCACGCACCTGTCGTTCCCGGCGGCCTGGCTGATCGGCGCGACGACGATGCTGGTGGCCGCGGCGCTGATGGTGCTCGGGCGGCGGATGCTGGTCGCCCACCGGGTCGCCCGGGAAGCCACGCCCGCCGGTTGATCCTGCCCGCTCCGCAGCGGCGACGGTCCCCGTGCTTTAATAGACCGGCAGTCGGTTTATTAAAGGAGTCCGGATGGCCCGTACCGTCGACCACGACCAGCGCGCGGCCCGCCGCGACGCGATCCTCGACGTCGTCGAGCGGTTGATCACCGAGAAGGGCTTCGACCGGCTCACCATCCAGGACGTCATCGCCGGCACCGGCATGTCCAAGGGCGCCTTCTACCACTACTTCACCGCCCGGTCCGACGTCCTGCAGGCGCTGCTGGAGCGCCGGCTCGACCGCTGGGAGGTGGTGCTCGCCCCGGTCGTCGACGGTGACGGCACGCCGCGGGACCGCCTCCGCGCGCTGCTGCGCGAGCTGGGCGGGGCCAAGGTGCGCGACCGCCGCTTCCTGGTCGACGCCCTGCGCAGCCTCTACGCCGACGAGAACGCCCTGGTCCACGTGCGGACCCGGCGCGCCGCGGCGGACCGGTTCGCCCCGCTGGTGGAGCGGCTGGTGACCGAGGGCGTCGAGGCCGGTCAGTTCACCGCGACCGATCCGGTCGGCGCCGCCCGGGTGGTGCTCTCGCTGATGCAGGAGGGCGCCGACCGGATCGGCCTGCTGCTGCTCGGCATCGCCGACGGCACGGCCACCACCAGCGATCTGGAGCGCGCCGCCCACGGCTACCAGCGGGCCGTCCACACCACGCTCGGGGCCGACCCGGGCTCGCTCGACTTCATCGACGCCGCCGACCTGGACGGGTGGGCGGCGGCCGCCACCGATCGGGGAGGACAGCCATGAGGCTGCACGTGCTGCACGTCGGGGACACCAAGGTTCCGTTCGGCCAGTTCTACGGCGGCACCGAGTGGCTCGGGGTGCGCGGGATGCTGCGCTTCCTGCGGGACAAGAGCCACTTCATGACGGTGCCGGTGCACGTGTTCCTGGTGGAGCACCCGGAGCACGGCGCACTGCTGGTCGACACCGGCATCACCTGGCGCCAGGCGCACGAGCACCGCGACTACTACGACGGCCCGCTGCTGCGCGCCGCCTTCGACGAGGACGAGTACTCCCTGGAGCCCGACCAGCAACTGCAGCGCCACCTGGAGCGGCGCGGGCTGTCGGCGGCGGACGTGCGCACAGTGGTGCTCACGCATCTGCACGAGGACCACGTCGGCGGGGTGCGCGACCTGCTCGGCGCCCGGTTCCTGGTCTCCGCGGACGACTGGTGGTCGCGCAACCTGGGCATCTTCCCGTTCCGGCGGACCCCGTCGCTCAAGGGCGTGCTCTCCGACCCCGATCTGGTGCGGTTCGACGGGCCGGCGGTCGGGCCCTTCCCGGCGAGCCACGACGTGTTCGGCGACGGCTCGGTCGTCCTGCTGCCGACGCCCGGACATTCGATGGGGCACCTCAGCGTGCTCGTCGACGGCGGGGCCTGGCAGGTGCTCTGCGTCGGCGACACCGTCTACACGCTGCGCCACCTGGCCAGCGACCAGGTACGGCCGATCATGCTCGGCCGCCGTGCCAGGGACCGCCAGCTGGACTCGATCGCCCGCCTCCGGGCGCTGCGGGCGGAGCGGCCCGGGCTGGTCCTGGCTCCCGGCCACGACCACACCGAGTACGGCCGGGCGCTGGAGGCGACCTTCCAGGGCGAACCCGATCCGGCCGAACTCGACCACCTGCGCGCCCTGGCGGACTCGCTGGTCACCCCGGACGGGCGGCTGGCCGGGCCGGAGCTGCCCCGCTACCGGCCGGCACCGGCGGGCAGCACGGTGGGGACCGTCGAGTTCGCCCGGGACTGAGCCGCCCGGCCCGGCGGACACGTCACCCGTGCTCCTCCAGGTAGGTGACGAGGGCGTCCAGCGCGGCGGCGGTGGACATGGCCAGCACCTCCTGGGGGCCGTCGGCGTCGAACTCCAGCCGGACGACGCGGTGGTGGTCGTCGGCGTCGACGGCGAGGAACACCGTCCCGGGCTCCCGCCCGTCCTGATCGGTCGGGCCGCCGGCGCCGGTGAGGGCGACCGTCACGTCGGCGAGCAGCATCTCGCGGGTGCGCCGGGCCATGGCGCTGGCCGCCTCGGGGTGCACGACCTCCTCGGTCGGCACCCCGAGCAGCTCGTGCTTGACCTCGGTCGAGTAGGCGACCACGGCACCCCGGAACCACTGGCTGGCCTGCTCGGCGGCGGCCAGCGCGGTGGACACCTGCCCACCGGTCAGCGATTCGGCCGCGGCCACGGTGAGCCCGCGCTCCACGGCCAGTTCGGCGATCCGGGCCGCTGTGCGCTCCCGGGACCGCTCGTCCGAGGTCGTCGATGTCGTCTCCACAGCTC